>CAVAPI010000111.1:0-5616 GCA_963590445.1 Lachnospiraceae bacterium | reverse complement strand
AAACAACAAAACAATGCCAAAAGTAAAGACAAACTCCGGTGCAAAGAAGAGATTTCGTTTGACCGGGACAGGTAAGATTAAGAGACACCATGCGTTTCACAGTCACATCTTAACCAAGAAGACCAAGAAACAAAAGCGTAACTTGGTGCACCAGACCGTGGTTTCCACCGACGACATGAAGCAGGTTCGCGACCTGTTGTGTCTCCGTTAATCCCATTTTGTCTAACGATTAAAGAACAAAATTATGCCAAGATCAGTCAATCATGTTGCTTCAAGAGCAAAGAGAAAGAGAATCCTGAAACTCACACGCGGCTACTTCGGTGCCCGCAAAAACGTGTGGACGGTAGCCAAAAACACTTGGGAGAAAGGTTTAACATACGCATACCGTGACCGCCGCAACAAGAAGCGCAACTTCCGCGCACTGTGGATACAGCGCATCAATGCTGCCGCCCGTCTGGAAAACATGAGCTACTCTACGCTCATGGGAGCACTCCACAAGGCAGGAATCGAGATTAACCGCAAGGTACTCGCTGACCTCGCAGTGAACAACCCGGAAGCTTTCAAGGCTATAGTATCCAAAGTGAAGTAAAAAGGCTCGCGCTAAAAGCGGGAACCACGAGCATATAAATAGCGCAGTCTGACTGTTTCAGGCTGCGCTATTTTCCAATAAACAGATGTATCCCTGTCAGAAACGGAAACAAACCTAAGGCATGACTGAAGTAAAGATAGACGACCAAGTCCTGGAAAAGGCAGCGCAAGACGGCATGGACACCTTTGTCGAGGTGTTTGTCAACGCCATCCGCACCGCAATAGGCGGCGTACTTACGGCTGAAACCATGCAGGAACTCAACGCAGAGCAGCTGACTCTGCTGGCCTACGACACTCTCCGCACGGAAGTAATGGACGGCGGATTCGTGCAACTGATACACAACGGCTACGGAGGCTTCATCTTCCGCAATCCGTTCGGCAAGGCCATGCGCCTGTGGGGCATAGATACGCTCGCAACTCTCATAAACAGGGGGAACAAACTGTACGGCAAGTACCGTGAAGAGATAGAAAAGGACTGCTCTGACGAGGAGTTCATGGCCCTGTTTGAACAGTTTCCGCAGTTTGACGACCTCGACGACGCTTTCGTGGAATATGAAGAGGAGTGGACAGAGGCCGTGGCACACTACATAGACAGCCACATTGACAGATTTGCCACGATAGTAAAGTGACGCAATCTCTGGAAACAGAAAAAGGAAAACATAAATCGCCGGCGGACAACTGCCGTTGATTGCGTACCAAACATATATTTTCGCACCGATGAACAAGGAAGAAGAGCTGATAAGGAAGAAGAGTCCTGTGAACATACGCAACAAGAAAGCGTCGTTCGAGTACTTCTTCATTGACACATACACTGCGGGTATCGTACTCACAGGCACGGAGATAAAGTCGATAAGAATGGGCAAGGCAAGTCTCGTTGACTCCTTCTGCTTCATCAACAACGGCGAGATATGGGTGAAAGGCATGAGCGTAAGCCCGTATTTCTACGGTTCCTACAACAACCACGAGATGAAGCGCGACCGCAAACTGCTGCTCAACAAACGGGAAATACAGAAGTTGCAGAGCGCAACAAAGCAGACCGGCTACACCATTGTGCCGCTTCTTGTGTTCATCGACGGCAACGGACGCGCCAAAATGGACATCGCTCTGTGCAAAGGCAAGAAAGACTACGACAAGAGGCAGACTCTCAAGGAGAAAGAAGACCGCAGAGAGATGGACAGAGCGATAAAACACTATTGAAATCCACCCGACACGTAAACTCAAATGAAAGGGGATAGGCCTATGACTCTTAGGGACATCGTCAAACAACGCATACTCGTGCTCGATGGAGCCATGGGTACGATGATACAGCAATACGGGCTGGGAGAAGAAGACTTCCGTGGCTGCCGCTTCAAGGACGTCGAAGGCACAATGAAGGGCAACAATGATATGCTCAACATAACGCGTCCCGATGTCATAAGCGACATTCACTGCAAATATCTGGCCGTAGGAGCTGACATTATAACAACCAATACATTCAGTAGCCAGCGCATTTCTGAGGCAGACTACGGTCTGGAGGACTTCAGCGGCGAGATGGCTCTTGAAGGAGCACGCATTGCAAGGCGTGCCGCCAACCGCTTTTCCACTCCCGAATGGCCGAGATTTGTGGCCGGTTCGGTAGGTCCGACCAACAAGACCTGTTCCATGAGTCCTGACGTGAGCGACCCTGCTGCACGCGAACTGACCTACGACACTCTGCTGGATGCATATACAGAACAGATTGACGCACTGATTGAAGGCGGTGTTGACGCCATTTTGATTGAGACAATATTCGACACACTCAACGCGAAGGTGGCCATTGACGCAGCCATGAGGGTGATGGCGCGTCACGGAGTGGACCTTCCCATTATGCTTTCGGTGACGGTGAGCGACCTTGCCGGGCGCACTTTGAGCGGACAGACGCTCGATGCTTTCCTTGCAAGCGTAAGCACCTACCCCATTTTCTCCGTCGGTCTCAACTGTTCTTTCGGTGCCGACCAGATGAAAAACTACCTGCGCGAACTTGCAGCCCGTGCACCTTATTATATTAGCGCATACCCTAACGCCGGCTTGCCCAACAGCCTGGGACTGTATGACGAGTCTCCGGAGAGTATGGCACCCAAGATTGGCGAGTTTATCGACGAGGGACTTGTGAACATAATCGGTGGTTGCTGCGGCACAACAGAGGAGTTCATTGCCAAATACGTGCCACTCACAGCCGGAAAGAAGCCACACTGCCCTACCCCAAAGCCCAAGACAATGTGGCTAAGCGGGCTTGACTTACTCAACGTAACGCCGGAAGTGCGCTTTGTAAACGTGGGTGAGCGGTGCAATGTGGCCGGTTCGCGCAAGTTCCTTAGGCTTATAAAGGAGAAGAACTATGACGAAGCCATCGGCATTGCACGCAGACAAGTGGCCGATGGGGCACTCGTGATAGACATAAACATGGACGACGGACTGCTCGACGCCAAGGCTGAGATGGTTCACTTCCTGAATATGATTGCGGCAGAGCCAGACATAGCCAAGGTGCCCGTGATGATTGACTCGTCAAAGTGGGATGTTATCGAGGCCGGACTGAAGTGTGTGCAGGGCAAGAGCATCGTCAACTCCATCTCACTCAAAGAGGGAGAGGAAGTGTTTGTCAGCCATGCACGTGACATCAAACGCTACGGAGCGGCGGCAGTGGTAATGTGTTTCGACGAAAAAGGACAGGCCACGACCTACGAACGGCGCATTGAAATAGCCTCACGTGCCTACAAAATACTCACGGAACGTGTTGGGATGAACCCTCTCGACATCATTTTCGACCCGAATGTGCTGGCCATAGCTACGGGAATGGAGGAACACGACGGCTATGCTGCCGACTTCATACGTGCAACGGAATGGATCCGCACTAATTTGCCTGGCGCACACATCAGCGGAGGCGTTAGCAACCTGTCGTTTTCGTTCCGCGGCAACAACTACATCCGCGAGGCCATGCACGCAGTGTTCCTCTTTCATGCCATCAAGGTGGGCATGGACTTCGGAATAGTCAATCCTGCGACGAAGGTAACTTACGGCGATATACCGGAAAACGAGCTGAAAATATTGGAAGATGCCATACTGAACAGGACGGCAGGAGCGGCAGAGGCTCTCACAGACCTCGCTTCCGACATCAAGGAAAAGGCCGATGCGGCAAAGAACAACGGCGGCATGGCTGACACAACTACGGCATCGACACCCGAATGGCACAACGGTACACTGGAGGAAAGGTTGGCCAACGCTCTGATAAAGGGCACGGGAGAGTTTCTTGAAGAGGACTTGGCCGAGGCGTTGGACAAATATCCGAAGGCAGTAAGCATCATCGAAGGTCCGCTGATGGCCGGCATGAACACCGTAGGCGAACTATTCGGAAGCGGTAAGATGTTTCTTCCTCAAGTAGTGAAGACCGCACGCACCATGAAACAGGCCGTGCAGATACTGCAACCGCACATAGAAGCGCAGAAGACCGACGGCGGAGCCAAGGCCGGCAAGGTGCTTTTGGCCACTGTAAAGGGCGATGTGCACGACATAGGCAAGAACATTGTGAGCGTTGTCCTGTCCTGCAACAACTACGAAGTGATTGACATGGGTGTGATGGTGCCGGCTGAACAGATTGTAAAGAAGGCAAAGGAGGAACACGTAGATATTGTCGGGCTCAGCGGACTCATAACTCCAAGCCTCGAAGAGATGGTCAACGTGGCACACGAACTGGCAGAAGCAGGACTTGACATACCTATAATGATTGGCGGAGCAACCACAAGCGAGCTGCATGTAGCTCTGAAAGTGGCACCGGTCTATGGAGGCCCGGTCGTATGGATGAAGGATGCATCGCAAAATGCGCTCGTTGCCGCACGCCTTATGGACAAAAACAAGGAGCCGGAGCTTGAGAACGAGCTTGAAACCCGGTATGAGAACCTGCGCAAGGAGTATGGTCTGGAGCAGGAAAAGCTCGCTTCACTTGATGAAGCGCGCAAGAACAAGCTCAATCTATTCGACAAAGACCAATAAATACACCCACATAATATAGATACGCAGCTATGGGTAAAATCAAGAATATACTGTTTGATTTCGGTGGGGTGATACTCACTCTTTCGCCTGAAACGGCCACAAGGCGTTTTGAAGAACTGGGACTTCCCGACGCAGGGAAGCAACTCGACATATACACACAGTCGGGTATCTTCGGAGATTTGGAGTGCGGACGTATTTCGGACAAGGATTTCGTGGACGGACTAAGCCGACTTGCCGGACGGGAACTGACTTGGGAACAGTGTCAACACGCATGGTTGGGCTACTGCAAGGAAGTGCCGAGGCGAAATCTTGAGGTACTTCAGAAGCTCCGGAATGAGGGTTACCACACGGTATTGGTGTCAAACACTAACCCGTTTATGATGGATTGGGCACTAAGCGAAAGGTTTGACGGTCAGGGACATCCTCTCGGCCACTACATAGACGCTATTTACATGAGCTACAAATGCGGAGCCATGAAGCCTGATGCCGCCTTTTTCAACCATGTCCTGCACAGTGAGAATATAAATCCAGCCGAGACACTCTTCCTCGACGACGGACAGCGCAATGTGGAGGCAGCAAAGAAGTTGGGAATAAACACAATGCTGACAATAAACGGGGAAGACTGGACCCAAGAAATATACAACTACCTGAAATGAGAACAAGCACATACACAGCAACCCACATCAAGACAGCCGCGGCAATGATCGTGGCCGTAATTGCAATACTGCTTCCCTCAACACTCAACGCCCAACAGAAGCGCGAGTTCCGTGGAGCTTGGATACAGTGCGTCAACGGACAGTTTCAGGGAATGTCCACATCGGCCATGCAAAACGCGCTCACCACGCATCTCGATGCACTGCAAAAGGACGGGGCAAACGCCATAATATTTCAGGTGAGACCAGAATGTGACGCTCTCTACTCCAGCCCATATGAACCTTGGAGCCGTTTCCTCACCGGTACACAAGGGCGTGCTCCGCAGCCATACTGGGATCCTTTGCAGTGGATGGTGGAGCAATGCCACAA
>CAVAPI010000110.1:0-5636 GCA_963590445.1 Lachnospiraceae bacterium | reverse complement strand
CGAGGAAGATGTACAGAAGCGAGTTGTCGGCAGCCTTGTCGTCAAAGGCGTTAAGCTCCGAAACAACCGGTTTCCACAGGTCTTGCGGCGCATTGACTGAAGCCGTAGCCACTGTCGCCGTGTCTGTGGCGGCAGTGTCAGCCGTGGCCGCAGCTTCCGTTTCCGCAGCAGCTTCCGTTTCCGCAGCAGCCTCCGTTTTTGCAGTTGCCTCGGCAGCGTCCTTATCGACGGACGGCGACTTGCCTTTCTTCACGAAGCTGGCTTGCGACGGCGGCAGGCACATCTCGTCGTTGCAAGCGCCGTATTCAAGGTAGCAGTCTATGTCGTATGTGGGTTGCGTGAACTTTATTTTCTGCGCGAATGTGGCCTTGTGTTCAAAGAAGCGCAGCTTCATTCCGAACATGTTGTCAAACTGCGAAACTTCCTTGCCCCTCGGTTGCAGTTTGCCGACGGCCTTTGCGCCGGTCATTTTGTTTACGTTGAACGTTGCCGATATGGGGCCGTCGTTGCCCATCTCGGTGGAATACAGATGCCATCCGTCGTCAATCTTTGCGGAGAACACGATTTCCGCCTCGTCGCCCTCAAGCATTTTCAGGCTGGAAGTGAAGTGTACGGGTACAACCATCTGTGCGTTGGCCATGACAGCCAGCAGAACCAGGAACACTGATAACGCAAGTTTCTTCATGCTTTGTGTGGTATTTTTGGCTGCAAAATTACAAAATAATGCAATTTTGCCGACCTATATTCGGTGATATTTGGCATGTCGGCCGTTGCCGGCAGCGGCTTTTGCCTTACAGAAACGTCCGCCAACGCACGGCCGGTTGCCCGTCAACAATGAAGACAAAGGTGGACCTGGAGGGAGTCGAACCCTCGTCCAAACAGGGAAACCATACGCTTTCTACATGCTTATTCCGGACTTCGTTTTCGTGCGGTGGCAAGACCCGGACCACCAACCGCCGCCTTATCCCCTAAAATTTCATTGCGGCAGCGGGGCATGCCGCAACTATTTCCGATTTAACCGCACCGTTTGGCCAGAACGCTTCGGAACAACAGCTTCTGAACGGTGTCTCGTCCTGCTACCTGGTAGCGGGATAAAGCCAGTAATCTACTGTACTTCGATTAGGCAGCGAGAGCGTAGTTGTTTTCGCCAGATAAATTTTTGACCGGTAGATTATGGAGTTCACAGCCGTTACTCCGCATGCTTACGTACCATCTCAACCCGCTGTCAAATCCAGTCAGGCCCGATGTCGCGGCACTCTCTTGTGCTCTTTGACTGCAAAGATAATGCAAACGAGCGGAAAGAAAACCTGTTCTCAATTTCCCGAGTGCAGCTTATCTTATGCAAAGATAATGCAAACGAGCGGAAAGAAAACCTGTTTTCAATTTCCCGAGTGCAGCTTATCTTATGCAAAGATACAGGTTTTTAGGCTAACCCGGCCACATTTGTCCCGAAAATGTGTACCTTTGCGTGTCGCAATCCGGCACTGCGCGCGATAACCCGCCGGTTTTTGCTCCGAAAACAGGCCGCTTACAACCCGTAAACCAGCCACTTTTGCACCGTAACCCGCCGCTTTGCGGAAAGAAAGCCGCAGCAATGGCGGTTGCCGATGCAATAATTGTGCGCGCAAATGCGTTAATAGCATAAGGAACAACCCCTAATCCATACATGAAAAAATATATCTTCTCAATACTCGTGTCGCTGACATTCTCTATAGCAGTGTCGGCCCAGTCATCCATGACCGACACACAAGTGATGGAATACGTGATGAAGGAACAGGCAGCCGGCACGTCGCAGTCGCAGATAGTGACCAAGCTGATGCAGAAAGGCGTGACCATCGACCAGATAAGGCGCATAAAGGACAAGTACCAGCGCGAGCAAGGCAGTACGGCACTGGGCGTGAAAAACCTGACAAAGGACGCCAACAGCGACCGCCTGCGCACAGCCAACGGCAAGAAAAAGGAAGACTCCGACAAGGGAAACGTGTCGAAATACCGCAAGAAAGACGGACGACTGGAGCTGAACACCAAGCGCACGTACGACGGCAACGACAAGGACTACATGCAGATGCAGGACGAGCTGAGCACGTTCATGCCCGACTCTTCGCAGATATACGACAAGATGTATCTCGAACAGATGCGAAAAGACTTGGAAATGGACAAGAAAAAAGTGTTCGGACGCGACATATTCAACAACAAAGACCTGACCTTTGAGCCAAACATGAACATCGCGACGCCGCAGAACTACCGTCTGGGGCCTGGCGATGCCGTATATATAGACATCTACGGAGCTTCGCAGAAGACCATAGAGAGCACCGTGTCGCCCGACGGCACGGTGGTGATTGAGGGCTTCGGGCCTATAAACGTGAGCGGGCTGACAGTGGAACAGGCCAACGCCCGTCTGCGCTCAACGCTCGGCGCCCGTTACAGCAGTTCAAAGGTGAAGCTCACTGTCGGACAGACGCGCACCATAATGGTCAACGTCATGGGAGAGGTGAAGACCCCCGGCACCTATACCCTATCGGCTTTCGCCACAGTTTTCCACGCCCTGTATATGGCAGGAGGCGTGAACGCTATAGGAACCCTGCGCGATATAAAGGTTTACCGAAATAACAAGCTGGTGACAACAGTCGATATATATGACTATATACTCAACGGGAAACTCACCGGCAACGTGCGTCTGGCCGACAACGACGTGATTGTCGTTGGCCCATACGACTGCCTGGTCAACGTGACGGGCAAGGTAAAGCGCCCCATGTACTACGAAATGAAGAAGAGCGAGAGCCTCGGCACTCTGCTCAAGTATGCCGGAGGCTTTGCCGGCGATGCCTACAAGAAGTCAGTGCGTGTGGTGAGAAAGGCCGGAGCACAGTATTCCGTGCATACGGTCGGCGAGTTTGACCTTAGCTCTTTCCGCCTCAACGATGAAGACTCGGTAAGCGTTGACTCCGTACTGCCACGCTATACCAACACTGTTGAGCTTCGCGGAGCTGTGTTCCGTCCGGGAATGTATCAGATGGGCGGCGACATAACCACAGTGCGCTCGCTCATTGAGCACGCAGAGGGCGTGACCGAGGATGCTTTCACGGCGCGTGCCGTCATGCACCGTATGAAAGCCGACCGCACGCTTGAAGTGGTTTCGGTTGATGTGGCGGGCATAATGTCGGGCAAGGTGGCCGACATACCGCTGAAGAACGAGGACGTGCTCTACGTGCCGAGCAAGAAAGAGTTGCAGGAAGAGCAGATATTGACCATCTATGGCGAGGTGATGTATCCCGGAGTGTATAAGTACGCCGACAACGAAACGCTTGAAGACTTCGTGCTTCAGGCCGGCGGACTGACCAATACGGCCTCGGTAATGCGCGTCGATGTGGCGCGGCGCATAAGCAACAAAATGGCTGTGACAACATCAGACACCATTGCACGCACATATACCTTCGCCCTGAAGGACGGATTCGTAATAGATGGTACACCAGGATTTGTACTTCAGCCATACGATGAGGTGTACGTCAGGACAAGCCCAGGCTATACAACGCAAAAGAACGTGAATGTGGAGGGCGAAGTGCTGTACAGCGGCACCTATACCTTGGCTCGCAAGACGCAGAGACTGAGCGACGTGATAAAGCAGGCCGGCGGACTGACACCGACAGCATACTCCCAGGGAGCACGCCTGGAGCGCAAGTACACCGCCGAAGAGCTGATGCGCCGCGAGACACTGCGCAAGATGATATTGGCACAGGCCGGGTCGAAGGACTCTGTAGATACGAAAAAACTCGATTTGAGCGAGACCACCTACTTTGTAGGTATCGACCTTGACAAGGCAATGGCCAATCCGGGCAGCAACTTCGATGTGGTGCTGCGCGAGGGCGACCGCATCGTGGTGCCGGAGTATTCGGGTACGGTGAAGATAAGCGGCGGCGTGATGTATCCGAGCACCGTTGCCTTCCGCAAAGGCAAGGGTATAGACTACTATGTCGACCAGGCCGGAGGCTGGGGCAACCTTGCGCGCAAGAGTCGCACGTACATTATATATATGAACGGCACAGTGGCCAAGGCCGGAGGCAGCAACAAGCCGCTGCCGGGATGCGAGATAGTGGTGCCGACCAAGTCCGCCAACAAGAAGATGAGTACGGCAGAGATGGTGGCAATAGGTTCGGGTACGGCTTCGATAGCCACGATGATAGCCACTATAGCCAACCTGATGAAGTGATAGTGGGCTGGGTTAGGGTTCTGAATCCGGAATAAGGTGATGCAGATGGGGCGCAGACTGTTGCAAAAGGCGTGGGGCGACAACCCGCGCACGGCCTTGATAAGGAAGAATATTGCTGCATCGCTGTTCATAAAGGGGTGGTCAACGATAGTGTTGTTCTCCCTTGTGCCGCTCACACTCAAGTGTTTGGGCGCATACGAGAACGGAGTGTGGCTCACCATAAGCTCGATGCTGGTGTGGATAGACAGCCTCGACATCGGTCTGGGCAACGGACTGCGCAACAAACTGGCCGAGAGTCTGGCCTGTGGCGACCGACAGAAGGCACGCCAGGCGGTGTCGTCCACGTTCTTCATGCTCATTGCCGTGATAGCTCCGGCCTGTGTATTGCTCAACGCACTCATCTGGGGCTTCGACATGTACTCGTTTCTCAACGTTGACAGTAGCATCGTGGGCAACCTAAGCACGGTTCTGTCGGTGTCGGTGGTGCTGGTGTGCTCCACATTCATATTCAAGTTCATCGGCAACTTCTACATGGGCTTGCAGATGCCGGCCATTAACAACCTGCTGGTGACCGTCGGACAAACGCTGATGTTTGTCGGCACGTTAGCCGTTTACCTTAGCGGCATACATTCACTGCTGCTCATAGCCCTCGTCAATACGCTGTCGCCGTTCGTGGTCTATCTGGTCAGCTATCCGATAACGTTCCGTGGCCGATACAAAGACCTGCGGCCAAGCCTGTCGTTCATAGACCGGCGCACTGTAAGCGAACTGTTTGGCATGGGCGTGAAGTTCTTCGTGCTGCAAATATCGGGCTTGGTGCTGTTCATGTCGTCAAACGTGATAATATCCAACTCGTTCTCGCCCGAACTCGTAACGCCCTACCAGATAGCCTACCGCTACTTCTGCGTGGCAATGCTGCTGTTCAACATCATCTGCACGCCCTACTGGACGGCCACCACAGATGCCTACAAGCGTGGAGACATGGTGTGGATAAAACGTGCCAGCCGCACACTCGACCGGTATCTGCTGCTCATGGCGCTTGTAGTGGCGTTGCTCATGGCCGTATCCGGGCCGGTGTTTGTCCTGTGGATAGGCCGCGACGTTGAAATACCGTTCGCTATGACGGTCATTGTCGGCGTGTATATGCTCACGACGCTCGTCAGTATGCGCTACTCATGGGTGCTTAACGGCGTGGGGGCACTCAACCTGCAGCTCTGCATGACCATCTTCGCCGCAGTCATCTACGTGCCGCTGGCATTGGGAGTGAGTGCCTTGACGCACGACATCAACTGGCTGCTCGTGGTGATGTGCATAGTCAACGTGCCCGGATTGATGGTCAACGCGATACAATACTACAAGATAATAAACGGAACAGCCACTGGCATATGGAGAAAGTAATATACATGACTTACTTGCACAAGGTGAAAGG
>CAVAPI010000109.1:0-5658 GCA_963590445.1 Lachnospiraceae bacterium | reverse complement strand
ATGAGGCTTGCCGCAGGCAACCTGTATCTCGGCACATTCGACCCCACCAATGCCCTTGGCGGCAATGCCCTCGTTGCCACCAAGTTCGGGGTGCGCTTCGACCGCAAACCGCTCAAACTGACGGGCTATTACACCTACCGCCCGGGCGCAAAGTACCAGAACAAGGCTGGGGAAGAGGTGGCCGGGTGCACCGATTCGGCCGCCATATATGCCGTGATTTACCAGAATCACGATGCCATAGCGGACGACCATACCCCGGCGGGCAACGCCATAGTGCTCGACGGGAGCAACGTTCAGAGCAGCGAACAAATCATCGGCATGGCGCGCATGGGCAAGATTGCCCCGGCAGAGGACTGGACTCCGTTTGAAATAGCGTTCGGCTACACTTCGGAAATAGACTTCCAACTGCTGCGCAACTACGGGTATAGCATTACCATAGTGTTCTCTTCGAGCAAGGACGGCGACCTGTTTCAGGGCGCCATCGGCAGCAAACTGTGTATAGACAAGGTCAGACTTATATGCGAAAAACCGGAATGAAGACCAAGACACTGCTGATTGCCGCTGTGCTGGCCGGCACGTTTGCCACGGAAATGCGTGCCGGGGGCATCACCGAAGCCCTGAACTACACCGTGCGCTTTGGCTATAACATAGGCGGAACCGCCCCATTGGGCATGCCGCCCACCATACGCAGCCTCGAGAAGTTTGAGCTTCAGGGCAATTTGCTGCTGGGTTTCGACGTGCAAAAGGACTTCTGGAGTGACTGGGGCCTTATGACAGGACTTCGATATGAGAAGAAAGGCATGAAGATAGACGCCAAAGTGAAGAGCTATCACATGGAGATAGTGCGTGGAGGCGAACAGCTTTCGGGCAATTTCACGGGCAACAACGTGAGCGAAGCCGACCTCCAGATGGTAACACTGCCCGTGCTGGCCACGTTCAAACCGTCGGAAAGGGTGACGCTGAAGCTCGGTCCCTATGTGTCATACGTCAACACGCGGGTGTTCAAGGGCTATGCCTACAACGGCTACCTGCGCGTCGGCGACCCGACAGGGCAGAAGATAAACATAGGATCGGATGCGGAAACGCGCGGTACATACGACTTCAGCTCCGACCTGCGCCGCCTTCAGCTCGGCATAGATGCCGGGGTTGACTGGCACATCTGCCACCGTTGGGGCGTTTATGCCGACCTCTCTTGGGGCCTGACAGGCATACACCGCAGCGATTTCCACACCATTGAGCAGACGCTCTATCCCATCTTCGGGTCGTTAGGCGTGACCTATCGGCTGAAATAGCAGTCTCCGCCGTGCCGGAAAGGCAATGCTTCGCAGTACGGACGGCAGGGTTGGCACACATCAGCGACACGGATGACATACACCAACAGTATGTTTGATACACATCAATAATATAAAGGACAAACAAAGAGAGAAAGGTAAGAAGATGAAAAAACTATTTACTCTGGTTGTCTCTGCCGCAGTTTCACTGTGCGCGGCGGCAACTGACTACACCGACAAGCTGGTGGTAACGGTAAACGGAGTGTCGTCTGCGCAGACCGCAACCATCAGTGCCACCAAGAAAGAGAACGGGAATTACGCCCTGTCCCTCAAGAATTTTATACTTAAAATGGGCGAAGACCAGATGCCAGTGGGCAACATAGAGATGGGCGATGTCGCAGCTGTTGACTTCGGCACGGGATTTACCTTCCTGAACTGCGAAAGTACTGTGCCCATAACGGCCGGTGACGACCCCAACGTGGACACTTGGTACGGCCCGACAATGATTGGTCAGGTGCCGGTGGTCATGTCAGGCAAGCTGTACGGCGACAAGCTGTACGCAGTGATTGACATAGACCTGTCAACGTCGCTCCATCAGGTGATAAAGGTGGTGTTCGGCGACGGCGGATGCCAGATTGCGAACTCCGATTTCGAGCAGTTCCACACCGCAACGGCTGGCAAGAACAACAAGTACACGAGCGACGAGCCTAACTCATGGCACTCGTTCATGACATCAACGGGCTTCCTTTCGACGTTTGTCCAGGCCACTCCCCACACGTTTATATCCAACGACGTGCGCCCGGGCAGCGCAGGCAAGACGAGCGTACTGGTCACTTCGGGTCTCGTGTTTGGCGTGCCGGCCAACGGAACCATTACCACAGGCCGTCTGAAGGCTGGAGCTACGGATCCTGCCAGCTACGACAACTGTGCGTATCTCGACATGACAAGCACCGACGTTGACGGCAACGGCGACCCGTACTACACCACTCTCAACGGCACTCCCGACAGTCTGGCCGTGTGGGTGAAGTTCAAGCAGGGCACAATAGCCAATCCCGAAAACAAGTATGCCACGCTTAGCGCAGCCATTACCAACGGCGGCTACTACCAAGACCCCGGCGACTCTCTGCGGAGCAGCGTGATTGCCCGTGGAAGCAACACCAAGATTGAGAGCAACGGCAACGTCTGGCAGCGCGTGACAATGCCTTTCGACTATGAAGCCTACAAGGAAAACGACTCAATAGTAAAGGCTATTCTCATTACCATGTCAACCAATGCAGAGCCGGGCGTGGCAAGCACCGACGAAAATGCACCGGATTCGCTGATTATAGACGACCTTAACCTCATCTATAACGCCAAGCTGGCTTCGCTCAACGTGCCTGACTTCAACAAGGACGTTATGGAATACACCATCGAGCGCACGGGTGAGTTCACCTATTCCGACATCAAGGCAGTTGCCGACGGCCACGGTGCAATAATGGTAATGGACGTTGCCGACGTGGAATGCGGTGTCAAGGCTACCGTAAAGGTAATATCCGGCGACCTGCTCACCCGCAATGTATATACCATCAAAGTGAATGGCGCTACCACATCGGCCGTCAACACTGTGAAAGGCAAGACTGACAAGAGCGTGGTGGCCGTGTATAACCTCAGCGGACAGCGTGTTGACACCATGCACAGCGGTGAGGTTTATATCCAGAAACTCGCCGACGGCACAACCGTCAAGGTGGTAAAGCGTTAATAACACGCGGCAAAGGATTAACTTAACAGAATAGGGTGGTTCTATAATCGTCGTGGTCTGGTTTTGAGACTATAGGCAGCGATTTATAGAACCATCCTATTGTATTTGACAACAAAAACTTTTGTAATATGCGTAAATACTTGGCTTGTTTCCTCATGAGTGTACTCGTGGCTTTACCATCGTTTGGACAAGTTTCTTTTGTTCATCCGTGGCAAGGCAAGCGTGTGGCCTATTTTGGCGACTCTATAACCGACCCGAACAACAATGCTTCAAAGAAGAAATACTGGTCGTTTCTCAGCGAATGGCTCGGCGTCACTCCCTATGTCTATGCCGTCAGCGGACGACGTTGGAACGACATCCCCCGACAGGCGGAGAAACTGAAGAGCGAGCACGGCGATGATTTCGATGCCATCATAATAATGATAGGCACCAACGACTACAATGCCGGACTGCCGATTGGCGAGTGGTTTACGGAGAAAGACGACTCCGTTGTGGCTGGAATACATGAGCAGAAGCATCTCGTGGCGCGCAAAAGACAGACTCTTTGTATGGACAAGTCCACCTATCGCGGATGTATAAACATTGCCATGAGCACGCTGAAGCGCATGTTTCCTACCAAGCAGATTGTGCTTATGACTCCCATACACCGCGGCGGTTTCTATGCAAACGACAAGAACTGGCAGCCAACAGAGGACTACCGCAACAAGTGCGGCGAGTATCTCAAGGCGTATGTTGATGCGGTGAAGGAGACAGGCTATGTTTGGGCGGTGCCAGTCATCGACATGAACGCCGCAAGCGGACTTTATCCTATGCTGGATGAGCATGCGCAGTACTTCAATAAACGCGACACCGACCGTCTGCACCCCAACGAAGAGGGGCATAAGCGTATGGCGCGCACCCTTATGTACCAGCTTGTCTCATTGCCGTGCGTGTTCTGACGAATGTAAACAGCAACAAATAACGGGAAACGGCATTTCCAGAAGCATTGGAAATGCCGTTTCCCGTTATTTGTAGTCTGCCGTTGTCCGAAGCAAACCGTTTGTTCTAATCCTACTTGATCAGTTCAACCGAACGTTTGAGGAACTTGTCCAAGGCTTCTCCCTTGAGCATTCCGTTCTGCAAAAGGGCGAGGTCGATGAGCTGGTGCACTATGCTGTTGCCCTTGGCATAGGCGGAAAGGATGTCGTTGCGGCGTGTGCGCTGCTCCTCGATGGCCTTTTCGGTGTCCTTGAGGCCGCTCTTCTCTTCCTCTGTCAGTTCGTCAGCCTTCTTCTTTTCCTGACTTTGGCGCAGTGCAGCAAGGCGTGCCTGTTGTCCTTTCAGCTCTCCGAGCACCGGTTTCAGTGCCTCGGCGGTGCTGCCGGTGCAGTCTCCGAGCACTTTCTTGACGAGTTGGTGGTCGGAATTGAGCACCAGCGTGTAGCTGTCGGGCATCTGGGCATAGAAACCCATGCCGGCCTGGAAGCGGCTCATGTCCTTCATGCGGCGCATGTACTCGCTTTGGGTGATTACCACTGGCTGTGACTGCTCGCCGAGCGCCTGAACCTCCACGTTGAACTCCGTCTTTTCCAGTTGCGGGAGCTGGCTTCTGAACACTGCTGACAGATTGTCACGCTCGTCGTCGGCCAAGTCGCTCTTCTTCGCATCGTCCTTTACGATGAGCCGGTCTATGATGTCGCTGTCAACGCGCGTGAACCTGCTCTTCTCAAACTTCTGCTCCAGCATCTGTATCACGGGCACATCGAGCTGCCCGTCGAGCAGCAGCACGCTGTAGCCCTTGGCCTTGGCCGACTCGATGTAGCTGTATTGCTCCTCCTTGTCGGTGGCGTAGAGGTAAACGAGCTGACTGTTCTTGTCTGTCTGGTTGTCTTTTATGAGTGTCTTGTACTCTTCAAAGGTGAAATGCTTGCCCTCGGTGTCCTTCATCAGTGCGAAATCCTTGGCGCGGTCGTAGAAACTCTCCTCGCTGAGCATGCCGTAGTTGATGAAGAGTTTAAGGTCGTCCCACTTTTCCTCGTAGCCTTTGCGGTCTTCCTTGAATATGTTTTGCAGGCGGTCGGCCACCTTTTTGGTGATGTAGGTGGATATTTTCTTCACGTCGCGGTCGCTCTGCAGATAGGAACGGCTTACGTTGAGGGGTATGTCGGGCGAGTCAATCACGCCGTGGAGCAGGGTGAGGAACTCCGGCACTATGCCTTCCACCTGGTCAGTGACGAACACTTGGTTGCAATACAGCTGGATTTTGTTGCGCTGGAGGTCGATGTTCGACTTGATACGCGGGAAGTAGAGTATGCCGGTGAGGTTGAACGGGTAGTCAACGTTAAGGTGTATCCAGAACATAGGCTCGTCCTGCATGGGATAGAGCGTGCGGTAGAAGCTCTTGTAGTCCTCGTCCTTGAGCGTGCTGGGGGCTTTTGTCCACAGCGGTTCCACGCTGTTTATGATGTTGTCCTCGTCGGTTTCCACCTGTTTGCCGTCCTTCCACTCCGTCTTCTTGCCGCATGCCACGGGCACAGGCATGAACTTGCAGTACTTGTTGAGCAGCTCCTGTATCTTGAACTTGTCGAGATACTCCTTGCAGTCGTCGTCTATGTGGAGCACGATGTCGCTTCCGCGCTCTTCCTTTTCGGCCTCGTCAATCTCGTAGGC
>CAVAPI010000108.1:0-5896 GCA_963590445.1 Lachnospiraceae bacterium | reverse complement strand
GACCTATGCGGTAGTTGTCGCCTCCTACCACCACTACCTTGTTGCCTTTCTGCGGCTCACGCTTCAGGCAGTCGCGCCTGGTGCCGTATCCTACGCCGCCGGCAAGCATGATTACCTTGTCGTAGGCGTACTTTTCTTCTCCCTCCTTGTGCTCAAACGTGAGTACAGAGCCGCAGATGAGCGGCTGGCCGAACTTGTTTCCGAAGTCGCTCGCACCGTTTGACGCCTTTATGAGTATCTGTTCGGGAGTCTGGTAGAGCCACTGGCGCACGGGAAGCAGCTCTTCCCAGTCGCGTGTGCCGCCTACGCGTGTGCTGAGTCCGTCTTCCTTGAGACGCGGATAGGCGGTCATATAGACTGCGGTGCCCGCTATCGGCCACGAACCCGTGCCTCCGCCCATACGGTCGCGTATTTCGCCGCCCGTACCCGTTGCCGCGCCGTTGAAAGGCTCCACGGTTGTGGGGAAGTTGTGGGTCTCGGCCTTGAGCGAGATGACGCTTTCGATGTCCTTAATGGCGAAGTAGTCGCTCGTGGACTGGTCTTTTGGGGCGAACTGCTCCACCACCGGGCCTTGTGCAAAGGCCACGTTGTCCTTGTAGGCCGACAGTATCTTGTTGGGGTTTTCCTTGGTTGTCTTCTTTATCATGGCGAAAAGGCTCGACTCCATTTCCTTTCCGTCTATGACAAACGTGCCTCCGAAGATTTTGTGGCGGCAGTGTTCGGAGTTTATCTGTGCGAATCCGAATATCTCGGAGTCGGTCAGAGGTCGTCCGAGTTCCTTTTCTATCTTGTGCAGATACTCTATTTCCTCCTTTGAAAGAGCCAGTCCCTCCTGCTCGTTGTATGCCTCAAGGTTCTCTACGTGCTTGATTGGCTCGGGCTTATGCGCCACGTTGAACACCTTTTGGTCCAGTCCTTCATACATTCGTTGCAGCATCGGGTCGTGCCCGGCGTCGGGGTTTTCCACCGGGAAGTATTCCTCTATGCGCAAAATGCCGTTGAGTCCCATGTTCTGGGTTATCTCTACGGCATTTGTACTCCACGGCGTTACCATCTCGCGGCGCGGCCCTACGAAGTGGCCTTCGAGCGCTTCGCCGTCCACAAGTGTGGCGTCTCCGTACAGCCAGCACAGCTCTTCAATCTCTTTGCCGGCCAGGCTGTGGTCGCACTCGGTTGCGATAATGCTCTTTTGTGGGGTCTTGAAAAAAAGTATCATGCCTCTTTTATATTTTGGTTCCTATTGTTCCCGCTCCGCCGGCGGCTGCATTGCGCTGCCGAAGCCTTGGCGGTAGCCTTTGCAAAGGTACGCTAAATCAGAGACAACTCAAAGGAAAAGCCTCTGTTTTTGTGCCGCTCCGCGCTTGTCTGCGGTGCGCTTGCGGCTGCCGTCGGGCGGCATGTACAATGTAAGGTGCGGGGTGGTATGGCAAAAGTGCGGCCTATATATAATAATGTTCGGGCGTACATTAATAAAAAGGCACGGACTCGCGGATAAAAGGCGCGGACTCGCGGGAGGCCGGTGGCGGCTTTCCCGTGAGTCCGCGTCGGGTTGGGTGCAGACCGGGGTGCGGTAGGACAGGGTCAGAAGTCCATGTCGAGGCCGAGACCGAACACGTTGTTGTTGCGGGTGTAGTCTGCGGTGTAGCTGATGCCCTGTGCCACGCTCTCGCAAGTCTTCTTGTGCTTGTAGAAAGTGTGGAAGTATGCGGCGTTGAGGCGCGTCTTCTTGGTGATATGTACCTGAACGCCGACTCCAAGACTGTTGGAACTTGCCACGAAAGACTTGTCGTCCATGTACTCGTCGGTCAGTCCGTAGCTCGTGTTCTGCCACCCTGCGCTTACGGTGAGCTGCCTGCACACGTTGAACTCCGCTCCTGCGTTGAACTCTACGGTGCCCCTGTCGAGCTTGTCCTCGTGGTTGTTGTATGTGGTTGCGCGCTTGTCGTCAAACCAGTGGAAGCCTGCGCTCAGGCGGAGGCGGTCTGTCGGGGTGTAGTCCACGCCGACGGTGAGCAGTGCGGGTATGTCTCCGGCAATGCTGCGGCCGTCTTCATACTCGCCGGTGGCCTCTTCCATCTTCTCGTCAAACTGTGTCTTCAGTGTTGTCATGGCTCCTGTCACTGTCTCGCTGCCCAGAATGGACTTGGCAACTTCCCCGGACATGCCCTTTTCAGTCATCGCTGTCAGCAGGTTGGCGGGCAGGTTGCCTATGCTCGGCTTGGCGTTTACGGCCTCGTTCTTCAGTCGTATGCGCGTCTTGAACTCGTATTTGGCTGCAAAATTGAAGCGTCCTGTCTTGTAGTCGATGCCGAGTATCGGGGTGAAACCTATGCCCGACTGGTCGCAGTTCAGCTCTATGTTGGCCGCATCGGGCTTGGTCCGGTCGAGCACCTGGTAGAGCGGCATGTTGCCGACGGTGATGTCCTTGACGTAGCCGTAGTAGTTGCACAGGGCATACACGCCCCTCACGCCGGCAAACACGCTCAGCTTGTCGGTGGCCTTGTAGGCTGCTCCCGCCGACAGGCCGTAGTAGTACTGCCGTCCGCGCATATAGCTGCTGTAGCTGTACTCGCCCTTGCTGCCGAACATGGCGTCGCTGGTG
The DNA here is from genome assembly GCA_963590445.1 of Lachnospiraceae bacterium. Lineage (GTDB taxonomy): Bacteria > Bacteroidota > Bacteroidia > Bacteroidales > Bacteroidaceae > Prevotella. The sequence goes on along the minus strand of CAVAPI010000108.1, from coordinate 3,294 downwards.
AACACCTGCGCCGGTGCGCCCGTCATCTGCCCCAGTACGCCGTCTATGGCGCCGGCCAGCTGGCACGCGCCGGCCGCTGTCTCGGCCACAATGCGCTCGAAAGAACCCAGACCACGGTCGAATGTGCACTTGCCGCCGCCGCCTGTCAGTGCGAAGTTGGCCTGAAACGACAGCCGCCCCTTGTTGTAGGCATATTGAACCGACGGGATTACGGGCGCTATGGCCGTGCCTTCAAACTCCCGGACGGTCGTTCTGTCAGCCGTATTGTTGGCAAACAGCGGGTACTGGTTGCCGATTGTGCGCGACTGATAGGCGAACTGCCAGTTGAGGGACAGGTGGTGGCCGTCGCCAAGGAAGGCCACTCCGGCAGGATTGCTGTACACTCCGTCGATTGCGATTGCCGCATCGCGTGCAGGATTGCGCAGGAAAGCTACGTTCTGGTTGGTGTTTGTCAACAGGCCGCCGGCGGTTGCCGTGCCTGCAGCGACCAAAAGCGTGGCCGCAAATAGAGTCTTTACAGTTTTCATTTTTCAAATAAATTGGCTGCAAAGGTATGTATTATGTTCTAAGTTTCCTAACTGTCCGTCGAAAATTAATCGTTATTAACTATAAAGGAGGTTGACTGTTGCACAAAATGCGGCGTTTGTGCAATGCAGAGCGCGGGTTGGGACAATCAGGAATGGTGCTTGCGCAAATCAAAATGGTGCTTGTGCAAATCGGGGCGGTGCGTTGGGACATAGGAATGCGGGCGTTTTGCCGGTCAGAAAGGCCGGTTTGTAACCATGTGTGGCAGAGCGCATTTCACAAACCGCCCGTTTGCGCACCGCAAACAGGCGGTTTGTGCACCGTATCCCGGCGGTTTGTTGTCCGCAAACGGGCGGTTTGCGGTTTGCAAGCCTTTCCTTCACCCGTACAGGGCGCTGCTTTTGCGTGCGTAAGTGGCCGGAAAAGGCCTGCCAGAGGGGCTTTTGGAGCACCGTGAAGTATATATTTATTACTGTTGTAGCGTATTGTAAGCGTTTTGAGAAGATATGCTTTCAAATGCAAACAATACGGTCTGTTTTTCTTAAACATTGAAACCGCGTCTCCGAAGCGTTGCATTAAGTTTTTGCATATAGAGCATTCTGCAAGAAAAAGAGGTACTTTTGCAGTCAAAATGTAAGTGATTGGGAACTTAAACAAACTTAATGCAACTAAAAATGAATAAGGGATTGTATGACGCAGCCTACGAACACGATGCGTGCGGCGTTGGTATGGTTGTGAATATCCATGGCAATAAGAGCCACGACTTGGTGGATAACGCTCTGAAAGTGCTGGAGAACATGCGCCACCGTGGTGCAGAGGGCGCCGACAACAAGACGGGTGACGGCGCCGGAATATTGCTCCAGATACCGCACGAGTTCATCCTGCTGCAGGGAATACCCGTGCCTGAGAAGGGAAAGTACGGCACAGGTCTCGTTTTTCTGCCCAAGGACGAGAAGAAACAGGGTCAGATCCTGTCCGTGATGATAGAGGAAATAGAGCGCGAAGGGCTTTCTCTCATGCACTTGCGCAACGTTCCGACCAACCCCGATTGCCTTGGCGTGGCCGCACTGGAAACGGAACCGACCATAAAGCAGGTGTTCGTCACGGGCGTAACCGACGACAAGGTGCCCATATTCGAGCGCACGCTGTACATCATCCGCAAGCGTATCGAGAAGCGCATCAACGACAAGGACTTCTATATATGCTCCCTGTCGAGCAAGAACATCATATATAAGGGCATGCTCTCGAGCCTCCAGCTCCGCCAGTACTTCCCTGACCTGACCAACAGCTACTTTACGAGTGGCCTGGCCTTGGTTCACTCGCGCTTTTCCACCAACACTTTCCCCACGTGGAGCCTTGCCCAGCCGTTCAGACTGCTGTGTCACAACGGCGAAATCAACACTATACGCGGCAACAGGGGCTGGATGCAGGCACGCGAGAGCGTGCTCAACTCGCAGGCATTGGGCGACATAAGGCAAATATCGCCCATTGTGCAGCCGGGAATGAGCGACTCGGCCAGCTTGGACAACGTGTTTGAGTTCTTCGTGATGAGCGGTCTGTCGCTGCCTCACGCCATGTCTATCATGGTGCCGGAGAGTTTCAACGACAAGAACCCCATTTCGGAAGACTTGAAGGCCTTTTACGAGTACCATTCCATACTTATGGAGCCGTGGGACGGCCCTGCCGCGCTGCTTTTCAGCGACGGACGCTTCGCCGGAGGTATGCTTGACCGCAACGGACTGCGCCCCGCACGCTACACAATCACCAAGAACGACATGATGGTTGTGGCCAGTGAGGTGGGAGTGATGGACTTTGACCCGACGGAGATAGCCGAGAAGGGGCGTCTCCAGCCGGGTAAGATATTGCTGATAGACACCCAGGAAGGCAAAATATACTATGACGGCGAGATAAAGGCCAAGCTGGCCGCCGCCCACCCGTACCGCCAGTGGCTCTCGACCAACCGCATACAGCTGGAAAAGCTCAAGAGCGGACGAAAAGTCGATAACAGCATACCTGAACTCGTGCGGCATGAGATCATGTTCGGCTATGGTGAGGAGGACGTGGACGGCACTATCGTCCCCATGTCGGTCAACGGACAGGAGCCGACAGCCGCTATGGGCAACGATACCCCGCTGGCAGTGCTCAGCGACAGGCCGCAGATATTCTTCAACTACTTCCGCCAGCAGTTCGCGCAGGTGACCAATCCCGCCATAGACTCCATCCGCGAGGAACTGGTAATGTCTCTGACGGAATATATAGGCCGTGTGGGATCGGGAATCCTTAGTCCCGACGAGACAAACTGCAAGATGGTGCGTCTGCCGCACCCCATTCTGAACAACACGCAGCTGGATATTCTCTGCAACATACGCTACAAGGGATTCAATACGGTCAAGCTGCCCATGCTGTTCGAGTGCGCCAAGGGCGAAGAGGGGCTGCACGAAGCTCTCGATGAGCTGTGCAAGCAGGCGGAACGCAGCGTTGACGACGGCTACAACTACATCATACTTAGTGACAGAGCCGTTGACGAGACCCACGCAGCCATTCCTTCGCTGCTCGCAGTGAGTGCCGTACACCACTATCTCATATCTGTGGGCAAGCGAGTGCAGACTGCGCTTATCGTAGAGAGCGGCGAAATACGCGAAACAATGCACGCTGCACTGCTCTTGGGCTACGGCGCGTCGGCGTTATGTCCGTATATGACGTTTGCAATCCTTGACGACCTTGTGAAGAAGCACAAGATTCAGGAGGACTACGCTACGGCTGAGAAGA
>CAVAPI010000107.1:0-5958 GCA_963590445.1 Lachnospiraceae bacterium | reverse complement strand
TTTAATGAAAACTATTCTGCATGGGGCTGTTTCTTCAACGTTCTTCAATGTCCGCACCCGGACATTTACTCAACCTTTATAACAATCTCTCCAGCAAAACTATTGATTCTTTTTCTGTTTGTGTCGCCCTGCGGCGTACCGGCCATCACCGGCCGTTACTTCTTGGCTGCCTTAGGACGCTTTGCACCGTACTTCGAGCGGCGCTGTGTGCGGTTGGCCACACCTGCGGTGTCGAGTGTTCCGCGAACGATGTGGTAGCGTACACCGGGGAGATCCTTTACACGTCCGCCGCGCACCAGCACGATTGAGTGCTCCTGCAGGTTGTGTCCCTCTCCGGGAATGTAGGAGTTCACTTCCTTCTGGTTAGTCAGACGCACACGGGCAACCTTACGCATTGCCGAATTAGGTTTCTTCGGGGTCGTTGTATAGACACGGACGCAAACGCCGCGACGCTGGGGACACGAGTCCAAAGCGGGCGACTTGCTCTTGTCAACAAGCGCCTTTCTACCTTTTCTTACCAATTGTTGAATTGTAGGCATTGTTGTTTTTGTTTTTATTTATATTATATGTATATGTCAAACGTAGGAATACGGGCACAGTATGCCCGCATTTGGGCTGCAAAGGTACGACATTTTATTTAATTACCGTTACAATCCAGCGGACAATCAGTCCGGAATAACCTGTTTTTAGCATAAAATAATGTTTTTTAAGCCTCACTTGCGTTCAAAAGAATCTCATTCTACAGCCAAAAGAACCCCGTCCTGCAACTAAAAGAGCCGCCCCTACCCTCCGTAAGCCCTGGATTGTGCATTGTCGTCTGCTGGAGTATTGTGCCGCGAATCGTCTGGTTTTGCACCGTAAACGCCGTGTTTACTACAGCCGGAACGTCGCTTTATTATGCGAAAGTGCCCGCTTTTCGATTTCTGCATCTTCGGGCGGGAGTGCAGCACAGACGGTTAGGAACAACAACTATGTATCATTAAACTTTAATTGTTATCGTATGAAAAGAAAATCTATTCAACGCCAAGGCAGTGACGGACGCAGCTCCCGGCTACAAAAACCCGTTTGCCCTCCACACCAAGCACACCTCTAAAAACGCGAATGACTGAGCCAACCGGCGCATAATGAACCTGATCGGGTAGCGGAAAGGGAAGGCCGGGTAGCGGAAAGGGAAGGTCGGGTAGCGGAAAGGGAAGGTCGGGCAGCGGAAAGACAAGGATGGTGCGGAAGAGACAGGGCGGCAGGGGAACAAAAGGCGGAAATCAAGGGAATACACCGGCAGCCTGATTTATAAAAACCGGCAAACTGGCTCATAAAAGCCGGGAGAACAGCGGGTAAAAACAAAAAGCATCTCCCGCCCGAAGATGCATTTCCGCTGCAAAAACAGGCATAAATCCCATATCGGACAAACTTTTTCATGCCTTTTTCCGCTTTCTCACGCTGCCATACCCGTTTTTTACCGCACGCAACAGTACGGGAGCGGAATGACGAAGCCACGCCCGTTGCGGCAAGACCGTGAGGGATGTCACCCCCAGAAGTTCCCTTACCATATGGCGGACAGCCGCTACGGGGTGGTAAAAGACCATCCTCGGCCCCGCCCAGCGCATCACCGTGCGCATCCGCTCCCTCATCTGCGGGCTGTAACAGTGCACCGGGCACTTCCTGCACGTGGGTTTGCCGCCGCCGAACCGGCAACGGGCAAGGCGCAACGAGGCATAGTGCAGCAGCGAGGCGCACGACGGGCACAGCTCACGGTTGCCTTCCTTGCGGCGGCAGTACAGCCTTATCATCTGTTCCGCCACCCTTTGCTCCTCCTTAATCCTGTCCATACGTTTTCAAACTGCCCGGCGGGAGGCATAAAGTGCGCCGAACCGGCAACAGATACCGCCTATATACATTATTATATATAGGGACGGCAGTTCCAGACCGAACCCGTGCGGACCGAAGAACGCCCTTCACGCCACGCCAAAGGCGGCGCCAGCTTCGGTGTCGGGCGGCATTGCCGTCCGGGAATATGCCTTTACTTTATGCCCATGCAGCCCCGGCTGTACAAAACCCGGCCGGTTACGGTGCGAAACGGTCGGGTCACGCTTCGCAAACTGCCGGGGTGTACACAGCAAACGGCCGGGTTGTGGTCAGGCTTCGCCCTTGCCCACGTTGAAGGGGGCGATGGTGCGCGGCTCCTGATTGGGTATTTTGATGGCTCCGAACTCGCGTTCGTAGCGCACAATGTTCTCCTGCAAGGCCATGAGCAGACGCTTGGCGTGCTCGGGGGCAAGGATTACGCGGCTGCGCACCTGCGCTTTCGGCACTCCGGGCAGCACTCTGGCGAAGTCAAGCACGAAGTCGCTGCTGGAATGTGTTATTATTGCGAAGTTTGCATACTCTCCCTGTGCTGTCTCCTGCGGCAGTTCTATCTGGAACTGCCCCTGTTTTGTGTCTTGGTTTCCGTTCATAATAATACTGATAGTTGCTGTTTATACATTGACGGCTTTTGCCAGCCACTACAAAGGTAACGCTTTTTTGCATGGCGGCAAAGAACAGACCGCACAAAAGCCCCGGCTGCAGCATCCGCCCGACGGTCTGCCGGCGGCAAAGCAGTGCTCCTAAATGCTCCTGAGCATGCTTCGCCCGCAGAATAGCGGCGATAGGCGCAGCCTGTCCATGGCGTAGGCTATCGCAAGGCTGCCGGCCACGGCCAGCGCAGTGGCCACGACGAGGAACAAAAGGCCGGTCGGGTCAAACGAAAGAGGCTTTATGAGGGGTTTGGCCGCCATGGTGAACAGCGGCGAAAACAGGAGTATCGGCAGCGTGTTCGCCCCGATGTAGAGCGCAACCCGGCGTACCGGCTGCGGCGAAAAGCGCATCAGCGAGAGCGCAACCGCCGACACGAGATAGGTGACGGCCACACCGGCAAGCGTCGCACGGTCAAGATTGGCCTCGAAACTGCACAGTATGACGAGCGGAACTGCCGCCGCTATCGACGGACGGAACACGTCGGCAAAGCGCAAGCCGCTGCATCTTATGAGCAAACCGGCCAGGAAGTATATGGCATTGCCAAAGGAAAGGATGCCGGCCACGGCGTCGAGGACATACAGCACGGTGCCTGTTACGGCCATAAACGCCACCGTGCCGGTGCGGGGCATGGCTCTGGCGGCAAAATAGTTCACTGCGTAGCACACCATCATTGTGTGCAGGTACCAGTAGGGGCCTATCGGGTGGAGCAGAACCTTGTCTATGAGCACTCCAAGCGACAGTTCGCCGACGCCGCCGCGCACGGGCAGCACCGCCGATGCGCCCACATACAGTGCCTCCAGCACCGCATAGGGCAGGAAAAGCCAGCCCAATGTGCGCAGGAACTTGACCGTTCCGCCCCCGCTATAGTCTGTTTTTGCCAGAAAACCCGTTATCACGAGGAAGCCGCTCATGTGGAATGTATAGACTATCTCCTTGGCATAGGGATACTTGTCGCCTATGTAGGCAAGGTGAAACACCACCATGAGCACTATGAACAGGCACTTCAGCCAGTCTATCCCGGCCTCGCGCCGGGGCTTTTGCGTATGTTCTGAAGCAGTCATCGGCCTTGTCACTTTATGCGGACGAACGCCATACGGTCGCGCAAGCGGTCTGTCCACGTGTATTTCTTTGGCGTCTGGCGGCTGCGCTTGTCGTCGAGGCAGTTACGGAGCGACTGCATGGGAGCTTCAAAGAAGTACTTGTGCAGCACGCCGCGCTGCTTTGCCACCAGCCGGCGGTACTCCTCCGGGGCGTTTTCCAGCCTGTTTATCAGTCTTACGGTGTCGTCCATGGTCTTCACGTCGCACTCTTCTATTATCAGCTCGCGGTGTATCACCTGCGACTTGTCCATTATGGCCAGCGAACCCAGCGACACTGCCTCGGCAACCGAATTGCCCCTGATGGTTCGGCCGCCCATTTTCACGAAGTATTTGGAGTCGTAGATGGCCGTAAGGTTGTCCTCTATCTTCTGCCGGTGCAGTATTATCCGTTGTCCGGCGGCCTCCAGGGGCCGGAAGTGCGGCGGCACTTTGGTCACGGGACGCTCCTTTGTGGAGTTTATCTCCATGAACACCCCCTCGCGGCGCGGCTCCCTGCCGAGCCTGTGGCGCAGGATGTCCTCAAGAGTCGTGGCATCCACGAAGGTGTAAGGGAAGTCCGCCACACCGCAACGCCTGGCTATGACGCCGCGGGCCATCTGGTTTAGCGTCACGTCATAGCCGAAATGCACCGCCTTGGTACACAGGTTGGCCTCGCCAATCATGTAGCAGAACAGTGTCCGGGGGTATCTTCTTACAGTGCGTTCGGGCAGACTGACGTTGACAGACACCACGATGTCATACATTCCCCAGTCCACATCGTCGCACGCAACGGCAAACTTCCCGTTGGGAAACGGGCTGCCCGGCCGTTTGAACTCCTGCCCCGGTATCTTGTCGAGCGTCTGTGTCTTGAGCAGATACAGGTGCTTTGCAATGTGCGGGATGACCCTTTTGTAGGTCTGAGTCTCAAATTCAGGCTCCTCTTTCACTATGTAGAAGTCTGCGCCAAGGTCACTCATCAGCGCTATAGGGCCAACCCGTCCCATGGAAGAGAACAGTATGGCCGCCGGATCTTTCTCGGTTACGGGGCATACATACAGGTCTTGGTACACCTCTTGCTTCACGAAAGCTATCTTAAGTTTGCTCATAACGGTTGGTAAATATTATGAAGGTAATGCAAACGAGAGGAAAGAAAACTCGTTTTCGCTTTCCCGAGTGCAGCTTACCTTATGCAAAGGTAATGCAAACGAGAGGAAAGAAAACTCGTTTTCGCTTTCCCGAGTGCAGCTTACCTTATGCAAAGGTAATGCAAACGAGAGGAAAGAAAACTCGTTTTCGCTTTCCCGAGTGCAGCTTACCTTATGCAAAGGTAATGCAAACGAGAGGAAAGAAAACTCGTTTTCGCTTTCCCGAGTGCAGCTTACCTTATGCAAAGGTAATGCAAACGAGAGGAAAGAAAACTCGTTTTCGCTTTCCCGAGTGCAGCTTACCTTATGCAAAGGTAATGCAAACGAGAGGAAAGAAAACTTGTTTTCGCTTTCCCGAGTGCAGCTTACCTTATGCAAAGGTAATGCATTAAGCCATGTTGTCCCAAATGTTTTGGGCGGAAAACGCCTGCAAGGCATGGAATTGGCTGCCGGAAGGCAAGAACCGGGTTTCGCAAACGGTGCGTTCACGCATAGCAAACCGGCGGTTTGCTGTAGCCAAATGCCCGGTTTACACTTCGCAAACCGCCGGGTTATGAAACGCAGCCCCATGTCTTCCGGGAGCAAACGGGCTGGAAAATTGCGCACAAAGCCCCTCCAAACCTTTGCAAGGCAGTGAATAAATAGTAATTTTGCACCCGGTTACACTATCCCACCGATGGAAACGCTTAAGGAAAAGACAGCCAAAGGACTCTTCTGGGGAGGCATTAGCAATGGCATGGTGCAGGTCTGCAGTCTGCTGTTCGGCATTGTGCTTGCCCGAATCCTTGATGCCGCTGACTACGGAATGGTGGGTATGCTGTCGATATTCACCGCTATAGCCGGCACACTGCAGGAGAGCGGCTTCACCGCAGCCTTGGCCAACAAGCGGGAGGTGCGCCACGAGGACTACAACGCCGTGTTCTGGTTCAGCTTCCTGTGCGGTCTGACGATGTATTGCGTGCTTTTCCTGTGCGCCCCCTGGATAGCCGCATTCTACAACAAGCCCGAACTGACGCCTCTGGCGCGCTATGTGTTCCTCGGTTTCCTGCTTGCAAGTACGGGAACGGCCCACAATGCATACCTGTTTCGCAACCTTATGGTGAAGCAGCGGGCAAAGGCCACCGTGCCGGCGCTGCTTGTGTCGGGTGTGGTGGGCGTTTCGCTGGCCTACTGCGGCTTTGCCTACTGGGGACTGGCCACACAGAGCCTCGTGTATG
>CAVAPI010000106.1:0-6008 GCA_963590445.1 Lachnospiraceae bacterium | reverse complement strand
GAGTTGCAAATTGTAAGTTTTTCAAATGTCATTTTTCGTTTTGACACACCCTCTTCATTTTATAGCCATTCTGTTTATGGCGCAAACTTACCGTCTCATGGCGCAAATATCCGCCGCTAACGGAGGCGGAGAAAGAGCTTGCGCACGGCAACGCGGCCGTCGGCATGCACAGTCCTTTCCACATAGGCGCCGCCACTTGCGGGCTTGGCCACCTCCATTCCTCCCATTGTGTAGTATTTCACGTCCTTTATTTCGCCGGAAACAGGTGCGGCGTCAACTCCGGCAGACGGGTTTGTGCTCTTGTTGTGGCTGAATATCCAGTCAAGACGACGCGCGTTGTAGCTCTCGATGCAGGTGGTTTCGTGGGTCCAACCCTCCTCTGTCTCGAACATATACTCGCCTCCAAGCTCCGAAAGCTGGTCGGTGAAGGTCTGCACCTTGTCGATTTTCATTATCGCATCGGCCGTTCCCATCACTGTAAACACAGGAGTGTGCGCCACAGAGGCTGCATCGCACCTCGAAGGATCGCCGGCTACGGGCATTGCAGCGGCAAACAAGTCGGGATAGGAGGCCACCATGCCCCACGTGCCTGTGCCTCCCATTGACCCTCCGAAGATGTATATGCGGTCGGTATCTGTCGTGTCGCTGAGTGCAAACCGGTCGAGCAGCCCCTTCAACACGGCGTTCATCGCCCCGCCCCACGACTTGTCCTTGGGGCATTGCGGCACGATGAATGTGGCGTGTATGCCGTTTGACATGATATAACGGGCTATCGAGTCGATGCCAGGCTCATTCATTTGTGCCGTATTGTCACTGCCTTTGCTCGTCCCGCCGTGCAGATACATCACCAGAGCGGCCTTGCCGTCGGCAGCGTTGCCCAGCGAAGCCTTCCTGTATGGCAGTCCCGTTCCGCTAAACGTGCCGCTCTGCGGTACAAACTCCGCGCCGCAAGCCACGGCAATCACGCTGTCCTGTGCCATAACCGCCGTGTTTGCGGTGGTCATGGCCGTGACAATCAGTGCAAGAACCAGTCGTTTCATCGTCTCGCCCCCTTCCTCTGCTGTCCTGCGGTGGCGGTGCGGTGGCGCGAAAGCCTTTCCATCATCTGCTTCTCCAAGGAATACACGCGCTGTATCTGCCGCTGCGAGAGGAAGCCGCTGTACTCCTTGTAATACTTCTCCCTGATGTCGAGCAGCTTGCGGCTGTGCTCAAAGCGGGCCTCAATGTCCTGTCCGTCTTGCGTGTCCAGTCTCTTGGCCGCTGCGGTGCGGCTTTTTGCGCCCGGCCTTGGGCCAAGTGCCCACACCTCACGCTGGCACTTCAGGTAGGTTTCGGTGAACTTCTTGGCCGTAGCCTCGTCCATTGCCATCGTTTTCACTATGTGCGCGGCCTGCCGTTCGGCCAGTTGCTCGCGCGTTTGCCGGCGGTTGCCGTCGCCCTGTGCCGCGGCTGCCATGCAGAATGTTAGGGCTGCCGCCAAGAGCAGCACCATTTTCTTTATGTTACCCATCGTTTTTATTGGTTAAGTTGTTCGTTTATGAATATGTCATTGCTGTATGCTTCCATCAGATATGCCTGGTCGGAAGCGTCAAGCCTGTCGAAAGCCTGCTCGAGAGTCTCCGCCTCTGCCGTTGCAACCGACGGTTGCCAATGGGTGAAGGTGAGCGCCAGCACTGCAACTGCAGCCGCTGCCACCGCCATTCTGCGCATCAGGCGCACCTTGTGCGTACTCTTTAGCGTCACAGACCTTGTGCCGGCCACCCTTTCCATCACCGTTTGCTCCATGTCACTGAAGAAGTTGTCGGGTACAGTGTAGGGCATACGCTTGCCCATGTTGTCGAGATTGAAGTCCTTTTCCATCGGTTCAGTCGTTTTCTTTCATGTAGTTGACAATCTTTTCCTTGGCCGTGTGGTAGTTGGCCTTGGCGCTTGCCGCCGTAGAACCGGCCACTTGGCCTATCTCCTCGTAGGACAAACCGTCGTAGTAGCGCAGGTTGAAGGCCAGCTGCTGCTTGCGTGGCAGCGAGAGTATGGCCTTTTGCAGCCTTACAGCCTCAAGGTCGGAGTAGTCGGTGTAGCTGTCTGCCACCATTGAACAGGCCGCCGGAGCGTCGCCGTCGGGCAGGCTTAGCGTCATCTTGCGCCGCCCTATCAGTCTCAGGGCCTCGTTGGTGGCAATGCGGTACACCCATGCCGAGAGAGAGCTGGCGGGGTTGAAGCCGGCAAACGAGCGGTACATCCTGACGAAGGCTTCCTGCGAGGCGTCCTGGGCGTCGGCGTGCGCCACCACAAGGCGGCGTATGTGCCAGTACACGGGTTGCTTGTACTTGTCCATGAGCAGCTTGAAGCCGCCCAAGGCATCCTCCTTCATCCGGCTTACTATCAGTCTGTCGTCGGTCACCGCCATTGTCGTGCGTGCTTTATGCCCTTGCCTGATACACCGTCTTGCCGTTTCTGGCCGTGGCAACTATGGGTTTGCGCTTGTCGGCGGCGAAACTTTCAAGCTCGGCCTCGGCGGTCTTCTTCTGCAAACCGGTTATCTTGGCGTACTCCTTCGGGCTGATTGCGCCGTTTTTCCTTATGTAGGCCATGGCCATGCCCAGCCGTTCCTTCTGCGTTATGCGGTTGTTTATGCGCACCGTCACCGCCGGACGCACCGCATAGTGCGGCCGCATGGCCACGTGTACCCCGTGGCTGCGCAGCGGGCGGACGTGCCTGTGCGCCGTTGAAGTTGTGCATACAAGGGCGAACAGTGCCGCCACCATTCCTTTCGCTATCATCGTTGTCGGTTTCATAATCGTTGTTTTTATACGTTGAACATTTCAGTTTCAGCCGTCAGGCATCCCATTTTTCAGAACGTTCTGCTTTTATGACCCGACGAAACCGCCGAAGTAAAAAAACGGAGCGCTGTTTTTTCGTGCGTCAAAGATACGGAACTTTTCAAGAAACCGGCAAAAGAGCTTTCACAAAGCCGCCATCCCTTTCCCAAAGGCCGGTTTTGTACAGGGAAAAGATTGCATACATTTTTACCGAAAATCATATATGTTTTCGGCAAAGAAGCATATGATTTTTGCCAAAGATTGCATACTTCTTTTGGGAAGCCCGGTGTGGTTTTATTCCGAGACCCTGTCGAGTGCCCCTGAATATGTGCTGTTTTTCTTACCTTTGCACCATGATTATCCTTGCGACCCTACTTGTTTACTTCGCCGTACTGCTCCTTGTGAGCCGTCTGGCGGACGGACGCAGCAGTTCCAATGCCGCGTTTTTCACCGCCGACAGACACTCTCCGTGGTATATGGTGGCCTTTGGCATGGTGGGAGCGTCCATTTCTGGCGTTACGTTCGTGTCGGTTCCGGGCATGGTGCTCCACTCCGACATGACCTATCTGCAGATGTGCATTGGCTTCATTCCCGGCTATTTCATCGTGGCCTTTCTGCTTCTGCCGCTCTACTATAGGCTTGGGCTTACGTCAATCTACGCCTATCTCGGCAAAAGGCTCGGCCCCGTGTCCTACAGGACGGGGGCTTGGTTTTTCCTTCTGTCCAAGATGTCGGGCGCAGCGGTGGCGTTTTATGTCGTGTGCGCCCTGCTCCAGAGGTTCGTGTTCGACGCTTGGGGCGTGCCGTTTGCCGTCACTGCCGCGCTGATGGTGCTGCTTATATGGCTGTACACGCGCCGTGGGGGTATAAAGACGCTCGTCTGGACCGACAGTTTGCAGACCTTGTGTCTCTTTGCCGCCCTTCTGCTCATCATGATGCACGTGGTGGAGGCTCTCGGAATGGGCGTCGGCGGAGCGGTCAAGGCCGTCTGCGACAGTCCGATGAGCCGTGTGTTTGTGTTCGACGACTGGGTTTCGCGCCAGAACTTCTGGAAGCAGTTTCTCAGCGGCGTGTTTGTCGTGGTGGTAATGACCGGTCTCGACCAGGACAAGATGCAGAAAAACCTTACCTGCCGCACGCTCCGCGATGCGCAGAAGGACATGTGTACCTACGGCTTTGCCTTTCTTCCGGCCAATTTCCTCTTCCTTTCGCTCGGCGTTCTGCTTGCCTTGCTGGCCGCAGGTCAGGGCGTGGCGTTGCCAGCGCAGGGCGACGAGCTGCTTCCGATGTTCGCTGCCACGGGCAGTCTCGGCACATTGGTTATGGCGCTGTTCACCCTCGGAATCGTGGCCGCATCGTTCAGTTCCGCCGACTCTGCGCTTACGTCGCTGACAACGTGCTTCTGCGTCGATGTGTGTGGCCGCCCCGACGACGAGAAGCTGCGCCACAGGGTGCATTTCCTTATGGGCTTGGTGTTCGTAGCGTTCATGTTGGTGTTCCGTATGGTCAATTCCACGAGCGTCATCGATGCTATCTACATACTCGTGTCATACACCTACGGCCCGCTGCTCGGCCTTTTCGCCTTCGGACTGTTCACCCGGCGCAGTGTCAACGACCGCCTTGTGCCGTTCATAGCCGTGGCTTCGCCGGTAGTTTGCCTTGCTCTCGACGTGGCGGCGAGCCGCTTCCTTGGCTACAAGTTCGGCTATGAGCTGTTGCTGCTCAACGGTCTGCTCACCTTTTGCGGGCTGTTGGCCGCACCTGACAGGAAGCGCAAGTAAGACAAAAGGCATTGTCTCTGCGCTCAAGATGTTGCAGACAGGTGCAGGAAACCGCAGTTGTTGCAGCGGGAAGTGCGGACAGACCGTCCCGCACCTCTTGTTACTTGTAAACGGTTTGGCTTTTTATGGTGCGAGACCAGGTGCCCAACCGATATTTTGCGTACCTTTGCCGCATGACAAACAAGAAAGAACAGCTTACAATAGTGAAGGTTGGCGGTGCGGTAGTCGAGGATGAAGCCCGGCTCAGCCGCCTGATTAGTGATTTCAGCCGTATCTCCGGGCACAAGATACTCGTGCATGGCGGAGGCAGAAGAGCCACACAGGTGGCCTCGCTCATGGGCATTGAGAGCCGCATGGTGGGCGGACGGCGCATCACGGACAGTGATATGCTCGGTGTCGTGACGATGGTTTACGGCGGTTTGGTCAATAAGAACATAGTGGCGAAGCTGCAGTCTTGCGGCGTCAATGCGCTCGGACTCACCGGGGCGGACATGGATATAGTGCGCTCGCACCGCCGCCCTGTGAAGGACGGGGTTGACTTCGGTTTCGTCGGCGACGTGGATCGGGTGGATGCAGCCGCCCTGTCGCGACTGCTGGAGAGTGGCGTTGCGCCCGTGCTTGCGCCGCTTACCCACGACGGTCACGGCACTATGCTCAATACAAATGCCGACACCATGGCCTCGGAGGCGGCTCGTGCCTTGGCTTCGATGTACGACGTGACGCTGATATACAGCTTTGAGAAGCCCGGCGTGCTGGCCGATGCCGGCGACGAAAGCAGCGTGATACCGGTGATAACACGCGACGACTTCAACCGCTATGTGGCCGACGGCACCGTGGCCGACGGCATGATACCCAAGTTGGAGAACGCCCTTGCCGCCGTGGATGCCGGTGTGGGACGTGTGGTGATAACGCTTGCCACCGCCATCGACGGGCTTCACGGCACGGTGATAAGGCGTTGAGGCGCACAGTTCGGACATACCCTATACGCAAAGCGGCGGTTTACGGCTTGTAAACTGCCGCTTTTTTGTGCCGTAACTTGCCGCTTTATGCTCTGCAAACCGCCCGTTTACGCTCCGCAACCGGCCGGTTTTTCGGCATATCCCGGTGAATGTTGCCCAAAATTGTTTCTTTTACCGTTGCTTATTGTGTAACTTTGCAACACATAAGCATTTACATCATAATCGGAAGCGTATGGGAAAGATATTCTTGATGCTGGCGTTGCTGCTTGGCGGCACGTTGTGCAATGCTCAGAAAAGGCCGGCCCTGATGGCCGGAATCAACGAGCCTGTGGGCAAGGGCATAGGGATTTGCCCCGGAAGAGTGGCTTGGGTGCACTGCCCGGGCGTGGCTTCGTGGGACGGCAATACCGGCCTTTGGGTGGAAGACCGTTGGAACTCGCAGGACAAGG
>CAVAPI010000105.1:0-6150 GCA_963590445.1 Lachnospiraceae bacterium | reverse complement strand
GCCATTAATGGTGGAACGGCATTCCCTATCTGATAATAGCACCGCGTTTCATTCCCTGCAAAATCAAACCAGTCGGGGAAACTTTGAAGTCTTGCTGCCTCGCGGTATGTGATTCTTCTGCGCCGTCCGTCTTCCAGTCTCACGCGCTGCATATCACTCGTTGCTCCGGCCAAGTTGCGACACGTTATTGTGCGTGCTGGCTTGTCGGGATATAGGTCGCGAGGGTTTACGCAGTGTGACTTCTTTTCATAGGATGCAATATACTCATCTTGGCGTTGCGTGAGTATCTTGTTTGCTGGCTCAGGGCTAAGCATCGTGTCACCAATGGCCTCTGCTACTGTCGTCTTGTGCTGTTCTATACATGGGAAAACAAATTTTGCGCGATGTCCAATGCAGATAAGCCGTTCCCTGTTTTGGGGTACGCCATAATTGACAGCGTTCATAACTTTATATTCCACGATATAGCCTAAATGTTGCAGCTCGCTGACTATTAAATCAAGATACCACTTGTGCCGTCCGAGAATGTTCGCTACGTTCTCAAAGACAAAAACTCTCGGTTGCAAGCGTTTCACTGCGTCTATAAATATTGGGAAACCGTCTCTCGCATCCTCCATCCCCTTTTGATTGCCAAAACGGCTGAATGGTTGGCAGGGGGGACCGCCGATTACGATGCCAATATCTTCGGCGTCAGGATAGTCGAACCCCACGGTTAGAAACTCATTATGACATTCGCCTTGGAGATTCCTGTTGTATGTTTCGGCCGCAGCTTCCACCATTTCATAGCCGATGGTTCTAAAGCCCGCCGCCTCAAAACCGAGCGACAAGCCTCCGCAACCGGCGAACAAGTCAAGAACAACGGCTTGCTCTTGAATGTTTGGCCTCAACAGCTCATCTATATAACTACTATATCCCGTCATTCAGTTTTGTGTTCCAACGCACATCTGTTCCTCAATATATGAATAGCTGTTCCTTCCAGGTTTGCAACACTTTTCCGCATTTTTAGGTTGATGTTTCAGGGACTTTGTAAAGTTCCTCTGCCAACCATGTCCTGTCTTGTCCTTTTCAAGGGGAAACGCTTTCAGCAGACACTTTGCCATTAACAGCTTGATTTTGCCAATGCAAAGATAAACATTGGGCACTAATGCGGCAAACAACAGTTTGTTTTATTATGATTATTTGTGGAAAAACCGACAGCTGTTCCGGCTGCTTGAAAACATCGTATGGGTCTTTTCAAAAGATTATATACATCTTTGCCAAAGGTCATATGCATTTTCGGCAAGAATGTATGCAATCTTTTTTCAGGACAAAACAGGCCGGTTTTCGTAGGGGTTATTCCGGTTATGCCAAAAGGAGGGGCAGAATAAAGTTGTAGCAAAAGGCTTTGCCGGTGCGAATTTACCTTTATTTATTCTCAATTTACAATGATTTCCCGTAAATTTGCAGAGTACAAAAAAGGGATATAGAATGAAATCATTTATCAACGTTAGCGATATTGGCGACTTGAGCCAAGCTCTCGCCGAGGCAAGGGGAATAAAGCAGGAAAGATTTAAGTATCAGGCGTTGGGAAAGAACAAGACGCTGCTCATGATATTCTTCAACAACAGTCTGCGCACGCGGTTGAGTACCCAGAAGGCGGCCATGAATCTCGGTATGAACGTGATTGTGCTGGACGTGAATGCAGGGGCTTGGAAACTTGAGACGGAACGCGGAGTGATTATGGACGGCGACAAGAGCGAGCACTTGCTCGAGGCCATTCCCGTGATGGGCAGTTACTGTGACCTCATCGGTGTGCGCAGCTTTGCCGGACTGACAGACCGTGACTACGATTATGCCGAGACGGTAATGCAGCAGTTCATCAAGTACAGTGGCCGCCCGGTGTTTGCCATGGAAACGGCTACGGTGCATCCCTTGCAGGCTTTCGCCGACCTTATCACTATAGAGGAACATAAGACCAAGGCGAGGCCGAAGGTGGTTCTGTCGTGGGCGCCCCACTGCCGTGCCTTGCCTCAGGCCGTACCAAACTCGTTTGCGCAATGGATGAACGCAGCCGACGTGGATCTTGTCATAACGCATCCTCATGGCTATGAACTTGACCCGAAGTTTGTCGGCGGCGCACACGTGGAGTATGACCAGATGAAAGCTCTTGAGGGGGCAGACTTCGTATATGCAAAGAACTGGAGCTGTCCGGGCGTGACCAACAGGGCTGACTACGGAAAGATATTGAGCAAGGACATGTCGTGGACAATTGACGCACGGCACATGGCCGTCACCGACAACGGCAAGTTCATGCATTGCCTGCCCGTAAGGCGCGGACTTATCGTGACCGATGACGTGATAGAAAGTCCCAATTCGCTTGTAATCCCTGAAGCTGCCAACCGAGAGATTTCAGCCGAGGTGGTGATTAAAAGGATGATAGAGTAGAGGCTTTTGGCTCATAAAGTGTCGTGAATGTGTAGAAAAGGAAGTATCTTTGCATAAACGCAATGGCAGAAGACATTGACGAGATAGAACTCGAAAGCGATATCGACGGCGGCGACCAGCAACTGTACGAGCACTTCCGTATGGAGGCCGACAAGGGTATGACCCCTGTCAGGGTGGACAAATACCTGGCCGAGAAACTGCAGCATTCCAGCCGCAACCGCATACAGAACGCTGCCGACGCAGGATTCGTGTATGTAAACGGTAGCGCCGTGAAGAGCAACTATAAGGTGCGGGGCGGCGACGTGGTGACGCTGATGCTCAACCGGCCTCACTTCGACACTACGATAGAGCCGGAAGATATACCGCTCGACATTGTGTATGAGGATGATGACCTTATGGTGGTAAATAAGCCGGCCGGACTGGTGGTACATCCGGGATGCGGCAACTTTAGCGGCACGCTTGTTAACGCCGTTGCTTGGCACTTGCGCAATCTGCCGTCTTACGATCCGAACGACCCGCAGGTGGGACTGGTACACAGAATAGACAAGGACACAAGCGGACTGCTGGTAGTGGCCAAGACCCCAGACGCCAAGACGGAGCTGGGGGCACAGTTCTTCAACAAGACCACCCATCGCAGCTATACGGCGTTGGTGTGGGGCAACTTCAAGGAAGACTCCGGACGCATAGAAGGCAACATCGGGCGCGACCCCAAAGACCGTCTGCGCATGGCGGTGTTTCCTCCCGGTTCGGAAACGGGCAAGTCGGCGGTGACTCACTACCGTGTGCTTGAGCGTTTCGGCTACACCACGCTGGTGGAATGTGTGCTCGAAACGGGACGTACCCACCAGATACGTGCCCACATGAAGCACATTGGTCATCCGCTCTTCGGCGATGAACGCTATGGCGGCACCGAGATACTGCGCGGCGAGCGCACGGGCAGCTACCGACAGTTCATACTCAACGGACTGAAACAGTGTCCGCGCCAGGCTCTGCACGCCAAGACGCTGGGGTTTGTTCATCCTACAACGCATGAGCAGATGGACTTCACTTCAGAACTTCCTGCGGACTTGCAGGGGCTTATCGACCGTTGGCGCACGTTTGTGGCGGGAACACTGCGCGACCTCGTTTGACGCATTTCCATGTCTGCTGACAAAAGGTGGGACAGCGGTAAACAACAGTAACATTGAAACAAAATAAACTGCTAAATATGAAAGAGCTGAAAAGAAATATCGCCATCGTCTGCGGTGGCTACTCGTCGGAGCACGACGTTTCGTTGCTCTCGGCACAGGGCTTGTACTCATTCTTCGATAAGGAGCGTTATAACGTTTACCTCGTTGACGTACACCGACAGGACTGGAGCGTGGAGCTTGGCGACGGAACAACGGCCAAGATAGACCGCAACGACTTCTCGTTTGTGAAAGACGGCAAGGCAGTGGCGTTCGACTATGCCTATATAACCATACACGGTACTCCTGGCGAGAACGGCATAATCCAGGGCTATTTTGACCTTGTCGATGTGCCTTACTCCACAAGTGACGTGCTTGTGGAGGCTCTTACCTTCAACAAGTTCGTGCTCAACCAATACCTCAAAGGCTATGGCGTGAGCGTGGCCGACAGCCTTCTCATACGCAAGGGCTATGAGGAACTGGTAAGCGACGACGAGGTGGAGAAGCGCATAGGTATGCCTTGTTTCGTGAAACCGGCCGCCGACGGCAGCAGTTTCGGCGTGTCGAAGGTGAAAAACAAGGACCAGCTTGCCCCGGCCATACGCAAAGCCATGCTCGAAAGCCCAGAGGTGATGGTGGAATCATACCTTGAAGGCACAGAGATTTCCATCGGTTGCTATAAGACAAGCGACAAGTCGGTGGTGCTTCCTGCCACGGAAGTTGTCACATCTCGCGAGTTTTTTGACTATGAAGCCAAGTACAACGGACAGGTAAAGGAAATCACTCCGGCACGCCTTAGCCCTGAGACTACAGAGCGTGTGCGCCAGATAACGAGCCACATCTACGACATCCTGCACTGCAACGGCATCATCCGCATAGACTATATCATCACTCGCGGAGAGGGAAAGGACGGCAAAGAGACCGACAAGATATACATGCTTGAGATAAACACCACGCCCGGCATGACCCCGACAAGCTTCATTCCGCAGCAGGTGAAGGCCGCAGGACTTGAGATGAAGGATGTGTTGACGGATATAGTCGAGAACCAATTCAAGTGATTTTCCCGCTCCGCCATACCATGTGAACGTAATGTGGTGTGGCAGAGCGGCATATTATATATACATTATTATATAGAGACTGCTATGAACGTACTCGCAGAGTTCGACTCCATACGCCCTTTTGAACCGGAAGAGCTGCCCTCCGTCTATGAAAGACTGCTTTCCGACCCGCAGTTCCGCACGGTTGTTGGCTACATCTTCCCCGGCGTTCCCTTTGAAGCATTGGCCGGGAAGATGCGCAAGTGCCGCACCAACCTTGAGTTTCAGCTCGCTTTCTGCTATGGATTTCTTGAGAACTTGCTTAAGAAGGCTTCCAAAGGATGCGACATCGACACGTCGGCGGTTGACACAAGCCGCCGCTACACCTTCGTAAGCAACCACCGGGATATAGTGCTCGACTCCGCACTGCTTGACAAGCTGCTCATCGATGCCGGCTTCAAGACCACTTGCGAGATTGCCATAGGCGACAATCTGTTGGCTGCGCCTTGGATAAAGGACTTAGTGCGAATAAACAAATCGTTCATAGTGGAGCGCAGCGCAGGCATACGGGAGATGCTGGCGGCAAGCAAGCGACTGTCGGAGTATATGCACTTCGTCATTGCGGCCAAGAACGACAACATCTGGATTGCCCAACGCGAGGGTAGGGCAAAGGACAGCGACGACCGCACGCAGCAAAGCATACTGAAGATGATGGCCATGGGCGGCGAAGGCACAGTGAAAGAACGGCTCAAGCAACTGCATATCGTACCGCTTGCCATATCCTACGAGTTCGATCCGTGCGACTGGCTCAAGGCTCGCGAGTTTCAGTTGAAGCGGGATGATGCCGGTTGGAAGAAGACTAAGCAGGACGATGTGGAGAGTATGCGCACAGGTATCATGGGCTATAAGGGACACATACACTACCATTGCGCCCCGTGCATAGACGGTTTCCTCGACTCACTGCCCGACGACACGCCCAAGGGCGAACTGTTTGCTACCGTTGCGGCGCACATTGACAAGGGCATACACCGCAACTACCGCCTCTATCCCAACAACTTCATTGCTTGCGACCTGCTCGACGGTGCGGAAAACCATGCCGGCCAGTACACGCAACAGGACAAACTGGTCTTTGAAAACTACCTTGCCGGACAGCTTGCCAAGATTGATTTGCCCGGCAAAGACGAGGTTTTCCTGCGCGAACGCATGCTTACCATGTATGCCAATCCTGCAAGGAACAAGGCCAAAGCCGGGTGATAGGGATAAGGAAAGGTATAGAACAATAGTATGTATATGCGCAATATGACGGCCGCAATGGTGGCTTTTGTGGTTTTGGCTGCCTTTGCCGCTTGCCAAAGCGACAGTTACGAGACAGGGCAAGGCCCTTATTCGCTCATACAAGCCGACTTTGTTGAGGCTCATACATCGGCTTTGGGCTTGGTGGATAGGGTGGAGATCGACGAAGGCCATGTGTTTTCGCTTGCGCAACCGCAGGAAGTGAAGTGGGCAACCACGCCCGACAGTCTGTA
>CAVAPI010000104.1:0-6168 GCA_963590445.1 Lachnospiraceae bacterium | reverse complement strand
GCAGCTTCGAGCCGCAGATACGGGAACCCGGTCTTGAACTGTTCCAGCTGGGCGTTGACTTGCGCCTCGGTCATGCCCTTTCCGGCAATCTGTTTCAGGTCTTCTTTTGATAGCATAGCCATTCTTTTAATATGTAACGTGCAACAAATTTACAAAATTCCGCCGTAACATGACCACAATGAGGCCATAAAAATCCACCCCTCCGCCCCATTTCCCCCGCAAAGGCCGCCCCTCCGTTCCACAACCCTGCCGCTTGCGCTTCATAACTGTCAGGCCTGGCATCCGCAAACGTCCGGGTTACGGCCCGCAAACAGCCGGTTTGGCACCCCCAAACGCCCCATTTGCACAAGCAATACATACAGAGGCGGTTGCAGAGCTGCCAAAACCGGCACAGCAAACAGCACCGTTTTTGAATGCATCATTGACATTTTCCCCTAAAAACTCTTTTGTTTTATTATTTTTGCCATATCTTTGCAGTCGAATTTCAGGAGCGATAACCCCCGACAACAGAGCGAGATAACTTTCATCAAAATAACATCTAACAATTTTAATTCAAGACTTATGAAAAAGTATCTGATGGCCGCAGTTGCCTTAATCTGCATGACAATGACGTGTGTAAGCCTTGCCGCTTGCAGCAGCGATGACAATGATGAGTCGAAAAGCCTCATTCAGTACCGTGCGGGCGGCGAGATAAGCGGCTCAAGTATGAGTGGCATTTTGGTTATCCCCGAATACACCGACGCCATCAAGGAGGCTATTGGAGGAGACTACACCTATGCCGCCAAAGACAACGAGGTTATCGCCGCCTGCGACAAGCTGCGTGAAACGCACCGCACCACTCATCCTACTGCGAAAGGCACCGTTACCATCACCAAATATCAGGGTGTGAATGACGAGACAGGCAAAGTCCTCAAGACCTACGAGTATTAATTGACACTTAACCCAACCTGCATCATTCATAACACATGGCATGAATGATGCAGATTGAAGCCAAAGGCATCGCGACTCCGGCATTGGAGCACAGGCCTTTGGCTTTGTCTTTTCCATACGTTGCCGTGCAGCCGTCCAACAGCCGTTCCCATCAGGAACCTTGCCTGGCATAAACAATGCGAGGCGGCAACCTCGCATACAAATCACCTGCCTTGTATTTCCCCTTGCGCCCGGACGCCTTTCAAGAACAACCTGGTTTTGAAGAGAAATGCGACAGGCTCATATAAACATATATAAGGGGCAGATCTTTATCTGTCTGCCCCTTATATACAATAATGTAGAGTCTGATTACTCCTCGTCGCTTTCGTGCTCCCTAATCAGTTGTTGCTGGATGTCTGCCGGCACGAGTTCGTAGCTGGCAAACTTGGTTGTGAACGAAGCACGTCCGCCGGTGATGGAGCTTAGGGCAATGCTGTAGCTCGACAACTCCTTGAGCGGTATCTTTGCCTGCAGCTTCTGGTAGCCGGCTTCGCTGTCCATACCCATGATAAGTGCGCGACGGCCTTGCAAATCGCTCATCACATCGCCCATGAAGTCTGCCGGCACATACACCTCAAGGTCGTATATCGGTTCGAGAATCTTAGGCCCCGCATCCTTGAAAGCGGCGGAAAAGGCGTTGCGGGCGGCCAGCATGAACGACAGTTCGTTGGAGTCCACGGGGTGCATCTTGCCGTCATAGACTATGACACGCACGTCTCTGGCATAGCTGCCAGTAAGGGGTCCGCGCTCCATCTTCTCCATTATGCCTTTCAATATGGCCGGCATGAAGCGCGCGTCAATGGCACCTCCGACAACGGAGTTGACGAATACCAGCTTGCCACCCCAGTCAAGATCGATCTCTTCCTTGCCCTTCATGGTGACGCGATACTCCTGTCCGCCGAACTTAAACACCGTCGGGTCGGGCATACCTTCGGCATATGGCTCTACAATAAGGTGAACTTCGCCGAACTGTCCGGCGCCTCCTGACTGCTTCTTGTGGCGGTAGTCGGCACGTGCGGCCTTGGTAATGGTCTCGCGGTACGGTATTTTCGGTTCGCCGTAGGCCACCTGCAGTTTCTCGTTGTTCTCCAGACGCCACTTCAGCGTGCGCAAATGGAACTCTCCCTGGCCGTGTACTATAATCTGTCGCAGCTCCTTGCTCTGTTCAACCACCCATGTGGGGTCTTCCTGGCGCATCTTCACGAGTGCAGCCATCAGCTTTTCGGTGTCCTGCTCGTTGACTGCCTTGATGGAACGCGAGTACTTGGAGTTGGGATACTTGATGAAGTCGTACCTGTAGTCGCAGTCTTTCCCGTTGAGAGCGTTGCCTGTCTTCACGTCCTTCAGCTTCACTGTGCAGCCTATGTCGCCGGCATGCAGTTCGTCAACGGGCAGTCGGTTGGCGCCGGCGCACACGAACAGCTGTGCCAGACGCTCCTTTGAGCCCCGGTCAGCGTTGGCCAAATCGGCGCCGGCCTTTATCGTTCCGCTCATCACCTTGAAGTATTGCACCTCGCCGATGTGCGGTTCCACACCCGTCTTGAAGAAGTATAGCGACGTAGGGGCGTTGCTGTCGGCGGCCACCTCCTCGCCTCTCGTGTTGTGAACCTTGGGCATTTCGCTCACAAACGGCACGACATTGCCAAGGAACTCCATAAGCCGGCGCACGCCCATGTCCTTTCCGGCGCACACGCAGAATACGGGGAAGATGCTCCGGGTGACCAGTCCCTTGCGGATACCCTCGCGCAATTCGTCCTCAGAGAGTGCCTCTTCCTCAAAGAACTTCTCCATCAGCCCCTCGTCGTTCTCGGCCGCAGCCTCCACAAGTGCCTTGTGCAGCGCGCTTGCCTTGTCCATTTCCTCTGCCGGAATGTCCTCTATAATAGGCGCGCCTCCCTCGGGTTTCCATGAATACTTCTTCATCAGCAGCACGTCGATGAGCGAGTTGAAGCCCGGGCCTGTCTCTATGGGGTATTGTATCTGCACGCACTTCGGGCCGTAAATGTCCTTCATGCCTGCGATAATGGTGTCGAAGTCGCACTTGTCGCTGTCGAGTTGGTTCACGAGGAATATCACCGGCTTCTTCAGTTTCTCCGTGTAGCGGAAGTTATTCTGCGTCCCCACCTCCGGGCCGTACTGCCCGTTGATGAGCAACACGGCCTGATCGGTCACGTTGAGTGCAGTTATGGCACCGCCAACGAAGTCGTCAGAGCCGGGACAGTCTATGATATTCAGTTTCTTTCCGTTCCATTCCACATGGAAAACGGTGGAGAACACAGAGTAGCCGTACTCCTGCTCCACCGGGAAATAGTCGCTCACGGTGTTTTTGGCTTCCACCGAGCCGCGCCTTTTTATCACTCCAGCTTCGTAAAGCATTGATTCGGCAAGCGTAGTCTTGCCGCTACCCGCACTGCCAAGCAGCGCAATGTTCTTGATTTCGTTAGTCTGATATACCTTCATTGGGCCAATAGATTTTAGGTTTGTAATGTTTTTCAGGTCTGAAGCCTGTCTGTTATTCGGCCTCTAAGTTATGTATTTTCCTCCGTAACGGCAAACCCGCAGGGAGAAAACACCCCGGATGTTAAGCAATATTAGTATTTTTGCACCAAAATTCTCACTATGCAAGGCCTTTATATCCACGTTCCGTTTTGTGCAAGCCGCTGCATTTACTGCGGTTTCTACTCCACCACGCTCTCCCGGCTGCGCCCCGTTTATGTCGAAACCCTGCTGAAGGAACTTGCGCTCAGGCAGGATTTCGCCCGCGAACCGTGGCATACTATATATATAGGTGGCGGCACTCCGAGCCAGCTGCCGCCAGTTCTGCTGCAAAAACTCCTTGCCGGAATAGACTGTTCGGAGGCAGTGGAGGTGACTGTGGAGTGCAATCCCGACGACGTTACGCCCGACTATGCCGCCCTGTTGGCCTCCCTGCCGGTGAACAGGGTCAGCATGGGTGTGCAGACGTTCAGCGACAGCCGCCTCAACTTCCTGCACCGCCGCCACAATGCAGCCGAAGCGCGGGCGGCAGTGGCCGACCTGCGGCGCGCGGGCATAGGCAATGTCAGCATAGACCTTATGTTCGGCTTCCCCGGCGAGACCCTTGACGACTGGCTGACGGACATAGACGAGGCTCTAAGTCTGGGCGTAAGCCACATCTCGGCCTACAGTCTGATGTACGAAGAGGGCACGCGGCTCTACCGGATGAGGCAGGACGGCTGCATAAAGGAGACCGGCGAGGAGACGAGCCGCGCCATGTTCTACGCCCTTTCCGACCGCCTTGCCGCCGCCGGCTACGAGCATTACGAGATAAGCAACTACGCTCTGCCCGGCCGACGCGCGCTCCACAACAGCGGATACTGGCGCGGTGTGCCGTACATGGGCATCGGTGCCGCCGCCCACTCCTACACCGGCGACCGCCGGAGCTGGAACATAGCCGACGTGGAGCGTTACATCGAGGCGATAGACCGTGGCGTTCTGCCGTCTGAAGCGGAGGTTCTCGACAACGACACACGCTACAACGACACCGTGATGCTGGCTCTCAGGACTGCGGAAGGCATAGACCTCGACCGTCTGGAGCGTGACTTCGGCAAGCCACGCCTCGACTACTGCATGGCCAGCGCCGCCCGCTACATCGCCGACGGGCTGCTCCGCCACGAGGACAACCGCCTGCGGCTCACCCGCAACGGGCTGTTTGTCAGCGACATGGTGATGAGTGACCTGATGAAAGTCTGACCTTTCCACGCCCCAAATCCCCCACCCTTTCCCCTCCACCTTTTCGCTTGCCTCGAAAAGCCCGGCCACTTGCGGGTCGTAAACCGCCGGTTTATGACTCGCAAACGGTGCATTTACAGGTCGTAAACCCACCGCTTGGCCATCGTAAACAGGCCGTTTACGAGGCGGAATGCACTGTTTTTCGCTTAACCACTCGCCGGTTTTGGCTTCGAAGAGGCCGCATCTCAGTAACCCCATGTGCAGCTGTCGCTGCACATGGGGTGTATATACAGCCATGGCAACCGTGCTGTTTGCACCGGCATCTTCCGCAGTTCAAAACTGCACATTCATTATTGGTGTGCGCAGTTTGTACGGGGAAACGTTTTAAAATATTATAAAACCCGATTGCCTTTTGGCCGCTTGTTGACAGAAAGCCCTACCTTTGCATAGAAAGAACAGAGTAGAAACAAGGAATAGCAAAGCAAGCAAATGTTTGAAAATTTAAGCGAGAGACTGGACCGTTCGTTCAAAATACTGAAAGGCGAAGGCAAGATAACGGAGATAAACGTGGCCGAAACGCTGAAGGACGTGCGCCGTGCGCTCCTCGATGCCGACGTGAACTACAAGGTAGCCAAGTCGTTTACCGACACCGTGAAGCAGAAAGCTCTCGGAATGAACGTGCTTACGGCAGTGAAACCGGGGCAGCTGATGGTCAAAATCGTACACGACGAGCTGGCCGAACTCATGGGCGGCACCGCCTCGGAGCTGCATTTGGAAGGCCGTCCTGCCATAATCCTGATGTCGGGACTGCAGGGTTCGGGTAAGACAACGTTCAGCGGCAAGCTGGCCAACATGCTGAAGACGCGCAACCACAAGAAGCCTTTGCTCGTGGCTTGCGACGTTTACCGCCCCGCAGCCATAGAACAGTTGAAGGTTGTGGGGGCTGCTGTCGATGTGCCGGTGTACACCGAATCTGACAACAAGAACGTGGTAGAGATAGCCGCCAACGCCATACGCGAGGCCAAGGCCAAGGCCAACGACGTGGTAATAGTCGATACAGCCGGACGGTTGGCCGTGGATGAGGAGATGATGAACGAGATTGAAACGCTGAAGAAGTCGCTCAATCCCGACGAGACACTCTTCGTGGTTGACTCAATGACGGGTCAGGATGCTGTGAACACGGCCAAGGAGTTCAACGAAAGGCTCGACTTCGACGGCGTAGTGCTCACGAAACTTGACGGCGACACGCGCGGAGGTGCAGCCCTCTCGATACGCACCGTGGTGACAAAGCCCATCAAGTTTGTCGGAACAGGCGAGAAGATGGAGGCCATCGACGTGTTCCACCCAGACCGCATGGCCGACCGAATACTCGGAATGGGTGACATTGTGAGTCTCGTGGAGCGCGCCCAGCAGCAGTATGACGAAGCCAAAGCCAAGGAACTCGAAAAGAAAATACGCAAGAACAAGTTTGACTTCAACGACTTCATG
>CAVAPI010000103.1:0-6220 GCA_963590445.1 Lachnospiraceae bacterium | reverse complement strand
CCGTGTTCAGCCGTCTCCAGCGTCAAGTGTGGCTCATCGGCGACTGCCAGTGCCTGATTGGCGACCGCTACATCGACAATCCCAAACCGGCGGAAGGCCGCATTGCGGAGGAGAGAGCCAGCGTTGCAAGGCGGCTGATGGCCGAAGGAATGGCCGAAAGGCAGCTGCTCGCCGACGACAAGGCGCGCAAAGCCATACTGCCAAGCCTCGTTTCGTCGATGAAGGGGCAGAATGTTGACTATGCCGTCATTGACGGTTTCAGCATCCCGATGGGCAAGGTGCGCATAGAGACGCTCGACTTCCGCCCGTGGACGATAGTGCTCGCCACCGACGGCTACCCCATTCTCCTGCCGACACTTGCCGAGTCGGAAGAGGCACTCGCCCGGCAGCTGGCCACAGACCCGCTAAATATCGGCACATTCAAGGCCACCAAAGGGTGCTTGGAGGGCAACAACTCGTTTGACGACAGGGCATACGTGAGGTTCAGAGTGTGAGTTTACGCTTGCCGAGGCAATCCCCTCACTTCCTTATCCTGGCCGTTTCCGCAACCACGGCGGCGTAAGCCCGGCGCCAATCGGTGTCCAGGGAGAACCTCGTGAGGCACTTGCTGTCGGCGTAATAGCCCTGTGTCAGCTCGTGGTCGGAGTCGTTGAACAGCGGATTGGACACGGATGCGTCCATAAACAGCTGGAGTATCTTCACCTGCTGCGTCTTCGGCAGGGTGCCGATGTCCACCATTTGCTGCAGATAGAACGCAATAAAGTTGTTCAAGGCGAAGGCTTGTTTGTCCAGAAAAGCCGTAGTGGAGTCCGGAAGCTGCTCGCGCATCTTTATCAAAAGGTAGTCCAGCGCATCCAGTTTGAACTGGTTTATCTGCTTCACCAGGCTGTTGCCGGTGGTCCGGACTGCCGTTTGTGCACTGTTTCTCACCTCGTTGTAAACCTCCTGTGCCGCAGACACGCTGGCCGTTCCTGCGGTTATGGCCAGAAACATCAGTATTCTCTTCATCCTTACGGTCGTTTTATCGGGTTGAAACCTTATACATTCTTCTTCAGTTGCAGCGAGTGGTCAATGCAAGACGGCCACTCTCCGCGGTAGTGAGTCACCATTATCATGGTCTTGTTAGGCCGTTGGCAGAACGCATCTATAATGTCCTTCACCAGCCGGCGGTTCACATTGTCAAGCCCGTGCAGCGGTTCGTCGAGTATAAGCAGTTCGGGGTCCTTGACGAAAGCCCTCGCCAACAGCACCAGTCTCTGCTCTCCGCTCGACAGTTTCAGGAAGGTTCGCTCCTCCAGACCGCCCAGTCCGAACACGTCCATCCACCACTTGCACACCGCATATTCGCTTTCCGTCGGCGTGGCATAAAGCCCTACCGTGTCTTTCAGGCCGCTTGCCACAATGCGGATGGCCGGCAAATCCCTCTGATATGCACGGTGCATCTCCGGCGAAACGTAGCCTATGTGTTTCTTAATCTGCCAGATGGTCTCGCCACTTCCGCGCCTGTTGCCGAACAAGGCTATGTCACAGGCATAGGATTGGGGGTTGTCGGCACACACAAGCGATAGCAATGTGCTCTTTCCCGCGCCGTTCCGGCCGCTCAAAGCCCACCGTTCGCCGTTGCGAACCGTCCAGTCCAAGTCCTTCAGGATGGTGCGTCGGCCATAGACAATGGACACCTTCGACATCCTTACCACCTCGTCTGCCTCATAATCCCGGTCACTGTGCGGCAGGTCAAGTATCGCCTGCCGCCTGCAGTCGGGCAGCACATGGGGCGGAACAGGCTGCCTCGCCGCCATGTATTCCTCTCTCGTGACCTTAGGCTTCACGGTCTTGCCGCTCACCTCCACCACATGGGTGATGAATTCGGGCATGTCGTCGCTCTTGGACAGCACGAGCACGAGCTGCAGCTGGCCGTCCTCAGCCAATGACTGCATCAGCTGCCTCACCTGCTGCCGCATTTGCTCGTCAAGACCGATGAAGGGGTTGTCCATGACTAGCACCCTTGGCGCGGCCATGAGAGCCTTGGCTATCTGGAACTTGCGCAGTTCGCCGCTGGAAAGCAGTATGATGTACTTGTCGAGCAGCGCCTCCATGCCAAACAGACTGTACAGATGCGCCTGCATAGCCCTGCGTTCGGGCGTGTCGTCACCGGCACTTCCATATGCCTTGTCGAGCAGTTCGCCCACCAAAGGAGTCTCCTTGTCAATCTCCTGTTGGTTCCACCGCTGCTGCAAGTAGTACGTCCCGTCGCTCGCACCGTAGGAATCACGGAAGGCTATGAACCTGATATTGTCAGAAAACATCGGCTTTGCGCCAGGCCCGAAGTCGTATGAGACGGTGCCGGAGGCCAAGGGATGCTTGCCGGTCAGCATGTCTGTGAGCAGAGACTTGCCGCCTCCGTTGGGCCCGACTACGGCTAACTGCTCGCCTTCGGCCAGTTCAAAATCGACGGGAGCCGCCATGCGCCACTCATTGAGCCGCGCCACGCCCCCTTTCATGCTTATTGTCTTCCGCATACCCTGTCCTTGTTCTTGTTTATAAAGTCCTTCCATCCGCGGTAGTGTGCCTCCGCAACCGGACGGTTCATCTGCATGAAGTGGCAGTATGCCGCCCCCAGAGCGTCTGTGGCGTCCATAAAGTCGCTCATGTCGCCGTCCTTTATATTCAAAATGCGCTTGAGCATGCCCGCCACCTGCTCCTTTGAAGCCTGCCCGTTGCCCGTTATGGCCAGCTTAATCTTCAATGGAGCATACTCATGTATGGGCACTCCGTGGCGTATGGCGGCGGCTATTGCAGTGCCCTGCGCCCTGCCGAGTTTGAGCATCGACTGAACGTTCTTTCCAAAGAACGGAGCCTCTATGGCCATCTCATCAGGCAGATAGGCATCGATGATGCCTGTTACGCGCTCAAAGATGTGCCCCAGCTTCAGGTAAGCGTCGGGAAAGCGGCGCAAGTCAATGACTCCCATGGTCATCATCTCGGCCTTGCCGCCCTGAACCCGGAGCAATCCGTAGCCCATAATGTTGGTTCCGGGGTCAATACCCAGTATTATCTTCTCCATAAGTCAACGGCAAAAGTACAAATAATTATCAAGAAACGCACAAGAAAGCAGCCGTTTAGGAGGCGCAAAGGCGAGGTTCGGAACGGCTAAAGGCAACCTTCAGCTACCGTAAGACCTCACCTTTAGCACCCGCAAACGTCACCTTTACGGAAACGTCCGTGGCGTTTACAAAAACAAGCAGGCCGCTTGGCAGTTCCAAACAGGCTGTTCGGCTATCGTAAACAGCCTACTTACGATCGTAAATAGGCTGTTTGCAATTCGAAACAAAACTGTTTGTTTTCGCTTACAGTATTGTTACATACATCCCTCTACATGAGATGCTGTAAGCGGACGGCCTCGTTTTGTTTACAGTTTCCAGAGGCTTTTCTGCAAGCAGGCCGCCCGGTTACTTTTCCGACGGCACGAGAAACTTGTCACCCGTCTGCTTTATCAGCTCATCGGCATACTTCTCAGGATAGCCAGGACGTTCCACCTTTGCCCCAAGACCGTATTTAGAGCGCAGGAAACGGCCCTTGGACTCCGGCTTAACTATCATGTCGTTGTATTTCACGATGAGATGCTTGGCCAAAGCGTTCCACCGGGACAGCATCTGCTGCCCTTTCTCGCCGGAATAGGCGTTGAGAAAGGCCACAGCCTTGGCCTTGTCCTCTCCGTAGAGGCTCTGCGCCTTGGCTTCCACATCGCTTTGAGCCTTCAGGAAAGCGTTGTCGAGCGAGTCGCGCACCTCCTTGAGCGAACCGAACATGAGGCTATAGCGCGGATAAACCATATTGCTGACCCAGTTGCACACCCAGTAGGCGTTGTCAAACGAGAAGTTCAGCGCGTCGGCCTTGGCCGCATCGTAGCAGCCGGGCACCGTTTGGGTGCAGCAGTACACGGGAGTGAACGGCACCATATTGGCGTCGTCGTTGCCGAACCACAGCACACCGCCTATCTCTCTCGGCAGCCACGAGCGCATCTGGCTGACATATACGAAGCCGGACTGCTGGGTTGAGATGGGCCGTTCGTTGAAATACTCCTTGCCACGGTGCTTGAAAGCGAGCGGAGTCGGGCGGTAGGGCATCTGCCAAAGGCCGCCCCCTATGTCTGAATCGAGCGCAAAGGGAGTGCCTTCGTAGTGGTCGCGCATGGCATCCTCAAGCTCCTTCACGCCAATCTTACTGTTCGGCACAACCCAGAGCGGCATCGGCTCGGCGTTTTCAGCCCGTCCCTCGGCATAGGGCAGATACTTGTCCATGCCTGAGGCGAACCTGTTGAAGAAAGACCACACCCTCGCGTCACACCAGCGGCGGCCTCCGAAGTCGGGAGCGGCGTAGGTGTCGCAGAAGCTGAAGTCCTTGTCGCTGCCGGAATACCAGCCTTTGCTGCGCGCAAAGCTGACTACGTTCTTGGAAAACATCACGTTCTGCTTGTCTTTCTGGTCGAATGTCCGTATGCGGCTTTGGTTTGCGTGGGCGCAAATGGCGTCGTCTGGTATGCGCACAGCCACCCAGACAACCTTTTTGCTGCCTGCTCCGCAGCCCATCATCTCCATTATCCATGCCTCATTGGGGTCGCAGACGGTGAAAGTCTCCCCCTCGCTGTTGTAACCGTAGGTTTCGGCAAGCGTTGTCATGGTGGCTATGGCCTCTCGGGCGGTGCGTGAGCGTTGCAGAGCAATGGTTATCAGCGAACCGTAGTCCAGTATGCCGGTGCTGTCCACCATCTCTTCGCGTCCGCCGAACGTGGTTTCGCCCACAGTAACCTGATATTCGTTGATGTTACCCACCACGTTGTAGGTCTCCAGAGCTTCAGGTATCTGACCGTAATACTCGTTTGTGTCCCAGTCATACACCTGACGCATGTCGCCGGCAGCGTGCTTTGCCGCAGGAAAGTGCGACAGTCCCTGAAACATACCGTAGTCATCGGCACTGTAAGTACACATCACAGACCCGTCAACGCTGGCTTTCTTGCCCACAATCAGATTGGTGCAGGCCGACGAATAGGCCGCTGCCGCCAACATTGCCGCAATTAATGTTGTCTTTTTCATACTCTTGTATTGTTTGTGTGTTAGTCCTTATGTTGGTTAATACCGCACTTCGGCATTGAAAGTGCCGGTGTTGCCGCAGTTGTCCGTGGCCGTGAAGCGCAGCCGATGCGCTTTTCCCGTCTTTTGCACGGGCGTTTCCGACAGCCTGCACGTCACTGTGTTGCTCTTGTCCGCCTGTTTGAAGAGCACAAACCGCCCGTCTATGAAGCCTTTGTACGCCTTCAGACCGCTGCCAATGTCCGAAAGACCGATACGGATGGTGCCAGTAGAGTTCCAAGAAGCCTGGCCTACGGGACTTATCACAGGCGGACGGTCGTCGTAGGCGAGCCGGTAAGCTGCGCCAAGGTCGCGGATGCGTCCCGTAACCCAGCCGTCCTTATACGATCCTCCGCAGAACCGTGCCGACAACAGGTCGCTCGTTACATACAGTTTGGACGGATTGGCCACCCTATCCTTTACCGCTATGCTCAGCTCCGCCCAATTGAACAAAGGAAAGGAACGGCCTTGGAACGAATAAGCAGCCGACAAACCACCGGACAACGGGCACACCAGGGGATGCAACTCAACGTCGTCGGGCAGCACTCCGTAGGGTATGGTGAGCTGCATGCCGGGCATGGAGAACACGTTGGTGCGGTTCCAGCGCATGAAGCGTTGCGGATTGTGTGCCGAAGGCTTGGGTAACGGTGACGGGGTGGCCGTCACGGTGAACCTATATGACGAGGTGTTGCCCCGGAAGTCGCGGAGCAGATATTCCAAATGGTAGTCGCGCGGCTCGCTAAAGTCAACTACGCCACGGCCGGAGCCGGCCTTAAGCACCGGAAGGGTGTTGCCCGGCTCTATGAAAGACTTCATGTACCATACGCCATAGCGCACATAGTGGTCGTAATCTCCCCAGGAATTGACCATTCGGCTGGCCTGTTGCGGAATGTTGTCAACCACACTTTGGAAGACAACCTTGCCGTCAACCTTGAGCACAGTCTCCCTTACGCCATAGCGGTTGTAGGTTATCTCCATGTAATCGTTTGCCCAGATGCCGAAACCCACCTTTCCCCAAGCGGTGAAACGGCGCGTGAGGTTGTGCGAACCGAACCCGAACGACTGCTTGCTTGACCCTCCGTTGAACACGC
>CAVAPI010000102.1:0-6865 GCA_963590445.1 Lachnospiraceae bacterium | reverse complement strand
CATAGCCGTTCTTCACCGACGAACTTCCCTTCGACACCTGTATGCTTTTCATCCATGTCCCCGGCACATAGCCCAGTGCATAGGGCATGGCCACGCCCCGGAAGTTGGGCATATTCTCGGTGAGCATCTGCACGTAAGTGCCAGAAAGTCCCAGCAGTTTTATCTGTTTAGCCCCGGTTGCCGCATCGCTGTAGCTCACGTCCACCGACGGATTGGTGACGAAGCTCTCGCCAAGGTTGCAGCATGCGGCGCGGAACATCTCCTTCTGTCCTATGCTTACGCCGTTCACAGCGCCCATCATGCGCCTCGTTCCGTTGCTTCCCGTCACGGTTATGCCGTGCAGGTGCTGTGTCTTGTTCTCCATAGCGGCGGCTGTGTCAGCCTGAACCGCCGCGTTGTCCTGTGCCGCTGCCGCAGTGCAGAGCACGGTCATGGCCGTTAAGGCCATTTTTCTGTATGTGTTCATTGTTGTTTCTTTGTCGTTATCCATGTTTGACCTGTTGCCGTGTGCAAAGTTACTCACGGCATTTTGCAATGCGGTTGCAAACATTGTGCAGCCGCACCCGGCCTGTGGCAATGGCCATAGGCACGGTTGTGGATAAAGTCAAAGTCGGAGAATACCGAGAAACAGCAGCCTTGCGCGTGGCGGAGAGCCGTTGTTCCCGTTGCAGCCAGACAGTTCTGCCGCTGAAACGGTCTCGGCAAGCGGTGCCGGAGGGCAGGAAACGAAGCTCCGCGGCAGCATTGCCATGGGGCAGGTGAAGCATACGGGAGTGCGCACCGCATCGCTGAACGGAGCCAGCTTGGCCACTGCCACCGTCAGACAACTCGTCTGCGGAGCACAACCGCATCCGCTACCGTCGTCACTTGGGCAGTCGCCGCAGCAGTTGCCGTGGTCTTCATCGCCGGAGCTTGTCTTTCCGTTGTCAGCTCTTGCGTCCTTGCCGTCCGCACCCGTGCTTCCGTTGGCAGGGCTGTGGCTTCCGCTGTCTGTACAGGCGATTGCAGCCCTCAGAGCGTGCTGTGTGTGGCAGCAGTCCACAAACGACACTCCCACGCCCAGCAGTATAATCAGTGCCGAGAGTGCTATTGACACGAGTATATGGCAGCTCCGTTTCATACCAATGCCTGTTTTGTGGTGCAGAGACAGTGCAAGCGAGCGGCAAGAGAGCTTGCTCTTGATTGTCCGGGTGCAGCTTGTCTTATGCAAAGGTAACGTAAAATCCCGTATATCCAATGAAAACCTTGCGTTTCTCTCCTGTTTGTTTTCACAATCCTGCCGTTGCCGATACTTGGCTATATCCGTTGGCGGACTTAAGGCGTGTTAAAGCAGGCAAATCCTTGTCGCTTTTTGCAACTGACTTTTCGGACTGTATCCGGGAACAGCCGGGAAGACCGACGGATATGGAGGCGTTGGCAAATGTGAGTGCGAAGTTTTGCCCTCAAGCAAGCGGGGTTGCCGCAGCCAAAGCCACGGCAACCCCTTCGTATGACAGAGTATCAACTCCGTTATAGCTGCGTTTTTTACTTTTATGCGCCTACCATGCGATGTTCACGCCCATGTTTATGCTTGCGTTAGAGCTGAGTGGTATGCCCTCTTTGCTCGATCTGCCGAGCAAATGATCCATGCCAATGAACAGGTTGCAGCCCTTGGGGTGGATGTTGAGCACCCATCCCATGCTTGTAGTGAAGCTGTTGACGGCGAAGCTCACGCCTCCGTCGAGCCACGACAGCGGTGTCCAGTTGGCGCTGAGCCGCCCTTCTGTCCAGGAGTAGGGCCCGTTGATGCGCGTGGAGCTAAGGAAGCCGAACGTGATGGGGCGATATGCGGGCAGATTGTACTCGCATCCCACATTGACGGTGGCGCCTATGCCGGTCGTGCGGCTGCCCTGGTCACCGTCGTCCGTCAGGTTTGCGAAGTCTGCCAGCTGGTCTCCGTATGTGTCGGCCTTGTCGTCGAACGTCTCTCCGCGCCCTTCCTTGACGGCCAGATCGTGGAATCCGTTGAACTCAAAGCTCTTCTCGCGGTTGGAAGCCTGCATGTTGTTTTTCCAACTGATAAATCCGAGGTCGAGAATGGCGGCGTTTACCGTCCAGTCGTCGTTGATTTTATACACGCCGCCGAGGTCGAAAGCCAGTCCGAATCCCCCGAGTCCGCCTCCGTCAACGTCCATATCGTTGACCGTTTCGTATGTTCCTTTATCATCGTCGTTATAGTCTTTCTCTTCAGACTTGTAGGAGAAGCCGGCCAAAGACATGCTTGCCTTGGCGTCACCGCTGATTGTCCACTTGTCATTAGATGCCAAATCGGCCTTTATGTCCTTGAATTCCACATCGCCGCGGGCTATTCCGAAGAGCAGTTTCACCTTTGCGCCGACACGCAGACGGTCGTCTATCTGGCGCGAATGGCCGAATGCCAGTTCTGCATAGGACTGTGCCCTGAGGTTGATGTCGCCTATGTTGTATGTGTTGTTGCCGATGTTCTTGGCAAAGGCGAACAGTTCGTATGGCAAGGACATGCCGACCGAGGTCTTGGAGTTGAGTTCCACGGTGTTGTATCCGCCGAACGCCTTGAACCCTCCCGACAGTATTGTCACCCCAATGTCACCAATGATGCGGTTGTTGCCCGAGCTGAAGCCCTTGAGCGCGTCGCCGGCAGATATGTCGGGGTGCATAAAGGTGGTCAACCGCTTGTCGCTGCCTTTGCCGTACTGCGGATTGTCCATGATAATGTCCTCGTAGCCGAAGTTGCCGTGTATCCCTACGTTGAGATTGCCGAACACCGGCACTGACACATAGTTCTGTTCGTTGCCGAAAGCCGGGTTCATGGTGTGGCGGAACTTGTAGTCGTTCGTGTAGTATGCCGAGTTCAATCCCTGCGCCATTGCCCCGCCGGAAGCCAGCGCCATGGCCAGCGCGACATATACCTTGTTATATATACTCTTCATGTCGTATTCTTTTTGTTGTGTGGTACACTTTTAGTTGAAATCGCCTATCACCTTGCCCTTTATCTTGACCTTTATGTCGGTGAGTTTCAGCGTGTGGTCGCGGGCGTTGAGCGTTTTGCCAGTCACACTCGGTTGCCCGTCTTTCGACGCAGCACCCGTTATGGTGAAGCGCAGACCGTCGAGCAGTTGCAAGGCGTCGTCCTCAAGCTGGGTTATCTTGATGCTTACGGGCGAGGTTACGGGCGTGATGCCGTCCTGAGAGGCGTTGATGCCGTTGGGTATCTCCACCTTCAGCTTGGCGGCGGAGATGACCTTGCCGTTTTCGTCCACCGGGTCTGCCTTCACGTCGAGATAGATTGGCACGCGGCTTTCCGCGTTTGCCGTCATCTCAACATAAGCGTCGTCAGACAGTTGGAGATCCTTTATGTCCTCGTTCCAACCGTCAGTGGAGTCCTTATACACGATTTTCGCGTCCTCGGCAAAGGCAAGCGGGGCTTCAACACTGTAGCTTGGAGTGACGGTGTAGTGGGTTCCGAACTTGAACTCCGCATCTTTGCTTTGGTCGGCGCACACTTCGGTGTCGGTAATCTTTATAACGTCGGGTATTGTGTGGATGATGCTCGACAGCGTGGGCACGGCATAATAGTCCCAACCCGCCTCCTTTGTGGCCGGAACGCTCCTGCAAATGCAGATACGCGTGGTGCCGTCGGCATTGTAGCTCTTGTTGTGGATGTCCATCTCGTCCAGACTCACCGTCGCAATGGTGCGTCCGTCCTTGATGGCCACAACCTTTCCCTTCACCTTGGCGGCCACTTCCATGTCGTTGGCCACCTTGAGGCGTATCTGCGGGTTGTAGAGGTCGATGCAGACGTTGCCGTCGCTCAGGAAATCGGGCACTCCCGAAACGCTTACCTCGCCGAGATCCGTAAGGTCAATCTCCGGGTCGAACTTTCCTTTTGCCCCGGTTACGGCCATCTCGTCGATGGTCATGGTGGAGCTGATGGTGAATGACGATGCCGAAGGCACGCCCACAAGCTCGGCTTCCATCGACATATACATATCGCCGGTAATCCTGATGGCACCGTTGTCGATGGTCAGGCCGCCGTACTTGGTGTCATAGTCGGTGAAGTCGAGTCCGTTCGCAGTCAGTTCCAGCTTCATCGGCGATGCTGTAGGTATGTCTGTCAGCGTCACACAGCCGTTTGAGACACTGCTGACCTTGCCGCTTCCTGACACAAGATGCGCAGACTCCATGTTGAAGTAGCCCGGCACCGTCAGCGTTATCTTGGAGATGGTGGGCATACACGACGCCATTCCGCTGGCAAAGTTCATGGAGAGCACCATCTTGATGTCGTTTGTCGAGGCCGAAGTGAGGCTCTTCACCTCTGGGGAGTTGCCGTTGAACTCAAACTCCATCACCTTCTTTTCCGGCACGCGGACAGTTGTCCCCCCGGCGCGTGTCATTGCGTGCGGCTTTGCGCCGGAACTCGGTTCAAACACATAGTCTATTGCATACGATTTGGGGGTGAGCCGCACCACGTCCACGTATGGTTTGGCCGGGTCAACGCCCGTCTCGGCCAGTTGGAACACGTAGTTGCTGTCGGCATCGAGCACAACGCTGCCGTCTTCCTCCAGGTCCAGCACGTCGGAAAGTTTGATGATGTCGGTGGAACTGCTTGGGATGACCAGTTCGTCACCCCCGAATCCCATGGTCATGTCAACCTCGTCCAAGTCGTAATCGTTGTTCGTACAACTGCCCAACGCCAACATTCCGGCTGCAAGTGCCGCTGGCAGTAGCCTTTCTTTGGGAAAACTGATTCTCATAGAATACTATTTTTAATTTTAATGAATATTTACCCTGTGACAGATAAGGGGCAAAAGCAATGCAAACGAGCGCAGTGAAAACTTGTTTTCACACTGCCGAGTGCAGCTTTGCCTTGTGCAAAGATAATAAAAAACATGTCAACAAGTGCGACAAAACGCCGCAAAGTTCATAAGAAACAATTGCTTTAACAGAGATTAACGGTGCTGTAAGCAAGGTTTGCCGCACGCGACGGTTATAAGACTTAGGCTCATTGTGGAAACCGAAGAAACGGTTTCGGGGGAACGGCATATCGTTTACGGTGCAAAAGAGGCCGTTTGGCATCCGTAAACGTGCATTTACAGGTCGCAAATACGGCATCTGCGGCCCGCAAACGCGCCGTTTGCGGAGCACAGGCCGCCGGGTTCTGCGAGTGCGCCCTTGGCTTTATGCGCCTGGTGACGACAAAAAGCCGGCTTGTCCTTTCTCCGCCACCAAAGAAAAGGCGGCATCCTGATTGGGGATGCCGCCTTGCCGATGTTTCAGACGTCAGGTCTGCCGTGGCAGATTACTTGACCACGACCTTCTTTCCGTTGATTATGTACAGGCCCTTGGCCAAGCCTTCGCGCGACTGGCCGTCCTTGCGCACCTTCACACCGCTTACAGAATATACTGCTGCGCTGGAGTTCTTGCGCATAGATGCGGCTGCGGCCTTGATACCCGTGTCGGGACCAACCTCAGCTATCTCGATCTTGGTGGGCGAGAACATGTATTCGCCATCGGAGTAGCCTATGATACCCTCTGAAGAGAGCAGGCTGTCGGGAACGATAGTGATGTAGTTGGAATCTACAGGCAGCGCATTGAAGCTGTCATACACCTTGATGGTGTCGGTGCCTTGTATCATATAGATGGCGGAGCCGTTCTCCTCGTCCATCACCATCCTTGCGTTCTTGAACGAAACGAAGCGGCTGACGTTAGATTCCTTCTTGACATCGGCTATGGTAGTGGCCGTAGGAACGGCTGTACCTGCTTCCGTCTCAATCTCAGACTTTGCCGTGTAGTCGTAGTCAGACGTGAGAGACATTCCGCCGTAGTTGCCTCCATACAGGGCATAGATTGTTCCGTTGACGGTCATACCGGCCTCCAGTCCAAGCTCTTCGGCCACTTCGCCGAACTCAACAGCACCTGACTCGTCCTCAAGATAGGCAATCGTGCTCCAGCGGCTCTGTGCTACAACAGTCACCTTGGCATTGGTAAGCGTGAGCTTGACAAGTGAGTATTCCGTAGCATCGGCCAACGCTGCGATGTTTCCAGCCTCGAAAATCTGCACCGGAACGGCATCATTGCCGTAAGGATAGATTGTGGGCTTGCCGTCGTGGAGCACCACAACGCCCTTTACATACCCAATCGTGTCGGGAGCGGTAAAGCCCTCCGGAATTGCCCAGAATGCGTCGTAAACCCGTACAGTGTCAGTGCCCTGCGAGATGTAGAAGAGCGACAAGTCGTCCTCGTCAGCCCACATCTTCGCATTCTTTACCTCTACATACCTTGAGAGGCTTGACTTCTTCTGCACGTCTGCAACGGTCATCTCCACAGGCTCTACTTCGGATGTGCCAGCCTCCATGTCAATCGTAGAATATTGAGTCTTGTCGGCAATGTCGAGAGTAGGAGTACCGTTGGCGGCAGTATATGTGGCATAGATGGTACCGACAATCTTTGAACCTGCATACAAGCCAATGCCGCCCATCATGCTGGCCATGTCGTCAGAAAGTTTAACGGCACCGGTGCTGTCCTGCGCACAAACGAAATTGCCTGTTCCTGCATATTGCCAAACGGAGATTACAGCGTCGGTGGTCTTGATGGTCACTTCTGTCCCGTCTTCCAAATCCAGAAGGTCAGAGAACTTCTCGATGACAACCTCGGGGGCAACATAGTCGCCAGTTTTCTGGATGTAGATGAGGTCAACAGCCTGGTTGGCATTGCCGCCCTTGCAGAGCGAGATAGCTGTTTCGCCTGCCAGAGTGAACTCGTCAGATGTGCCTTGTGCCCAGTTTACTTTGTCGGCCGTGAATGTGAACACGGTGTCGTTGCCGGCTGTGAAGTTCCACACAGAACC
>CAVAPI010000101.1:0-6932 GCA_963590445.1 Lachnospiraceae bacterium | reverse complement strand
AAGGCTTCGGGCAGGATATTTATGCTCTTTTGAGTTTTAGCGGACAGCAATAGTTCCAAATAAGATATAAAAGTATGCAGATTGTGCAAAACTTCTCGGCAAAGTGCAAAAAGGTGACCTTATTATCTGTGCCGGGCTTTCACGTCTTGGACGCAACCTCTTCATGATTATGGAGTTTCTCAACATCTGCATGACAAAAGAGTGCCGCATATGGACTGTCAAGGACAACCATCGTTTGGGTGATGACATCCAAAGCAAGGTGCTTGCATTCGCTTTCGGCTTGTCCGCCGAGATAGAACGCAACCTTATCTGCCAACGAACCAAAGATTCGTTGGCACGCAAAAAAGCAGAAGGAGTTGTTCTTGGTCGTCCCAAAGGACGTGAAAGTCTCCCGAAAAATATAAACTACACGGTGAAGCAACTTTAATCCAAGAGCTTCTCAAAGCGGATGTCTCCAAACGGAAGACTGCCAAACTATGCAAAGTTGACAGAAATACACTTGACCGTTACCATTAAGCTGTTTTTGTCGGAACAAAACAGAGCGTTTTTGTGCAGCAAAGCGGAACAACTTGCAATTTCAACAACTCCGATTCGTGGGTTGTCCTATCCCAATTGAGCAAAGTTTCCTTTACTCTGCGCGGTGCTTTGCCTTGCCTTGCGCTTTTGCTTTATGTCGTTCAGGCGTTCAAGGGCGCGGTGGCGCGCACGGAGTATCTGGTTGTAGTAAACTGCGCAGGCGAGCAGGAAATAGACGGCGGTCTGTATCCAAAGGGCGCGGTATTCTACGGCAACATCCTGAAGGGTGGCTCCCATGGAGTTGACTCTGACGAATGCCCTGACACCGAATGTAGAGGGGAAAAGCCACGCTGCGGTCTGCCAGATTTCGGGCATGCTGCTCTGCGGCCACGACACTCCGCTGAGAAACAGCAGCGGCACGGACGAGAACACCACGAGCAGCATCACGTTCTCGCGGTAGCGTATCATGCAAGAAAGGGTCAGGCCGAAGAAAATGCACGCCAGAAGATACGGTAACAGAACAGCGAAGAGTACTTCCGGGCGGCCTATGCTGACAAAGCCGAAGATTTTTGGGACGATGAGGGTGAGATATGCAGCCATGACGGCGTATATCATGAAGTAGCACATGGACTTGCCGAACACAATGCGGAAGATGCCCTGATAGTGGCGGCTTATCGGTACAAGGTTTTTGTAGCGGTTGTTCTCGCGCGATGTGCCTGCAGCGAGTCCGATGCCAAGCAACAGTGTCTGCTGGATGATGAGTATGAGCACTGCGGGCAGTATAAACGAACCGTAACCCCCGGCCGGGTTGAACATAGGCACCTCGTCGAAGTCGAGAGGCTGGGTGGTTATCTCGTCCTCGCGGTCGGTCTTGTTGCCGGCAAGCGTGGTCTGTATGTGCGAGTTCATGCCTTGGCTCACTGCGGTGGCCGTCTGGAAGATTGCCTTGTAGTTTAGCATGATGCCCATGTCGCAGTAAACGCCCACAACGGCCTGTTGCCCGCGGTTGAGCCGTGCGGTGAAGTCATTGGGGATATGGTATATGCCGCTGATCTTGCCGTTGTGCATCATGGTCTTGGCCTCCTCCATGTTGGAAGCGTAGGCCACGACGCGCACATCGGGCGATGCGTCGCAGTGTCTGGCAAACTCGCGGCTCATGGAGCTGTGGGACTCATCGACAACTGCCACTGGCACTTCGCGCACCACCTCGTTGTTGTATATCCAGGAGTAGAGCAGGGGGTAGGCGATGGGCACGAGAATGACGAAGAGGAGCACGCCCTCGTCGCAGAGTGTCATCTTCAGCTCCTGCAACCACACGTAGCACGTGTCCTGCAGGCTCTGCCTGATCATTCTTACTGTACCTTTGATGCTCATAAACAGGTGTGGTTACGTGTGCTTTACGGGATATATACGTACTTTAACATGGCGTTCTTTATCTTGCCGAGCACGGGTATCGGCAGCAGGATGAACACCGCAAGCGACAAAAGGTGGGGCAACACTCCGGCCAAGGGATAGCCGTTGAGCACAGAGGTTTCATATACCATGAAATAGTGGCGCAGCGGAAACAGCCAAGCCAAGGCCTGCAGCTCTGCGTCCATGCTTGGCACCGGGAAAGCCGAGCCTACGATGGAGAAACTCAGCACTGCCCACAGCGAACAGATGCTCATTGACATTCGCAAGGAGGGTATCAGGCCGAAGGCAAACACCCCGAAGCCCTGTGCCGGCAGTACCGTAAGCAGTGCGAGCAAGAACATTGTCGGGGCAGAGCCGTGGTGCGGAAAACCGAATATGCCGAAGACATAATACATATATACAAGGACAAGCAGCAGGAACACGGCGGTCTGCGGAAGCAACTTGCCGATGAGGGCTACAACAACGTTGTTGTCGGCCATTGAAAGCCACTTCTTGGAGCGCCCGAACTTCAGCTCTGTGCCGATAGAGTAGGCCGTTATGAGGAAAATGAACAGCATTATCACGCCCGGAACGAGCATTGTTGACAGATAGACGTTGTAGTCGGTCCAAGGATTGGCTATCTGGTGGAGGTCAATCTTTATCGGTTGCAGGAAAGTCTGCGTCTGGGCATCCGTAAGTCCCTTTGCCCGCAGCGTAGCTTGGCCGACTGCCGCCGAGCCAAGGGTGGATATGGTCTTAAGGTCACGGAATACCAGCGCCCCGGCAGTGATTGAGGTCATGGAGTAGTAGAATGAAATCTTCGGACGGCGGCTTGCGAGCAGTTTGTCGGCCGTTCCTTGCGGTATATACAGCAGTCCGTAGATCTCACCGCGCTGCATGGCGTGGCGACCCTCGGCCACAGAGGGGTAGTGAGCCACTATACGGGTGGTCTGGAAGGCGTCGAGCTTGCGTGTGAGGGCGCGTGACGTTGACGAGTTGTCGAGATCCACCACGCCTATGGGCATTTCCTGCGGCTGTCCCTCACTCATCATAGACGTGAAGAACACCATTACCAATACGGGGAACACCACCATGCAGAACCAGTAGATGGGGTTCTTCAGCAATATGCAACATTCCCTTTTGGCTATTGCCACTATTTCGCAGACAACTCGTTTCATTTTCAGTCCTTGCCTATCACAAGCGACATGCCGGGCCGCAGTCCGTCTATCTTATCTACGGGACGTGCCTTCACCTCAAAGGTCTTCAGGTCATACTGTCCGTTGGCTTTAGTGGCTTTCCATACGGCGTAGCTGCCCTCATCCTTGAGGTAGTAAACCTTCATGCGTATGGTTTTGTTGAATGCGGGCACGAATGCGCTGAACACCGATCCTACTTTAAGGCCGTCAAGTTTGTCTTCGCGCACATTGAACGTTCCCCACATGTCTTTCATCACCGAGATTGACATTATGGGAGAGCCTGTTCCGACCAGTTCGCCTAC
This sequence comes from Lachnospiraceae bacterium, assembly GCA_963590445.1. Taxonomy (GTDB): domain Bacteria; phylum Bacteroidota; class Bacteroidia; order Bacteroidales; family Bacteroidaceae; genus Prevotella. Next base: position 3,526 of record CAVAPI010000101.1, on the reverse strand, counting down.
CTTCGGATAGATGTCACTCACTTCTCCGTCCATCTGAGCCACCTGCACAGTCTCGTTGATGTACGACCCTACTTCCTGCACCGCACCCTTTGCACGCTGCACCTGGGCTTCCGACGCCATTTTCTCCTCGCGCCGCGCTCCGTTGCGCGCCATGTCATACTGGCTCTGCGCCGCTTTAACCTGCGCTTCCATCGCCTTGTAGTTGGCAAGTGCCTCGTCGCGCTTCTGTGCACTCAACACTCCCTCGTCAAACAGGCGTTGCACGCGGTTGTATGACTTCTGTGCGATGTCAAGTCCGGCCTTTGTCTGCTGCAACACCGAGTATGCGCCGCGTATCTGTTCCTCACGCGCTCCTTTTTGCGCCATCTCGCTCAATGCGGATGCGGCATCCTCGGCACTGCGGGCTTGGGTCATCTTGGCTTTCACGTCGGGTGCGTCGAGTATGGCGAGCGTGTCGCCGGCTCTGACATAGTCTCCTTCCTTCACGCGCAGTTCAAGTATGCGTCCCGGAACCTTGCTTGACACCCGGTACTCGGTCACATCCACTTGTCCCTGTATCAGTTCCGGTTCGTGGCCGAACGTGAAGAAACCTATTATTGCCACAGCCACGATCACTGCGGTAAAGCCTGCGATTGCCAACAGGATGTTGTTATGTTGTGATTTTGCTGACATAATGTTGTGTATGCTTGGTTATTGTAATGTGCCAAGAGCCTTTCTGAGGCTCGAACGGCTTAGTTTCATGTCAATCTCTGCGTCTATCTTCTGTGACTGTGCCTGCAGCCACGCCGTTTGCGCCTCCATTACGGTGGACAACTGTATCACTCCCTCCTTGAACCCAAGGTTGGCGCAGCGCAGGTTTTCCTCTGCGCGGTCGGTACTGGTGCGTGCAAGGGATAGTTTCTTGGCGGCCTCGTTCACGCGGAAGGCATTTTGGTTCACTTGAAGGCTGGCCAGTTCGCACGCTTCCTCGTGTTCCAGTGCGGCAATGGCCGTTGCGTTCTTGGCAGCCCTCACCTTGTAGGCCACATCGCCCCAGTTGAATATAGGAACGCGCACGAGTACGCCCACATTCCATGCTCCGCCGAATTTTTTCTGGAAGCCGTTATACACATTCGGGTTGCTTACCGAGTATCCGCCCATGAGTAGCACTTGCGGAAGGTTGCCCGCTTTCAGCAGCTTCACCGTCTGTTCGCTCAAATCCATTGCATTTTGGAGCATTTTCAGTTCCGGGCGGTTCGTGGGGGCTGTGTCGGCGTTGTAAGCGTCGGCCGGTTCGCTGTCGGACAGAGCCTCACTGTCTTCGTCGGCGAGCTTGATGTTCTCGTCAAGCGGCAGTCCGCACCTCTGGCAGAGCAGCATACGGGCAAGGGTCAGCCCGTCTTCAACCTTGGTCAGCGTCATTTCGGCCTCGTTTGCCTTGACATTGACGCTGAGACCGTCGGATTTGGTGGCCATGCCTTCCCTTATCATCTTGGCTACATCGCCGTCGAGCTTCTTGATAAGCGCAAGGTAGCTTTCGGCCAACCGCTTCTTGTGGGTAAGCGACACTACCGTCCAGTAAGCCTGTTCGGTGTCGTATATGGTCTGCTGCCGTTTCCCTTCGGTGGCGTTGGCGGCCATCTGTTCGCCAATATCCGCCATCTTGTTGGCAGCAATGATGCTTCCGCCCATGAACAGGGGCTGCGTCAGCGTGACCGAAGCAGCGAATATGTTGCGTGTGTCTGTGCGGAATGCATCCACTACACTGCGCCCTTTGGCGTTGAGAGCCTCGGCTGCGTCGTTTACTTTGCCGCCCATGTCGTTCATAGCCTGGTCGGTTGTCGTGCCGAGCGGTGCGAGTATTCCGTCGATGGCGGTCTTCTGTTCGGGCGTAAGGCTTGCCCCGAACTCCTGCATAGACGATGTTATGCCTGAGAAAGCGCTGCTGCCGATACTGCTGAGCATGGCTTTTTGCCCGTCATTGAGAATGGAAATCTCCCGGCTTGTGAACATATATCCTCCCACGGCATTGATGTGCGGAAGATATTTGGTGCGTGCTGATTTTCTAACGTTGGCGGCCATGTCCTGCTTTGCCCGTGCCACGCCCATCTGCTTGTTGCCCCTTAGAGCCATAGCCCTGCAACTGTCGAGCGTAAGCACTCGCTGTGACACCGCCGGCATGGCTGATGTCATGGCCAGAGCCAACAGAAATATTGTTCTGTTCCTCATATAGTGCATTGAAGTGAACGTCATTTCTGGAACGCAAAGCTGCGCGAGCCTATCATGTTGCCGTCAGCAAACACGCTGATGGTGTAGGTGCCGGGGCTAAGGTATTCCTTTACCTGCCAGTAGGCGGTCACGGGAGTCTCTTCTCCCGAATACTCCACGCTCTTCTTCATCGAGTAGGTCACGTTGCGGTTCTCGTATTGGAACGTGCCGCCGCCGTTCAGCACACTGCCGCTGGGCGTTGTTACCATTATATATATGGTGCGCACACCGTTTTGCGCCGTGACGTTGCGTGCAATGCGGAACGACACCTCTATGGTCTTGCAGTCCTTTATCTTCTTTGCCGGCTTGCCGTTCTTCTTTTTGGCTGTCATTGTAATGCCCGTGGCATCGAGCTGTGCGGCTATGGCCACCTTTTGCGACAGCGAAGCCTTCTCGCTGTTCAGTCCCTCTATCTGACGTGTGGCCGTTGCATACTCGCCTTTCATCCGCGTGTTTTCGGCCTTGAGGTTCTCGTTGAGGCGGTTGAGCGAGTCAATCTGTATGACATAGCTGCGCAACACGGCTCTCACCGTGGCCAGTTCGCGCTTCAGGCGGGTTATCTCGCGCGCGTTCGTACTCTTGACGTTCTTCAGCTCCTCCAGCAAGCGTTGGGTCTTCATCTGCTCCTGGGTCAGCTGTGCCACTATCGAGTCGTTGTTTATCTGCGTTTTCATCTCGCTGTACTGGCGGGCGAACTGTTCGTACTCGTTCTCCATCTCCCTTTTGTCAAGGTCGGCCAGCTCTTTCATGTCCTCGTTGGCCTTGCGCTGCTTGTCGAGGCTCAATGCGAGCCACGCCACTCCTCCGGCCAGCAGCAGGATGACTATCGCAAGCGGTATGATTATCTTCTTGTTCATGTTCTCAACTATGCTGTTTTTGGTTCGTGCAAATTTAGGCCAATTAAACGAAACGGCAAAGCAAAAGCCCTGTTCAAGGTCTTGCTATGGCGAGAATTTAAGACATTTACCGAAAAAAAGAACATTTTTAGCAAAAGGCGGCTCGGTTTTTGCGGGATATTCTGGCAATATGCTGCTGGGACTGAACGTGAAAACAAGCGAAAGGCTGCAAGGTCGTTTGTCCCGCAGCCCTTCTTGGCAATGTCAAATGTATTGTTTTTTGAAAAGAAAAGAGGAAACGGGGCAAAATAGCGGGGGAATTGCAAAACTAATATGGGAATTTGCCGGAGAAACCGCACGGCTGTGCAGGTGGCGGTAGGGTATAGACGGGGGGTGTGTCAAAACCCTGAATTATAAAAAACAAGCCTCGCTGTATGCCGATA
>CAVAPI010000100.1:0-6989 GCA_963590445.1 Lachnospiraceae bacterium | reverse complement strand
CAGCGGCGAAAACGCCTTGCAGGTCAATGCCGAAGTGGTGGTAGAAACGCTCGTCCTCGGTGTCTATGAGGGCTTTCCAGAACACCGGGTTCACGTCTTCGTACTTCACAGGAGTCCTGTTCTCGTTGAAATACTTGCCTATCATAACCCCATCGGCACTGTAAATCTCGGATGCCTGGTTGGTGACCGGCTTCTTTATCATTGCCATACCGGGCGATTTGCCGAAAAGCCACAGGAAGTTTATATCTACAGCTCCCAGATATATGATGAACGCAGCAATGAAAGAAATGAAGCCGATGAGCGTCTTGACATACCATTTCTTGCCCTTGTAGAGGCTTTTGTACCATGAAGCGAAGCCTTTTATAGCCTTAAAAAGCAAGGAAAGGCAGCGTTTTACAAAGCCTTTCCCCTCGTCTGAAACCTTGCTCATAGTCGGGATATATAATTCATTATTTCGTTTGTGTCATTCGGATTGAACCATTTGGCATCCTCATACTTCTTGAACCATGTCAGTTGTTTGCGTGCGTAGCGTCGTGTGTTGCCCTTTATCCGTTCCACGGCTTCGTCCAACGGATACAAACCGTCGAGGTAAGCGAACATTTCCTTGTAGCCTACGGTGTTCAGAGCGTTGAGTTGTCTGTACGGATAAAGGCGTTTCGCCTCGTCGAGCAGTCCGTTTGCCATCATGGAATCGACCCTTGCGTTGATTCTCCCGTAGAGTTCTTCGCGCGGACGGTCGAGTACTATTGTCGCAACCCTGAACGGACGTTCTTTCCTCTGCCTTTTGCGGAACGAAGTGTAGGTGCTGCCTGTCTGAAGGCATATCTCCAGAGCGTGGACAACACGCCTTGTGTTCCTTCGGTCAACGATTTCGTAGTAGTCGGGGTCAAGTCTGCACAGCTCTTCGCACAGCTTTTCAAGCCCTTCCCGTTCCAACCGTGCCTTTACTGCACTCCTTGTCTCCTCGGTAATGGTCGGGATGTCGTCGATACCCTTGCACACGGCATCGATATACATCATGCTTCCGCCGCTCATCAAGGCCAGCCGCTTGCCGTTAGCCGCCGGACTGTCTCCGCCGGATGATTGCTTGCCGCCGCTGGTCTCCGCCTGTCTTCCAAATTGTCTGGCTATCATTTGCAGCGCGTCACGCTCGAACATGGCGGCGTTGTAGTAGCTTTGCAGCGGCAGAGTGCCGACAAAGAAGTGCTCAACCTGCCTCAGCTGTTCCGCAGATGGTGCGGCTGTGCCTATTGTCATGCCTTTGTACATCTGCCTTGAGTCGGCATTGATGATGGAAAGGCCGTATTTCCGGGCTATTTCCATGCACAACGCAGTCTTCCCCACGGCTGTCGGGCCGGTAAGAACGACAAGAATATCGTCCATTAACGGATGATACCCCTTTTGGAACTCTCTATGAACGAGCAGATATATTCCACCTCTGCGACTCCCGGATACTTGGCTCGTGCTTCCTGGATGCCGTCTTTTATTATGCCGTTGGCATATATAATGCGGTAAGTGTCGTGTATCTTCTCTATTGTCTCGTTGCTGAAGCCGCGCCGCCGCAGTCCTATTATGTTGATACCGCAGTATTTCGTGGGTTCTTTGCCTGCTATTATATAAGGTGGAATGTCCTGACTGAACCTGCATCCGCCCTGTATCATAACATAACCCCCTATGTGGCAGAACTGGTGGCATAGCACTGTCGCACTGATAATGGCGTGGTCATCTACCGTAACCTCACCGGCAAACTTGGTGGAGTTGCCGATTATCAGTCCGTTACCGATAACGCAGTCGTGCGCAACGTGCATGTTTTCCATCAGCAGGTTGCCCGAACCGACCACCGTTTTGCCCTTGCTTGCGGTGCCACGGCTTATGGTTACGTTCTCGCGTATGCTGTTGTTGTCACCTATCTCGCACGTTGTCTCCTCGCCTTTGAACTTCAAATCCTGCGGTTTCGTGCTTATGCTTGCTCCTGAAAAGAACTCGTTCCCGTTGCCGATGCGCGCCCCGGTGTGCACAGTCACGCTGTTGTACAGTTTGTTGTTGTCGCCTATCACCACATTGTCGTCAATGTAGCAGAAGGGACCGATTATGTTGTTGTCGCCGAGCTTTGCCTTTGGCGACACAAATGCCATTGGGCTTATTGTATTCATGTGTTGCGTTTCTCTCGTGTTATTTGTTTTTTACTATCTGGGCGGTGAACGACGCCTCCGAAACGATGTGGTCGCCCACGAAAACGTAGCCCTTCATCGACGAAACGCCGTGGCGTATCGGTGCGAGAAGGTCAACTTTGAATATGAGAGTGTCGCCCGGAACCACTTTCTGGCGGAACTTTACTTCCTCTATCTTCATAAAGTACGTTGACCAACGCTCCGGTTCTTCCACGGTATTGAGTACAAGCAGACCGCCGCACTGTGCCATTGCCTCCACCTGAAGCACGCCTGGCATTACCGGTTCCTGGGGGAAATGGCCGACAAAGAACGGCTCGTTGCTTGTGACATTCTTGATGCCTACGATGCTTGTTGCACCGAGTCCGATGACTTTATCGACCAGTTGCATCGGGTAGCGGTGCGGAAGAAGTTCGCGGATGCGGTTCACGTCCATCACCGGAGCCACGTTCGGGTCATATACAGGGGCCTGTATCTCGTGCTTGCGTATCTCTTTGCGCATCTGGCGGGCAAACTTGTTGTTGATTGTATGCCCCGGCCGTGTGGCGATAATGCGCCCCTTGATAGGCTTGCCTATAAGAGCCATGTCACCCACAATGTCGAGTAGCTTGTGGCGGGTGCACTCGTTTCCCCACACGAGCGGCTTGTTCTGTATGTAGCCAAGCTCGGTTGCGTCGCGGTGTTCCACCTGTATCATGTCGGCGAGCTTGTCGAGCTGTTCCTGTGAGGTCTGCTTTTCGTAGATGACTATGGCGTTGTCGAGGTCGCCGCCCTTTATCAGGTTGGCCTGAAGCAGCGGTTCGATGTCGCGGACGAACACGAATGTCCTTGCCGGAGCTATCTCTTTCTTGAAGTCGTCTATCCTGTCGAGCGATGCAAACTGGCTGTTGATGAACTTCGAGTTGAACGAACACATGACCGTAAGGCTGAACTCCTCGTCGGGAAGTATGGTGATGCACGAGCCTGTCTCCTCGTCTTTCACCTCGATTTTCTTGTGGATGACATACCAGTCCTTGGGGGCGTTCTGCTCTTCCTTGCCTATTTCCTCTATCTTGTCCACGTAGTTAGCTGCGCTACCGTCAAGGATTGGAAACTCCGGGCCGTTCACCTGTATCAGGCAGTTGTCTATTCCGAGGGCGTAAAGTGCTGCCAGACCGTGCTCAACGGTAGAGACTCTCGCGTCGCCCTTGCCGAGTACCGTGCCGCGTTTCGTATCGACAACATTCTCGGCTATGGCGTCTATTGTCGGCATACCGTCAAGGTCTATGCGCTGTATCTTGTATCCCGTGTTCTCAGGTGCAGGGTTGAATGTAACAGTCAGGCTGAGTCCTGTGTGCAGGCCTTTGCCGCAGAGGGAGAAGCTTCCCTTTAGAGTTGTCTGTTTCATCATGTTTCTTTATTTGTTGTTCTTCAATTTTTCTATTTCCTTCTGCATTTCGTCCAGCTGCCTGTACATTTCCGGCAGCTTTCTGAACACTGCTTGCGACCTGAAGTAAGCCTTCGGCTCCATGGGCGGCGTGCCTATGAGCGTCTGGTTGCCCTTTATGTTGCCCGGCACTCCCGACTGCGCTCCGAGGAAGGTCTTGTCGCCGACGGTAATGTGGCCGGCCAGACCCACTTGTCCGCCGAACATGCACCACGAACCTATCTTCGTGCTTCCCGCAATGCCGACTTGTGCCGACATGACGGTGTTTTCGCCTATCTCAACGTTGTGTGCCACCTGTATCAGGTTGTCGAGTTTCACACCTTTCCTTATTACGGTGCTGCCCATAGTCGAGCGGTCTATGCAGGTGTTTGCGCCGATTTCCACGTCGTCTTCTATCGTTACTATGCCAATCTGCGGTATCTTGTCGTATCCCTCGGCGTTGGGTGCGAAGCCGAAACCGTCGGCTCCTATCACTGTACCTGCATGGATTGTCACCCGGTTGCCTATGCGGCAGCCCTCATAGATGGTCACGTTGGGGTAGATGAGGCAGCCGTTGCCTATTGTCACACCGTCGCCTATCACGCTGTGGGGGTATATTATGGTGTTGTCACCCACCACGGCGTTCTCGCCTATACAGGCGAAAGCCCCCACGTAAACGTCCTTGCCTATGGTCGCGCTTTGGGCTGTCGAGGCCAGCGGGTCTATGCCTTTCTTCTTCGGTTTGGCCGCCTCGTACATCTGAAGCAGCTTGGCCACGCACTCGTAGGCGTTGGCTACGCGTATGAGAGTCGCGCCTACGGGCTTGTCAAACACCATGTCTTCGTTCACGAGGACTATGCTTGACTGTGTGTTATATATATAATGTGTATATTTGGGGTTGGACAAAAAGGAGATAGCCCCCTTTGTCCCTTCTTCTATCTTGGCGAAAGTGTTTACGGAAACGTTGCCGTCTCCCTCCACCTTGCCGCCGATAAAGTCAGCAATCTGCTTAGCTGTAAATTCCATTGTGTGGTTTCGGAGTTCGTTAATTGTGCAAATATAGCAAAAATTGTTTATATCCGCTGATAACAGAGATAGTATTTTCTTGTTTTTTGGGAGAGCATTCGGGCGTTGAGCAGTTCGGATGCTTCCGCAATGTCCCTCAGTGAGCCGTCCTTATACAGTATCGTTATGCTGTCTTCGTCGGCGTTATACATGTCTTTCTGCACCGTTGCCACGCTCATCAGGTAGCTTGTGTCGGCTGTGTCCACCTGCATCCTGTCGGCAAGCATCGCCTTCACTTCGTCCAGACGGCTGTCGCTTACCGGCTCGTCGTGTATTTCCACCTTGAAAACGCTCCTGTCCACCATGTCGGCGGCAAGGGTTGCCAGTATCTTGTCGCCGCAATCCTTCCATACTTTCAGGCTGCACCATATGTCGTTGTCGTCCAGTTGGCTGTAGAGGTTGAGCGTTTCCTGGTGTGAGGCAAACCATTTCTCGTCGATGTCGTTGTAGAGGAAGTGCCTCAGTGCCGGTGTCGCGAACACGTCGTGGCCGTTGCGTGTCAGAAACTTGGCCCTTCTCAGGGCGTTTACCAGCACCTTCTCGTAGGCCACGGCTGTCTTGTGCAGATAAACCTGCCAGTACATGAGCCGTCTCGACGTGAGATAGTTCTCGATGGAGTATATTCCCTTGTGCTCAATCACGAGCTTGTCGCCGGCCACGTTGAGCATTTCTATGATGCGTGCGCTGCCTATGTTGCCCTCGTTCACCCCGGTAAAGAAGCAGTCGCGGCTGAGATAGTCGAGCCGGTCAACGTCCAGCTGGCTGCTAATCAGCTGGTGAAGGAATCTTTTCGGGTACTCGTTCCTGAATATCTTGATGGCTAAGTTGAGGCGGTTGCCCAAGTCGCGGTTTATGCGTTCCATCATCAGCAGCGAAATCTCCTCGTGTGAGATGCCGCTGATCAGCGTGTTTTCGAGCACATGGCTGAAAGGCCCGTGGCCTATGTCGTGCATCAGTATGGCTGCCCCGACCGCTTCCGCCTCGCTGTCGAATATGAAATTGCCCTTCTGTTGCAGGGTGAGTATGGCTTTCGACATGAGATGGAACGCTCCGATGGAGTGCAGGAACCTCGTATGTTTGGCTCCCGGATACACCACCGATGCCAGTCCCAGCTGGTTGATGCGCGTGAGGCGTTGCACCAGCGGGTGCTTCACTATGTCGGACAGCAGCCCTTTGGGTATGGAAATGAACCCGAAGACAGGGTCGTTTATTATTGTGCAGTCTTGCATCGTTGGGTTAGCTCGGCCGCCATCTGCACTTGCAGCTCCTTGGCCTTCTCTCCGGCCGCGTCGGCGAAGTCTTTTCCGGCCGAAGCGTATATGATTCCGCGCGAAGAGTTGACGAGAAGGCCGCAGTCAGCGGTCATTCCATACTTGCAGACCTCCTGGAGGCTGCCTCCCTGTGCGCCCACTCCGGGTACGAGAAGGAAGTGTTCCGGGGCTGCTTTGCGTATGTCCTTGAACATTTCCCCTTGGGTTGCGCCCACCACATACATCATGTTTCTCTCGTTGCCCCACTGCTGCGATGTGCGGAGCACCTTTTCAAACAGCCTTTCCCCGCTGTTGTCTTCTGTCAACTGGAAGTCGTGCGACCCCTTGTTGCTCGTCAGGGCGAGCAAAATCACCCACTTGCCGTCGTAAGTGAGGAATGGAGTGACGCTGTCCTCGCCCATATAGGGCGCTACAGTGAGCGCGTCGATGTCGTATTCGCCGAAGAAAGTGCGCGCATACATGGCCGATGTGTTGCCTATGTCGCCGCGTTTCGCGTCGGCAATGATGAAGTGGCTCTTGTAGTTGGCCTTCAGATACTTCACAGTGCGCTCGAACGATGCCATTCCCTTAAGCCCTGCGGACTCGTAGAAGGCGAGATTTGGCTTGTAGGCCACGCAGTAGGGGGCGGTAGCGTCGATTATTGCCTTGTTGAAAGCGAACATCGGGTCGTCCTCTCCCAGCAGGTGCCGGGGTATTTTCTTGAGGTCTGTGTCGAGTCCGACGCACAGAAACGACTTCTTTCCGAAGATTTCGCTGACCAATTCTTGTCTGTCCATATATTAATAATGTAGTGTCTGTATGCAGATGGTATGGTTTCTGTATGCAAGAGATGCGCCCTCTGCGCACACGAGCGCGGCCTCTGTCGTGGCGACGGCGGCATTTCCAGCCCGTTTTGGCGCGGCTTGTACGGTGCAAAGTTACATGATTTATCGCAAACACGGCCTTGACAGCTTCGCTTTTTGCCTTGTCGCAGCCCCGCCTACGGCTTTTCAAAGTGCTGGTAGTCTTTGGTTGACCTCCACGCACCGCCCCATTTGAAGCCGTGGCGGATGAACTCTTTGTGGCACAGGTCGCCCGGCG
>CAVAPI010000099.1:0-7001 GCA_963590445.1 Lachnospiraceae bacterium | reverse complement strand
TTAAAGAAGAGGGTAAGCTCGTGCGGGAGGCCGTTGACGCATCGCTCGACGCCAATGTCCGCACACCCGAAATACAGGTTGAGGGAGGCCAAAGCTACGGCACATGCGAAGTGGGACAGTGGATTGTTGACTACATCAACAGGAAATAACCATTGCGGTTTCCACAGTTGTCTGCATTGACAACTGTGGAAACCGCTTTTTAACAAGCAATATGCGCATGAAACTACGGCAACTGACAGCGGCCGTTGCCATGCTTTGCGCCAGCCAGATGGCGGCACAGAGTCAAAAGGAGTGGCGCGATTCGCTCGAAACCCTGAACCGCCAGATAGCCCTTGCGCCCGGTTCGGTGGAGCTGCGGCTGCGCAAAGCCGCCGTAAACATACAGCTTCAGCAGTGGGAATATGCCATCAGCGAATACACAGACATACTCCTGCAGCAGCCAGACAACCTTTCCGCACTCTATTTCCGTGCGTTTGCCCGCAACAATCTGCGCCGTTACGAACCGGCAAGGAGCGACTACGAGAGTGTTCTGAGGCTCGCTCCGCACAACTTCGAGGCGCGTTTGGGACTGGCATACACCCTGATTTTGCTCGGCAAACAGGCCGATGCCATGGAGCAGATGAACCGCCTTGTGGAGCAACACCCCGACAGTGCTACGGCCTATGCGGCGCGTGCCGGACTGGAACGCGACCTGAAGCGATACGCACCGTCGCTGTTTGACTGGGGCGAAGCCATGCGCCTTGCTCCCGACAACGCCGGCTATGCGGTGTCGAAAGCCGACGTGCTGCTGCTCATGGGCAGGAAGAGCGAGGCCAAGGCCGTGCTTGACGAGCAAGTAAAGCGCGGCGTTCCGCGCGGAACTCTCATAGAATGGTATAAAAGATGCAGGCAATAGCCTGCACACCCCCATACATACGCAACAAAGGCGGCTGCTTACCGAGAAGTAGGCAGCCGCCTTTTGCTTTTCCAAAGCCCCGTCCGGCACTTCCATACGGGCAGGCTGCAACGGCAGATGCGCCAGTCACGGGACGTAACCGCACGATATGGCAAGGCCGACGTCAGCATTTTGCAAGGCCGACGTCAGCGTTCCTGCTTCCTGAACTCGCTCGGCGAGCAGCCAACGCTGCGCTTGAAGTAGCGGTTGAAGTGCTGCGGATACTGGAAACCCAGGCGGTAGGCGATGTTGGAGATGGTTTCCCCGCCGTCCAACAGCTCGTCTTTTGCCAGCCCGATTATCTTTTTCTGGATGTAATCCAACGGGGAACGCCCCGTTTCCTTCTTCACCAAGTCGCCGAAATAGTTGGGTGAGAGGAAGCAACGCTCCGCAAAATACTTCACCGACGGCAGTCCTTCGCGTTCTGCCTTGCCGCTTTGGAAGTATTTGCCAAGCTCTTCCTCGAAGCGTACCAGCACATCGAGGTTGCTCTCCCGCCGGGTTATGAACTGCCGGTCGTAGAACCGCATGCAGTAGTCGAGCAGCAGTTCTATGTTACTGCATATTATGGTCTTGCTGTGTCTGTCTATCGGGCGCTCCGTCTCCATCCTTATCTTCTCAAGACAGTCGCGGAAAATGGTCTTTTCCTGCTCGGAAAGGTGCAGCGCCTCGCGCGAATTGTAGCTGAAGAAGGTGTATTTGCCGATGTTGTGTCCCAAGGATGTGCCGCGTATCAGGTCGGGATGGAACAGCAGTCCTATGGCATTGGGCTTGTAATCGGGCGTGTGGCTGACGTGAACCACCTGTCCGGGTGCAAAACTCGCGACAGTCCCCTCCTGATAGTCGTAGGGCTGGCGTCCGTAGGTGATGTCTCCGCAGTACGTCTGTTTCAGCCATAGCGAATAGACACCATAGTGCCACGTCACCTCTTTGGGGAACTTCCGGGGGCTAACCCTGCTCATGTCGGCCACTGAAACGAGCGGATGGAACGTCTCAAGCCCCATCTGCTTGTTGTACTGGTCGATGTAATCAATGTAAATGTGCTCTTCCATATCGTGAATACTTGGTGGTTCATGTCTGTAACCGCACCGCAAAGTTAGGAGCAAAGCCCCTGACACGGCATAAACGGATTACTGAAAAATGTAACATAATTACTGTTTGCCGGCGGTTTCCACTCTGTCGGTGGGCCTGAGGGGCGTTCGGGACGGTGTCAGAGGGGCCTTTGCCGCCCGTCACCTGTACTCCTGCAAGGGCAGAGTGCCGTCCAGCACACCGAGAGCGTTGTATGCGAGCGACTCCATCTCGCCCTCTCCCGGACTCACCACGACGGGTGCCATATAGCAAGTCTGCCGCTTTATCTCCCCAACGCAGTAGTCGCTGTAGGCTATACCGCCCGTCAGGATGATGGCGTCGGCCTGTCCCATGAGTGCGACATACATGGCTCCTATCTGTTTGGCCACGGTATAGAGCATGGCTTCGAGCACTTTTCGGTACGGTTCTTCGCCCCCCTCGGCCTTGCCGGCTATGGTTATCATGTCGTTCGTGCCCAGATAGGCCATCAGACCGCCGCCTCCACGTATCATGTTGTACACCTGTTTGCGGCTGTACCGTCCGCTATAGCACAGGTCAACCAACGCTCCGGCCGGCAGGGTGCCCGCCCTTTCGGGCGAAAAGGGGCCGTCGCCGTCGAGCGCATTGTTGACATCTATCACCTTACCGTGCCGGTGCGCCCCAACGGATATACCGCCTCCGAGGTGCGCCACGATGAGATTCATGTCCTCATAACGCCTTCCGACCGACGCGGCATACCGCCTTGCCACCGCTTTGCTGTTGAGTGCGTGGAACACCGACTTGCGTTCAAGTCCGGGAATGCCCGACATGTGCGCCCGGGGCAGCATCTCGTCCACCACAACCGGGTCGGCTATGAACGCCGGGCAGCCGCACTGCGAGGCTATCTCGTCGGCTATCAGTGCGCCGAGGTTGCAAACGTGCTCCATTTCCGCATGCCACAGGTCGTGCTTCATGGCCTCATTCACGAGATAGACGCCGCCGCTGATGGGTTTGAGCAGCCCTCCGCGCCCGATTACTGCATCGAACGTGAGCGGGATGTGGTCGGCCTGCAGTTGTCCGAGCACGAAGTCGCGGCGGTAGGCATACTGTTCGTTGACGTGCCTGAACGCGTTTATCTCGTCCAAGGGGTGGTGTGATCCTGCCATCCACGCCGCTTTATGGTCGTGATAGACGGCTATCTTGGTGGATGTGGAGCCGGGATTGATTGCCAATATTCGCTTCATAGGTTGATGAACTGCCTCGTATTTTGTGTTTGTCCCTTCCGTTCTGTTCCGGGGAAACGCCCGTCTGCGCCGCATGAACGCCCCCGCCCTTGTGCGGGAATTACACGCTAAGCCCCGCCAAGGCACAGGCCAGAGCCAGACTGTTGTACTTTGACTCTCCGCTGTCGGCTCTTGACGCCACGACAACCGGGACTGTAGTGCCGCAAAGCACCCCGGCCATGTTCGCCTGGGCAAAGAGTGTTATTGTCTTGTAGAACACATTGGCGGCCTCGATGTCGGGGAAGACGAGCGCATCAGCCCGTCCTACCACCGGGGAGTGCAGCCCCTTTATGTCGCCGCTGGCCGTGTCGAGAGCCGTTTTCACGTCCATCGGGCCGTCCATCTCCACCTTTCCGTAGTCTCCGTGGGCGGCCCGCCGCATCAGAGTCTCATAGTCAAGGGTAAGGGGGAACTTTTCGCTCACCTTTTCCGTGCAATGCACGAGCGCTATCCTCGGCACTTCCGCCCCGGCAATGCGCGCGATGGCGGCCAGATGGCGCACCATTGAATCGTACTGGGCAAGGGTCGGATACGGTATAACCGCCGCATCGGAGAAAGCGAGCATCCTGTTACGGCATCCGGGAAGCTCGGCCAAGGCCACGTGGGTCAGCACTTTGCCCGGCTCAAGCAGCCCCTTTTGCTTGTCAAGCACCGCCCGCAGCAGGTTGTCGGTGTTTATAGTGCCCTTCATCAGCAGGTCTGCCCCGCCGCTGCGCACCGCTTCCACTGCGGCACGAGCCGCTTCGTCGGGCGACTCCGCGCTTACCGCGGCCATGTGCGGGCCGTTTGCCCGAACCAGGCTGCCGGCCTCGCCGGACAAAGGCCTCCCGCAGAACAGCGTGAAGTCGGCTACGCCCTCGCCGACAGCCCTTTTCAGGACGTAGAGCGTATGGTCGTCGTCAGGACACACAAGGGCTACTCGCCGCCGCACGCCGCCTGACTTCAGCCGGGCAACCATTTCCGCAAAGCCGGCTGCCCGCCCAGAAGAGCAGGAAGCCCCTTCCGCAAATCCGGCAGCCCCTTCCGAAGAGCAAAGCCTCCCTTCCGTCGTTTCCATAAGTGTGTTTTTTTGGTTTACATGGACTGAATATTATTGCAAATATAATGTTATTCGGTCTAAAACCCAAGCCCTGAACCGAGTTTTTCCGCCGCCTTTTGAAGCGCATCCCGACGGTTTTCGTAACCCGTTCAGTGACAATGCGTTTCAGAAACCGCCCGTTTGCACATCGCAAATGGTGCATTTGGCATACGCAAACGGCCTGTTTACGGGTCGCAAAGAGGCGGTTTACAAATCGCAAACAGACTGGTTATGAGTAGCAAACGCACAGGTTACGGAAACGGAAGCGGAGGATTTCCGTTGCAAACGGCTGCCCCGCATCTTGCAGACCGCACCTCCCGCCATGCAAAAGTTTGCTCCAACGAGTGTTTTTGCCACGCCTGACAATACGTTTTGCGCACTTTTTGTATCTTTGCAGGCTGAAAACAGAAAACAAGCATGATACACCAAGTGGAAATAAGCCTGGGTGCGGCCCCGCGGGGCTTTCACTTAGTCACACGGGAGGTGCTGTCGCAACTGCCGAAACTGCCGCAATGCGGACTCCTGAACCTCTTTATAAAGCACACAAGCTGCGGCCTCTGCCTCTGCGAAAACGCCGATCCCGACGTGAGAACCGACATGGAGGGCGTCTTCAACCGGCTGGTGCCGGAGCGTCAGCCGTACTTCCGCCACACCATGGAGGGCAGTGACGACATGCCGAGCCACGCCAAGGCGGTACTGTCAGGGGCAAGCCTGACCATACCCATAACGGACGGGAGGCTCAACCTCGGCACCTGGCAGGGCATCTGCCTGTGTGAGTACAGAAACAACGGCGGGAAACGCCGCATAGTGGCAACAGTAATGGGGGAATAGCATTATGGGGAACACTACAAAAGGATGGGCCTGCGGCATCATAGCAGCCGCCACCTACGGCACCAACCCGCTGTTTTCGCTCAAGCTGCTGGCCGCAGGGCTTGACGTCCAGTCCATTCTCTTCTACCGCTTTGCCGTTGCCGCCCTGCTGCTCGGCCTGTTCATCGTGGCAAGGGGCAAGAGCCTCATCGTCAACCGCCGGGTTGCAGTGCCCATGATTGCCGCCGGCGTGGTGTTCGGCATGTCTTCGCACATGCTCTACGAGAGCTTTCTCTACATGGATGCCGGCATTGCCTGCTCCATACTGTTCGTCTATCCGATACTCGTGGCGGTCATTATGGCGCTTTTCTTCCACGAACGCGCCTCGATACTCACCTACTGCTGCATCGCACTCGCCCTTGCCGGCATAGCCATGCTGTACAAGGGCGACGGCAACACGACGCTCAACGCCACGGGAATGGTGTGCGTGCTGGTCTCGTCGCTGTGCTATGCGCTCTATATCGTGGGCGTTGACCACTCCTCACTGAGCACCGTACCGTCGGCACGCATGACGTTTTGGGTGCTCACAGTGGGCGCTTTCATGTTCTTTCTCATGGCCGGATGCGGCTTCAACCTGCACCTTCCGGGCACATCCCTGTCGGTTTGGGCAAACATAATAGGCATTGCCGTGGTGCCGACCGTCGTCCCGATACTATTCATCAACGTGTCCATCAAGATTATAGGGCCAACCTACAGCGCGATAGTAGGCGCACTGGAACCCGTGACCGCCATAATAATAGGTGTAACCGTGTTCGGCGAGACGCTCACCGTGCGGGTGGTGCTCGGTGCCCTGATGATTTTCACAGCCGTAACGGTCATCGTGGCGCGCTCACTGCTCAAGCGGTGGTTCTGAAAGGCACATTCGCCAACACAAAAACCGGGCCTTACCGTGCAAAAGGGCAATGGCTTGGCGCAAGAAACGAATGAAGGCCGCTCCATAAAGGAACGGCCTCCGTTTGTATGGTGACGGGTGTTGCGCAGGAAGCGCGTCCCCTTGCCTGATCAGTTCAGCGCATCTGCCAGCTCGGCGCCTGCCTTGAACTTGGCAACCTTCTTGGCTGCGATTGTTATCTTCTGCTTCGTTGCAGGGTTAATGCCTGTGCGGGCGGGGCGCTCGTTAACGCTGAATGTGCCGAAACCTACCAGTGCGATCTTGTCACCGGCTACGAGAGCTTCCTTTATGGCAGCAACTGTGGCGTCGAGAGCCTTCTTTGCGTCTGTCTTGGCAAGGCCTGAAGCGCCTGCAATCTTTTCGATTAATTCTGTCTTGTTCATAATTGATGAGTTTAATTGTTATATTAGAAAATGGTTATGATTTGCTTCTTCTACGGAAAGGCGGCGTTCACGCTGCGCAAACGGTGCGTTTATGTACTCCGAAGAGCCGGTTCTTGGGTAATAACCCGCCCCTTTACGTAGAGCAAAGAGCCGCATTGCCATTGCCGTTGCGCATGGTTTCATGTTGCAAATATAGGGTAAACAATTAAGAATACAAACAAAAAAACAAGAAAAGTGCCTGTTTCTGTGCTTTTTATGCCCTTTGCACGTGGTCATTCGTTTGCCTGACGGACTTTTTTTAGTAATTTTGCGCCATTGACAGTGTCATTTTATACTATAAAAGCGATGCGTAACATTCCTGCGATAACAAAAAATCTGTTGATAATCAACTTCCTGGTCTTTGCGGCAACGTGGTTGTTGCATAGATACGGCCTTGACCTGAACTCGATAGGCGGCCTCCACTTCTTTCTCGCGCCCGATTTCAACGTGCTACAGCTCGTGACGTACATGT
>CAVAPI010000098.1:0-7119 GCA_963590445.1 Lachnospiraceae bacterium | reverse complement strand
AATCACTCAACTCCAAAATCAAGGGCTTCAGGGCGCAACTGCATGGTACGTCCGACATCCCCTTCTTCCTCTATCGTGTCTGCACGATATTCGGGTAGAATAGGTCCCTGCCACCACGGAAGTTTTAAACTGCGCCGTGAAATGTATAACTACTACAGATACGATGAAAGAATTTTAAGTATTTTCTAAAAGGAGAAGATCCAAGGAGACCTTCTCCTTTTTAGTTGTTTTCGCTCGTCAGTAAAGTCATATTTGACCGGGATATGGACCTGAACAAATATAATATCCCGGCCCTTGTACACTTGTTACTACAAGATCGTTGTCTGAATTTTGATTAGACGTTCCTTTTGCATTGTAAACAAGTCGTTCGCCTCGGCGAAAATTTCTATAATCCGGAACAGCACGTAAATAAACTTTCCATTTACCAACATTAGGAATATTGGTCGCTGTAACGATTACATGATCGACTGCTGCACACACTTTACTTTCTCCAGCTTCACTGGAACGGATAAAACCGCCTTCATTTTTAGGCATATTCTCACGTATTTTCAATTCCTACTCTATCTTTGGCTTTTCGGATTCCGCCATTTGTTAGTTAACGAACGGAAAGTTAAGCTATTTAATAAGGTCGAGTAATATAAATTTTCCGAATAGCAGAATATTTTTTCCCAAACTATATTTGGAACTGAATCTTAACATACTTTCTTAGCATATTTGGTATAATGATACAAGATTATAGTATGGAGTATATTATTGGTATTATTCTGTTACTTAATAAACAAAAACAAGGGTGTAATTATTTGTAAATTAGTAATATATATATTATTTAGGAGTAAGAGCCTAATTACCGGTTTTTGAAAAACCAGATTAGGCGACCCCTTCATATAGGGTTCTTGGACGAGCCAAGCATCCTCTGAGTTCCTCGGCTGAGCGCCTTCGGGGAGCAAGCTCAGGCAGATTTCTATCACTTTTTTCATTCTTTATGCCAGACTTTTCCAACTCTAGCACACTATGATTATTTGTATGTAGTCTATCATTTACTTGCGGGGTACACTTCGGCTGCTCCTCCCATTCGTCCGTAGCATGGGTGTGAAAGTAGCGATTGCGCAAATCTTGTGCATATCTTTTTCAAAAAGGCAATTCGTTATATTAACAGGTGGCTTCATTAACCATAGAGCAATCTTTCCGTATTTTATGCAAATCGTCTATATGGTTTATTAAACTGTCATAGTTTTCAAGACTCTCTATTTCCTGGCGCCTTGCCTTACTCAGTTGACAAAAACTCTTCATCCTGTTCTATTTCTGCAAATCTTCGTCCACAAAGATTTGCGGCAATGCCTGTCGTTGAACTTCCACAGAATGGGTATAGAAACCAGTCACCCTGATTGGTTGAGGCGAGTATCAAGCGGACAATAAGGGGGCAGCGGATATTCCCGGTTGGTAGCAACCCGCAATTATGAATAAAGTTGTACCTTAGCCCCATGGAACTGATTAAGCTACTACGTGCCATCCTTCCCGATGTGCTTATAGACAACTTCGACGTGGCAAACTTTGAGAAGAGCAAGATGCGTTTTGACATTTACCTTGACGAGAAAAAGGTTCAGACGCGTGAGGATAACAAGCATTGGCGGTAGTGTGTTCGCTGGTTGCTCAGGCTTGACTGAAGTCACTATCGGCAATTCCGTGGCAACCATTTACAAACGTGCGTTCTCCGGTTGCTCCGCCCTTGTCAAATTAGTAAGCCTAAATACGACACCGCCCACGTGCGGTGCGATGACGCATAGGCAGGCATCCCTTTGCTGCGGAAGAGAAAGGAACATATAGCGAAACGAATATGCGCGTAAGGGCTGCAACCGTCATGGTAGCAGCCCTTACCTTTTTTGTTCAAGCACTGGCTTGCAAGCAGAACTGTATGCTTGGCGTGCAGAAAATCCGGAGATATGGACGCTATAATAAGGTTGGCGGCAATGCCTTTTTTCAAAAAGATTTAGGACTGCATTGCTGTTTATTAGGAATATAATGGTTAATTTTGCGCCTACAAACAGGAATTAATAGCATTTGATATGATAAAGATTACCTTTCCCGACGGTTCCGTGCGCGAATACGAGCAGGGAGTGACCGGGTTGCAAATCGCCGAAAGCATCTCTCCGGCTTTGGCGCGCGACGTTCTTGCCTGCGGAGTGAACGGAGAAACAGTGGAACTGAACCGCCCCATCAACGCCGATGCCAAGGTGCAGCTCTACAAGTGGGACGACGAGGAGGGCAAGCATACCTTCTGGCACACTTCAGCCCACCTGTTGGCCGAGGCTCTCAAGGCCCTCTATCCGGGAATACAGTTCGGTTTCGGGCCCGCAATCGAAAACGGTTTCTTCTACGACGTGCTCCTTCCCGGCGGCGAGTCGATAAAAGAGGGTGACTTTCCGACCATCGAAGCCAAGATGAAGGAGCTTGCCGGCAAGAAGGAACCGGTGGTCCGCAAGGAAGTGGCCAAGGCTGACGCACTGAAAGAGTTTGAGGCAGACGGCCAGACCTACAAGTGCGAGCACATAGCCCAGGATCTTGAGGACGGCAGCATAACCACATATACCCAGGGAGCGTTCACCGACCTCTGCAAAGGCCCGCACTTGGCCGATACAGGAGCCATAAAGGCTGTCAAGCTCACCAGCATTGCCGGAGCTTTCTGGCGCGGAGACGCCACCCGCGAGCAGATGCAGCGTCTCTATGGAGTGTCTTTCCCCAAGAAGAAGATGCTCGACGAGTATCTCGTCATGCTCGAAGAAGCCAAGAAACGCGATCACCGCAAGATAGGAAAGGAGATGGAACTGTTCATGTTCTCCGAGCGTGTGGGCAAGGGACTGCCCATCTGGCTGCCCAAAGGCACCGAGCTGCGCCTCCGCATGCAGGACATGCTCCGCAGTATCCAGAAGCATTACGGCTACAAAGAGGTGATGACACCCCACATAGGAAGCAAGAATCTCTACGTCACATCGGGTCACTACGCCCACTATGGCAAGGATTCCTTCCAGCCAATCCACACTCCTGAGGAGGGAGAAGAGTATATGCTCAAGCCTATGAACTGCCCCCACCACTGCGAAGTGTTCGCCTGGAAACCGCGTTCGTACAAAGACCTGCCCCTGCGCATAGCGGAATTTGGCACTGTCTATCGCTATGAGCAGAGCGGAGAGCTGCACGGACTGACGCGTGTGCGCTCGTTCACACAGGACGACGCCCACATCTTCTGCCGTCCCGACCAGGTTAAGGGAGAGTTTCTGCGCGTGATGGACATCATACACACGGTGTTCTCAGTGTTCCACTTCGACAATTTCGAGGCTCAAATATCGCTCCGCGACCCGAAAGACCACGAGAAGTACATAGGATCGGACGAAGTGTGGGAGAAAGGTGAACGGGCTATCATCGAGGCTTGCAGGGAAAAAGGCCTTAAAGCCAAGATTGAGTATGGCGAGGCAGCCTTCTACGGCCCGAAACTCGACTTCATGGTCAAGGACGCCATAGGCCGCCGCTGGCAGTTGGGTACTATTCAGGTGGACTACAACCTGCCCGAACGCTTCAAACTGGAATACACAGACGAAGACAACACCAAGAAGACGCCCGTAATGATACACCGCGCACCGTTCGGATCGCTCGAACGCTTCTGCGCAGTGCTCATCGAACACACAGCAGGGCACTTCCCGCTGTGGCTGACCCCCGACCAGGTGGCCATACTCCCCATCTCCGAGAAGTACAACGACTACGCCAAGAGCGTTGCGAAGCAGCTTGACGCAGCAGGAGTGCGCCCCACAATAGACCTGCGCAACGAGAAGATAGGCCGAAAGGTGCGCGACAACGAGCTGAAGCGCATACCCTATATGCTCATAGTGGGCGAGCAGGAGCAGAACGACGGTACGGTCAGCATACGCAAGCAGGGTTCTGACGAGCGCGGAGTGCTGTCCGTGGCCGACTTTGCCGCCAAGATAAACGGTGAAGTGGCCGGGATGCTCAAGGCAATGGAGGAATAAACCTGTAAAAACACAAGCGCAAAGGCGCGGAAACGGACAGTTGCACCACCGTGAGTGCGTGCATTTCGCTGGCCGTCTCCGCGCCTTGTCGTTTGCAAACCGCCCGTTTACGGGTGCTAAATGCCGTTTTTGCGAGCCGTAACTATGGCATTTACGCCCCACAAACGGGCGGTTTGCCGGGCAGGCAGGCCGACTTTGGCCAAATAAGCGGCGTTTGGCAGTTGGTTTTCTCGCGTTTTTGACTACCTTTGCCATACTTTTCCTATGGAAATAAGGGAACTTAAGGACTTGTATGCCAAACTCCCGCAGATCGGGGCTTTGGCCGATGCGTTGTGCAACCCCGCCATTCGTACGGTGTCGCTCGACGGACTTGTTGCCTCGTCTGCGGCGATGGCGTTCGGCGCATTGTCGGGAAGATGTCCGCTGACGGCCTTGTTCATACTTCAGGATGCCGACGATGCCGGCTATTTCTACCACGACTTGACCCAGATACTCGGCGACTCCGACGTGCTGTTCTTTCCGTCTTCCTACCGCAGGGCGGTGAAGTACGCCCAGCGCGATGCGGCTAACGAGATACTACGCACCGAGGCGTTGAGCCGGATGAGCGCCCGTCTCGGTGAAAAGGGTGGGGGATGCGGAGCAAAAGGCCGTCCGCTCTATGTGGTGACGTACCCGGAGGCCGTGGCCGAACTGGTGGTTTCGCGCCAGCGTCTGGACAGCCGGACGCTGCAACTGCGGCAGGGGCAGACCGTGGATGTGACCGGTGTGTGCCGCACACTGCGCGAATTGGGCTTCAGGGAGACCGACTACGTGTATGAACCCGGTCAGTTTGCCATGCGCGGAAGCATACTTGACATCTATTCATACAGCGGTGAGTATCCTTTCCGCATCGACTTTTTCGGCGATGACGTGGACTCCATACGCACTTTCGACGTGAGTTCGCAACTGTCACGCACCAGGAAAGACAGCGTGGAGATTGTGCCCGAACTGTCTGAACAGGCCTCCGACCTGGTGTCTCTGCTCGACTTCCTGCCTGAAGACACCGTGCTTGTGGCCAAGGACATGGCCTATGTGCAGGATAGGGTGGGGCGTATCTACGATGAAGGCTTCTCCCAGCAGGCCGTAACCGAGCGCATGGAGAACGCTACGGATCCTGAACGGCAGGCCGTAACCGACCTGGTGCGCAAGGAAGCAAGGCTCTGCACGGGGCGGAAGTTTGCCGGTGATGCAGCCCGTTTCCGCCTCATAGAGACAGGCAATCGCCGGGTGCGCATCCCCGATGCGGCCATCCGCTTCAACACAACCGCCCAGCCGCTGTTCCACAAGAACTTCGATTTGCTGCGCAAGTCGCTCGGCGACTGTATGTCACAGGGCTACCGGCTGTTCATACTGGCCGACAGCCAGAAGCAGAACGAGCGGTTGCGCGAGATTTTGAGCAACTCCGGCGGTGCCATAACGTTCACTCCCGTGCAAAACACGCTGCACGAGGGCTTCTCTGACAGCGACTTGCGCGTCTGTATCTTTACCGACCACCAGATTTTCGATCGCTTCCACAAGTACAACCTGCGCTCCGACGAGGCGCGGAGCGGCAAGGTGGCGCTCACACTCAAGGAAATAAGGCAGTTTGAAGTGGGCGACTACGTGGTGCATGTTGACCACGGAATAGGCCGGTTCGGCGGACTTGTGCGCATGCCGCAGGGCGACGGCTACCAGGAAATGATAAAGATACAGTACCAGAACGGCGGCTCCATATACGTGTCCATACACTCCCTATACAAAGTCTCGAAGTATAAGGGACAGGATAACGGCGAGCCGCCGCGCCTGAGCCAGCTTGGCACGGGACAGTGGGAGCGGCTTAAGGAGCGCACAAAGAAGAAGATAAAGGACATAGCCCGCGACTTGATAAAGCTGTATGCCCGGCGGCGCAAGGAAAAGGGTTACGCTTTCAGCCACGACTCGTTCATGCAGCACGAGCTGGAGGCCGGTTTCCTTTACGAAGACACGCCCGACCAGCTCAAGGCAACCAACGATGTCAAGGCCGATATGGAGCGTTCTCGCCCCATGGACCGCCTCGTTTGCGGTGACGTGGGCTTCGGCAAGACCGAGGTTGCGGTGCGTGCCGCGTTCAAGGCGGCGTGCGACTCCAAGCAGGTGGCCGTGCTCGTGCCCACAACCGTGCTGGCCTACCAGCATTACCGCACGTTCTGCAAGCGGTTGAAGGACTTCCCCGTAAGGGTGGACTATCTCACCCGTGCAAGGAGTGCCCAGCAGACGCGTCAGGTACTGGCCGATTTGGCCGACGGAAGGATTGACATAATCGTGGGAACGCACAAGCTGATAGGCAAATCCGTCAAGTTCAAGGACATCGGACTGCTCATCATCGACGAGGAACAGAAGTTCGGCGTGGCCACCAAGGAGAAGTTGCGCCAACTGAAGGTCAACATAGACACGCTCACCATGTCGGCTACGCCCATTCCGCGCACTCTCCAGTTCTCGTTAGTGGGCGCGAGGGACATGAGTATCATACAGACTCCGCCCCCCAACCGCTATCCTATCCAGACGGAAATACACACCTTCAGCCCCGAAATCATATCGGATGCCATCAATTTCGAGATGAGTCGCAACGGCCAGGTCTATTTCGTGAACAACCGTATCAGCGACTTGGAGCGCATAGCTTCCGTAATAAGGAAGTACATCCCCGACGTGCGCATAGCCATAGGCCACGGCCAGATGAAGCCGGAAGAACTGGAGCGTATCATAATCGGCTTCGTTAACCACGACTACGACGTGCTTCTCTCCACGACAATCGTTGAGAACGGCATCGACATTCCCAATGCCAACACCATAATCATAAACTCTGCGCACAATTTCGGGTTGAGTGATCTCCACCAAATGCGCGGTCGGGTAGGGCGCGGCAACCGCAAAGCGTTCTGTTACCTGCTCGCTCCGCCGTTGGCAGACCTCAATCCGGAGTCGCGAAGGAGGCTGGAGGCTCTCGAAAACTTCTCGGATCTGGGAGCCGGAATCAACATTGCCATGCAGGATTTGGACATCCGCGGAGCCGGAAACCTGCTCGGCGCAGAGCAGAGCGGTTTCATTGCCG
>CAVAPI010000097.1:0-7211 GCA_963590445.1 Lachnospiraceae bacterium | reverse complement strand
ACAAGAGGTACAAGCGCCGCCCGCACATCTACCTGTTCCGCTCTGACGACCTCGATAACGATGATGTAATATCGGCAGTGGAGTCAACTCCGACCTACAAACGCACCCGTGAGATTCTCGACAGCATAAACAGCCAGGCTTTTGGCGACAAGCCACAGGAGGAAGACAAGGAAGAACCGTCGCACGAAGCCATCCAAGGAACCATAAAATTCGCATAGCAACATGGCATTATTCGAACAAGTAAGCAAAGACATCATATCGGCAATGAAGGCCAAAGACAAGGTCCGGCTTGAAGCATTGCGCAACATAAAGAAGGTATTTATCGAGGCCAAGACCGCACCGGGGGCAAACGACACCCTCGAAGACGCCGTTGCCATGAAGCTGCTGCAAAAGCTGGCCAAGCAGGGGCAGGACTCCGCCGCGCTGTATGCCGGACAGAACCGTCAGGATCTGGCCGATGCCGAACTTGCGCAGGTGAGTGTCATTGAGGAATACCTGCCCAAACCGATGGAAACCGCAGAGATTGAGGCCGCCGTCAGGGACATTATAGCCCGTGTGGGTGCGCAGAGCATCAGGGAAATGGGCAAGGTGATGGGCGCGGCAAGCAAGGAACTTGCCGGAAAGGCCGACGGCAAGGCCATATCGGAGGCCGTGAAAAAGATGCTGGCCTGACCGTTTGAGAGGCGCAGAAGCCCTGTACCTCTTCATAACCCGGACGTTTACGGTGCGCAAACCGTGCGTTTGTGCATCGCAAACCGTGCGTTTGCGACAGCCAGACGCCGCGTTTGTCCGGCAGCAGTCATTCCCGCAAAGGCGGCACACAGTCAAATCAACAGGAAAAACGTTGGGTAAACATAGCCGCAACAGGCTTTTGAACCCGCTTAAAGCAATAATATATGCAGACAAAAAGCCACCTGTCGGTGCTCATACACGACCAGGCAGCAAAGTATGGCGACCGTGAAGCGCTGCTATACAAGGAGTTCGGGGGCAAGGAATGGAAGTCCTGCTCCTGGAATCGGTTTTCCGCACTGGTGAAAGTGGTGTCCAACGCCATGCTCAACCTTGGCATAAAGGTGCAGGAGAACGTGGGTATATTCTCGCAAAACGCCATGCCCTACATCGCGTGCGACTTCGGGGCGTGGGGAATACGCGCGGTTACCATACCGCTCTACGCCACAAGCAGCGAGCAGCAGATACAGTTCATGCTCAACGACGCACAGGTGCGCTTCCTTTTTGTGGGCGAACAGGACCAGTACGACAAGGCTCACCGGGTGTTTGCGCTGTGTCCGAGCCTTGAACGCATCATAGTATATGACCGCAGCGTGCGCATCAGCACCCACGACCCCAACGCCCTGTACTTTGAAGACTTCCTCAAACTCGGCGAAGGACTGCCGAGACAGACCGAAGTGGAGACCCTCTGCCGCCAGGCAAACGGCAGTGATGTGGCCAATATCCTGTACACCAGCGGCACCACGGGCAACAGTAAGGGAGTGATACTCACCCACGGACAGTATATGGCAGCCTTCGACGCCAACGACAAGGCCGTGACCGTGACCGAGAACGACCGCATTATGAACTTCCTGCCCTACACCCACATCTTTGAAAAGGGCTGGGCGTTGCTCTGCATGACCGAGGGTGCGACACTCATAGTCAACACCGACCCTCACGAAGTGCAGCAGTCCATGCGCGAGACCCATCCCACGAGCATGTGCTCAGTGCCGCGCTTCTGGGAAAAGGTGTACGCCGGAGTGCAGGAAAAGATAGACAACGCCAACCCGGTGCAGCGCAGGATATTCAGGAATGCACTCGAGATTGGCCGCAAACACAACATCGAATACCTCAGCCGTGGCAAACGGCCGCCGCTGGCACTGCATCTGGAGTACGAAATGATAAACAAGACGCTCTTCAGCCTCATCCGCAAGGAGCTTGGACTGGTGCGTCCCAACATATTCCCCACCGCCGGAGCCACCGTATCCGAGCACGTCGAGGAGTTTGTCCACTCCATCGGCATCAACATGATAGTGGGCTACGGACTTACAGAGAGCCTCGCCACCGTGTCGTGCGACAGGCTTGGCGAGCCGTTCACGGTGGGTTCCGTGGGCAGACCCATCGATTCTCTCGACATAAAGATAAGCGAAGAGGGTGAAATCCTGCTCAAAGGCCCCACGATAACCCCCGGCTATTACAACCGCCCGGACCTGAACGAGGCAGCTTTCGATGCCGACGGCTATTTCCATACGGGCGACTCCGGGTGCCTGAAGAGCGGGGAACTGTTCCTCAAAGAGCGCATAAAGGACCTGTTCAAGACCTCCAACGGCAAGTATATCGCACCGCAAATGATCGAATCGAAGCTGCTTGTTGACAAGTTTATCGACCAGATAGCCATCATAGCCGACCAGCGCAAGTTCGTCTCCGCACTCATCATACCCGAATACCGCTTGCTTGAGGACTACGCACGCGAGCACAACATACCGTTCAACGGGCGCGAGGACCTCTGCACCAACGCCTCTGTCAGGCAAATGATGATGGACAGGATAGGCACACTGCAGCAACAGCTGGCCCCATACGAGCAGGTAAAGCGCATTACATTGCTGCCCCACCACTTCAGTATGGAGCGGGGAGAACTGACAAACACGCTGAAACTGAAGCGCAAGGTGATAAACGACAACTACAGGTGCGAAATCGACGGGATGTATAAGGAATAGACAATGATAACAGCCGACCAGTTGAAGGACGTGATGGAGCGTGCCGATGCCCTCCACCGTTATCTTGACATTGACAAGAAGAAGATAGAGTTTGAAGAAGAAGACCTCCGCACACAGGCGCCCGACTTCTGGGAAGACCCCAAGCGCGCAGAGGAGCAGATGAAGAAGGTGAAGGGCATAAAGAAGTGGCTCGACGGCTATGCCGAAGTGCGCACATTTGCCGACGAGCTTCAGCTGGCTTTCGACTTCCATAAGGACGATATGGTCACCGAAGAGGAGGTGGATGAGGACTACGCCAAGGCCATAAAGGCCATCGAAGACCTCGAACTGATGAACATGCTGCGCCAGAAGGAAGACCCGATGGACTGCGTCATGAAGATAAACAGCGGCGCCGGCGGCACCGAAAGCCAGGACTGGGCGCAGATGCTCATGCGGATGTACCAGCGGTGGGCGGAGGCCCACGGCCACAAAGTGACCATAAGCAACCTGCAGGACGGCGACGAGGCCGGCATAAAGAGCGTCACCATGCAGATAGAGGGTGGCGAGTATGCCTACGGCTACCTGAAAAGCGAGAACGGAGTGCACCGCCTGGTCCGCGTTTCCCCGTTCAACGCGCAGGGCAAGCGCATGACCAGCTTCGCCAGCGTGTTCGTTTCGCCGCTTGTCGATGACACTATCGAGGTGTATGTTGACCCCTCGCGCGTCAGCTGGGACTTGTTCCGGAGCGGAGGAGCCGGCGGGCAGAACGTAAACAAGGTGGAGACGGGAGTCCGTCTGCGCTATCAGTACGTTGACCCCGACACCGGCGAGGAGGAAGAGATACTCATCGAGAACACCGAGAGCCGCAAACAGCTCGAAAACCGCAACAACGCCATGCGCCTACTCAAGTCCCAGCTGTATGACAGAGCCATGAAAAAGAGGCTCGAAGCGCAGGCTAAGATAGAGGCAGGCAAGAAGAAAATAGAGTGGGGAAGCCAGATTCGCAGCTATGTGTTTGACGACCGCCGCGTGAAAGACCACCGTACAGGCTATCAAACCTCGGATGTTGACGGCGTAATGGACGGCAAAATCGACGGCTTTATCAAGGCTTATCTGATGGAATTCCCCGTCAACGACGAGCAGTAAGGCCGTTTCCTGCAAAAGGCAGAGACCGTAACGGACACATTAACCCAAACAATACTACAGCTATGAGTAACAAAAACAAGGCTCGCCGCGCGGCCTACGAGAAGCGGCAGGAGGAGAAAGGGCGCAAAATCGTCAACTGGATATTCGCAGTGCTGGTGATTTTGGCCATCGTGTTCATCGCTTATTCGGTGGCAATAGCCAGTTAGGGGCATGAGCGGGCTTGAGATTGAGCGCAAATTCCTCGTGCTTGACGACAGCTACCGGCGCAGTGCCAAGTCGCAAAGCCGCATCCGGCAGGGCTATATATGCAGCGGGCACGGGCGTACTGTGCGTGTCCGTCTGCGCGACAGCCGTGCTTACCTCACCATAAAAGGCCCTTCAGCCGACGGAGGGCTTAGCCGTTACGAGTTTGAAAAGGAGATAACGCTCGACGAAGCCGCCCATTTGTTCGCCCTGTGCGAACCGGGTGCGATAGACAAGGTGCGCTATCTGGTGGACTATTGCGGCCATACGTTCGAGATAGACGAGTTCCATGGCGACAACGAGGGGCTTGTCATGGCCGAAGTGGAGCTGGAAAAAGAGGCAGAAACCGTTGAAATGCCCGGTTTCATCGGGCGGGAGGTGACGGGCGACAGGCGGTTCTACAACTCTTACCTGACCAAATGCCCCTTCAAGACGTGGTGCGGCGATGCGCCAGCAGCAAGCCTATGACAGCCGCGAGGGTCACTCCCGTGGCGTTGGCCGCCAGATCGAGCCAGTCGCCGCTTCGCCTTCCGTTGGTGCAATACTCCTGAAGAAGCTCGATAACGCCGCTCATTATGATAGGGGCTGCCCATGTCAGGGCGATGAGCCTTGCCTTTCCGCCCAATGTCCGGTGCCTTCTCAGGTATTCAAGCCACATCACGGTGCACGTTCCGCCATACATTGTGATATGAACCCACTTGTCCACCATCGTTACATTGTCCAGTGGCGTGTGCGGGGGCGTGAAAAACGACAGATACCATACCACTATTAAAAGAGTAACCGTCAGGGGGTATTTCCTTACCAAATGATATAAATATCGCATATTGCGTTGTTGTTTGAACGCAAAAGTAAGAAATGTTTTATACTTTTGCAAAACATAACACGAAAAAGTACTGTATGAAACAGACAGACAGAGCCAATTTCGGCAGCAAGTTGGGCATTATTCTCGCCACGGCAGGCTCTGCGGTTGGCTTGGGCAACGTTTGGCGGTTCCCGTATATGGCAGGCAACAACGGCGGAGCGGCCTTCATCATAGTCTATCTCGGCTGTATTCTGCTGCTCGGACTGCCGTGTATGCTCAACGAATTCATCATCGGACGCCACGCACAGACCAATATGGTGCGTGCATACAGCCAGCTTTCGCGCGGCACCATGTGGGTTTGCGTGGGCTTGCTCGGCGTTTTCACGGGCTTTCTTATCACGAGTTACTATGCCGTAGTGTCGGGTTGGTGCCTGCAATACATCTATGCTTCGGGCGTAGGCCAGCTGAATGGCGACACAGAGTACGTGAAAAACTACTTCATAGCCTTTGAACAAGACCCCGTAAAGCCCATTATATGGACGGTAGTGTTCATACTTATCACCCATTTCATAATCGTTCGCGGTGTGCAGAACGGCATCGAGCGGGCCTCAAAGATGATGATGCCCACGCTTTTCGTGCTGCTTCTCGTCATTGTAGTGGCCGCCTGTACGCTGCCGGGCGCATGGAAAGGAGTGGAATTCCTGCTCCGTCCCGACTTCAGCAAGCTGACTTCGTCGTCTTTTCTCGATGCGTTGGGGCAGACATTCTATTCGCTTAGCGTGGGTATGGGGTGCCTTTGCACCTTCGCGTCCTACTTCAAACGTGAGACAAACCTTACCCGTTCGGCTGTCCAGATAGCCTCTTTGGACACGCTGGTGGCCGTTCTGGCCGGGCTGGTCATATTCCCTGCGGCCTTTTCCGTGGGCATTAACCCCGATTCGGGACCCTCTTTGGTGTTCATAACCCTGCCCAATGTGTTCAACCAGGCGTTCCATGCGCTGCCTGTTCTGGGCTATCTGGTGTCGATACTGTTCTATGCGCTGCTCGCCCTTGCCGCCCTTACGTCGCTCATCTCGCTGCATGAGGTCGGCACGGCGTTCCTTCACGAGGAGCTGCACGTCAGCCGGCGCACTGCCGCATGGGTGGTTACGGGCTTTTGCTCGGTGCTTGGCTCGCTGTGTTCGCTGTCGTTGGGACGCTTCGACGGCCTCCGGCTGTTCGGCAAGCCCCTGTTTGAGCTGTTCGACTTCGTGACCGGCCAGGTGTTTCTGCCCATCGGGGGTTTCCTCACCTGCATCTTTGTGGGCTGGTATCTGCCCCGCACTCTGGTGCGCAGTGAGTTTACCAACAACGGACAGCTGCGCGGCAGGTTCTTCAGCGTCTATATGCTGTGTGTAAAATACCTGTGTCCGCTGCTCATCCTTTTGATTTTCCTCAACCAGTTCGGCCTAATCTGACCGCAGGGGCATGAAACGTCAACCACGGCGCATCGGTTACGGACTGTCAGACCGCAAGGCTGGCGCGGCTCTCATTGCGCTTGCCGTGGCGGCAACGGTCGCCGTGGGCTATTTGGGATGGCGCAATGACCGCACCAATCCTCCCTCCGACTCCACCCGTATGCAGCTTCTGCCCAACGGAGGGTCACATTCAGCCCACCGGTGGCAATATTATAATGTGGAAAAGCGCAAGACCGAGCTGTTTCCCTTTGACCCTAACACTGCCGACTCCACCGCTTTGCTGCGTCTGGGGC
Organism: Lachnospiraceae bacterium; assembly: GCA_963590445.1. GTDB lineage: Bacteria > Bacteroidota > Bacteroidia > Bacteroidales > Bacteroidaceae > Prevotella. The sequence continues at coordinate 586 of CAVAPI010000097.1, read as the reverse complement.
TGCGCCCTTGGCAGGTACGCAATATATACAAGTACCGCGCCAAGGGCGGTGTCTATTCCCATCCCGACGACTTCGCCCGCCTTTATGGCCTTACTGCAGGCCAGTTCCGCCGCCTCAGGCCCTACATACGCATCTCTCCCGACTTCCGTCCGGCTTCCGAGACCATAGGAAAGGCCGTGCGGGAGGTGCAGGACAGCAGTTTCCAGTCCGGGAAACGGGCATACAGCAACAAGATAAGCGCCACCGAGCGCATCATACTCAACACTGCCGACACCACCGAGCTGGTGCGCGTGCCCGGCATAGGCCGCTACTATGCCCGCCAGATAGTGCGCTACGGCCAGCGTCTCGGCGGTTATGTCAGCGTAGCACAGCTCGACGAGATCGAGGAATTCCCCGCTGAGTCCAAGCAATACTTCACCATAGAGGGACAGACGCAGCGGCGCATCAATGTAAACAAGCTCACTCTGATGCAGATGTGCCGCCATCCGTACATGGGATATGCGCGGGCTAAGGCCATAACCGACTACCGCAGGCTGCACGGACGGCTGCAAAGCCTCGACGAACTGCGCGCCTGCCGCTTCTTTAC
>CAVAPI010000096.1:0-7464 GCA_963590445.1 Lachnospiraceae bacterium | reverse complement strand
CGCATTATGGAAACACGCCGTCAGAAGTGCGTAAAAAGAAGAAATGGTGGCAGATTTAGCCGGCCATACCGCCGTAGAGGCCCACACTCTCTTTGCACTGTAACTTAACCCATTGTACAGTAGCTCACACTCTTTTGCACAGTAACCTGTCTTACTAATGCTTTTGAGGCTCTCCCGCAGCCTTTGCAAAAGCAACAGAAACCCATGGGAAGAATAATACTTATAACCGGCGGGCAACGGTCGGGCAAGAGCGTATATGCCGAAAGGCTTGCGCTGAAGCTGAGCGGCAACCCTGTGTATGTGGCCACGGCACATGTCTGGGACGAAGAGTTCCGCCAGCGTGTAGAGAGACACAAGGCAAGGCGCGGCAGCCAGTGGACGAACATAGAGGAGGAGCGGCAACTGAGCAGACATGACCTGACTGGGCGTGTGGCGGTGGTGGACTGCCTGACGCTGTGGTACACAAACTTCTTCTTCAACCGCGACAAGGCCGGTGGAGAACAGCCTACTGTCGATGAGGCTCTCGAAGAGTTGAAGACCGAGTTTGACCGGTTTACCAATCAGGACGCAACGTTCATCTTCGTGACCAACGAGATTGGCAGCGGCGGAGTGAGCGACAATGCCGTGCAGCGACGCTTCACCGACCTCGAAGGATGGATGAACCAGTATGCGGCCGCACGGGCTGACGACGTGGTGCTCATGGTCTGCGGCATACCGGTAAGCGTAAAGGGAAGCATAGACCTATGATGAAGTACTGCATATCGGCTCCCGACAGTGGCATTGAGGGCGACATACGCCAAAGACTGGACAATCTGAACAAACCAAAAGGTTCGCTCGGACGACTCGAAGACATCGCCTTGCAAGTGTGCCTCGCCCAGCAGACGCTCCGCCCCGTTCTGTCCAGTCCGTGCCACTTGCTGTTTGGCGGAGACCACGGTATCGAGCGAGAGGGCGTAAGCGTGTCGCCGCGCGAAGTGACGTGGCAGCAGATGGTGAACTTCACCCGCGGTGGCGGCGGCGTAAACCTGTTTTGCCGCCAGCACGGCTTCAAGCTGCGCATAGTGGATGTGGGCGTTGACCACGACTTCGGCGGCACACCCGGCATCACAGACCGTAAGATAGCCTACGGCACGCACGACTTTCTGCACACCGCGGCGATGAGCTGCGAGCAGATGGACAGGGCACTGGCCGTGGGAAAAGAGATGGTTGACGACTGCCGTTCCATGGGTTGCAACATCATCTGCATAGGAGAGATGGGCATAGGCAACACTTCGCCGTCGAGCGTGTGGATGAATGTGATTGGCGGAGTGCCACTCGGCGAGTGCATCGGAGCCGGCTCCGGTCTCAACGCCACGGGCATGAGTCACAAGGCAAAGGTGTTGGCGCAAGCCGTAGAGAGGTTTCATGCCACGGCGAAGCCAGACAATGAGAGCGAAATGGAGTTTGCCGTGCGCTATTTCGGCGGCTTCGAGATGGTGGCGGCCATCGGTGCGATGCTAAGGGCGGCAGAGCTGCACATTATTATATTAATAGACGGCTTCATAATGACGGCCTGCGCCCTGGCGGCAACGAAGTTGTATCCCGAAGCCATGCCCTACATGATATTCGGACACCAGGGTGACGAGAGCGGACACCGGCGCATGCTCGACCTCATGGGCGCAAAACCGCTGCTCAACCTCGGCCTAAGGCTTGGCGAAGGCACGGGCGCACTGTGCGCTTTCCCCTTGGTGGACAGTGCGGTAAGGATGATTAACGAAATGAACGACTTTGAAAATGCGCATATCACTAAATACTTCTAAATGGTACGACAACGTCTGGGCGGCGTTTGTATTCTTCACCCGGTTGCCTTTCTGGCGGATTTACCAACCCCCGAAGGACAGTTACAAGACCGTAGTGGAGCATTGGCCGCTCACGGGGTGGCTCACGGGCGCAGCAATGGCTGCCACTCTGTACTTCGGCAGTATGGCCTTTCCGTTTGAAATAGCGGTGGTAATGGCAATGGCCGTGCGCATACTGCTCACGGGAGCGTTGCACGAGGATGGCTTGTGCGACTTCTTCGACGGTTTCGGAGGCGGAGGTTCCGACCGCAAACGGGTGCTCGCCATAATGAAGGACTCGCATATAGGCACATACGGTGTGCTCGGCATAATCGTGTATGAGCTACTTGTGTTTCTATGCCTTGTGTCGCTCGGCTCTACACAGGCCGCCCTGACGGTGCTCATGGCCGACCCCTACGCCAAGATGTTGGCCGGACAGATGATAATGACCATGCCCTACGCGCGCACCGAGGCCGAGTCGAAGGCCAAGACCGTATATCGCAGGATGCCCCTGTCGGCCAGTATAAGCCTGGCAGTGCAGGGCTTGCTGCCCTTGGGGCTGTACCTTTGGCTTGTCATGCCGTATGGTTGGCAGGCTATAGTGTTCGCCCCATGCTTTGCCATGTACCTCATTTATCTGCTTATATGGCGCAGGCTGCGCGGCTACACGGGCGACTGCTGCGGCGCAATGTTCCTGCTGGTGGAGCTGAGTGTGTATCTCGCAGTGGTCTATACAGCCGCAAATTGGCAATAACACGGAGAACGGAATAAGGACAGGCTATGGAAGTGGTTTTAGTAAGGCACACCCGCGTTGGAGTACCCCAAGGCACGTGCTACGGATGGACGGATGTGCCAGTAGCCGACACGTTTGTTGAAGAGGCCGGCGCAACGAAAGCAAGGCTTGAGCAGTATGGTGAGTTCGATGAAGTGTACTCTTCGCCGCTGACACGCGCACGAAAACTGGCGGCGTTCTGCGGCTACGCCGACCCGATAGTGGACGAACGGCTAAAGGAAATGAACATGGGCGACTGGGAGATGCAGCGGTTTGACGACATCACAGACACGAGGCTGCAACTGTGGTATGACGACTTCATGCATGTAGCCCCCACAAACGGCGAGTCGTTTCCGCAGCTCTACGCCCGTGTGGCGGCTTTTCTCGACGGGCTTCGCACAAAACAACACCACCGAGTGGCGGTGTTCGCCCACGGAGGCGTGCTCGTTTGCGCCGGCATATACGGCGGTCTGTTTCCCGCCGAGGGCTGCTTCCGCCACCTTGTGGAGTGCGGAGGAACGGAAGTGATACGGCTGTAGAACATCGGAAGCGCAACAATAGAACGCCAGAATGTTGCATTGGGACACCAACAGCACGTAAAGCCAACAAAAAAGCCATGCGCACAGTGCATCTACACCGTGCGCATGGCCAACAAGAAGCAGCTGCTTACATGCGCTGCATTATCTTTCCGCCCTCTTCCAAGGCCTGCATGTTCAGAGGGATGAGGTTGTGGTGGCGTTCGGGAAGCGTTTTGTAGAGAGCTTTCTCCATGCCACTGTTGCTTATGATGGGGCAGACTTTCAAGAATCCGCCCAGCACAATCATGTTGAATATCTTGGCGTTCTTCATCTCGGCGGCCTTGTCCATTGCGTCTATGCGGTAAACGGTGATGTCCTTGCGGTCGGTTGGCTTCATTATGCCGTAGCCATCGTATATCAATATGCCGCCCGGCTTCACTTTCGGGGCGAACTTGTCGAGCGAAGGCTGGTTGAGTACGATGGCAACATCGAAGGTGCTGAGTATGGGCGACGAAATCTTCTCGTCGCTCACTATCACCGTCACGTTGGCCGTTCCGCCGCGCTGCTCTGGCCCATAGGCCGGCATCCACGTCACTTCCTTATCCTCCATCAGTCCCGAATAGGCGAGTATCTTGCCCATAGAGAGCACTCCCTGTCCGCCGAAGCCCGATATTATTATCTCTTTCTTCATCTTTTACTTCTCCTTTCTTTGTTGGCTAAGCCTATCCTAAACGGTGGTATCCTTCAGGTCGCCCTTGGGATAGAACGGGAACATGTTTTCCTGCATCCACAGGTTGGCCTTGTGGGGTGAGAGCTTCCATCCGCTGTTGCATGTGGAGACTATCTCCACCAGACTGCTGCCTTTGCCGTCCATCGAAGCCTGGAAAGCCTTGCGTATGGCTTTCTTGGCCTTGAATATAGCTCCCACTGTCTCAACGCTCTGGCGGGTCACGTAGCACGTGCCTTCGAGCTGAGCGGCTATTTCGGTGAGTTTGAGAGGAAAACCATGCAGTTCGGCCACACGTCCATAGGGGCAAGTGCTTGTCTTCTGACCCATCAGTGTGGTGGGAGCCATCTGTCCGCCCGTCATTCCATAGATGGCGTTGTTGATGAATATTATGGTAATGTGTTCGCCACGGTTTAGTGCATGGATGGTCTCGGCTGTTCCGATGCACGCCAAGTCGCCGTCGCCCTGATAAGTAAACACCAGACGGTCTGGCCAAAGGCGCTTGATGCCTGTGGCCACAGCTGGCGCACGTCCGTGGGCAGCTTCCTGCCAGTCTATGTCCAAGTAGCGGTAAGCGAATACGGCACAACCCACAGGGCTTACGCCTACGGTCTTGTCTTCCATGCCCATCTCCTCGATAACCTCGGCCACGAGTTTGTGAACCACGCCGTGACTGCACCCCGGACAGTAGTGCATGGGCACGTCGTTCATCAATGTTGGCTTCTTGTACACCAGGTTCTCCGGTGAAATTATATTGTCCATTGTCTTTGCCTCCTCTACATTAGTTTGCTTTTCAGTGCCTCAACTATCTCGTTAGGCTCCGGCACTATGCCACCAAGGCGACCGTAGTGCTCCACAGGGATGCTTCCGTTGACGGCCAGGCGCACGTCCTCAACCATCTGACCGGCGTTTATCTCTGCCACAAGCAGTCCCTTCTTCCCCTTGGCAATGTCGCTCACAGCCTTAGACGGGAACGGCCATAGCGTTATGGGACGCAGCAAGCCAACCTTGATGCCTTCACTGCGGGCTATCTCTATGGCCTTTTGGGCTATGCGGGCAGCGCTTCCGAAGGCTACAATCACATAGTCGGCATCGTCACACTGCATGGTCTCGTAGCGCACCTCGTTCTGTTCTATCTCTCTGTACTTTGCCTGCAGGTGCAGATTGTGCGCCTCCATGGCCTCAGGCTTCAGTTCCAGCGAGGTAAGGATGTTAGGCTGGCGGCCTTTTTCACGTCCGAACGTAGCCCATGGGCACTCCTTCTTTATCTCATCTTCAGTGCGGCGCGGTTTGTAGGGCGGCATTACCACCTTCTCCATCATCTGTCCGATGACGCCGTCGCTCAATATCATGGCCGGAATGCGGTACTTGAAGGCCAGCGTGAACGACAAATCCATGAAGTCAGCCATCTCCTGAACGGAGTTAGGAGCAAGCACTATTATATAGTAGTCGCCGTTGCCGCCTCCACGAGTGGCCTGGAAATAGTCGCTCTGCGACGGTTGTATGGTTCCCAGTCCGGGACCTCCGCGCTGCACGTTGACTATCACTCCGGGTATTTCTGCACCTGCCATGTAGGCAATGCCCTCCTGCATGAGTGCCACACCGGGGCTTGACGATGACGTGAACGCCCTCTTGCCGGCGCCGGCCGCACCGTGCACCATGTTTATGGCGGCCACTTCGCTCTCGGCCTGCAGCACAACCATGCCCGTGGTTTCCCAAGGCTTGTCGAGCGAAAGGGTCTCTATCACCTCGCTCTGCGGCGTTATGGGGTAGCCGAAGAAGCCGTCTGCCCCACAGCGGATAGCGGCACGGGCTATTGCCTCGTTGCCTTTCATCAATGTAACTTCCTGTTCTGCCATGCTGTCAGTCCTCCTCTCTTTTCCTGTAAACCGTTATGCAGCCGTCGGGGCATACGATTGCGCATGCCGAACAGCCGACACAGGCGTCGCCGTTGGCCACCTCCACATACGGGTAGCCGTGCACGTTAACCTTCTTTGCCAGTGCAATGACACTCTGGGGACAGGCCACCACACAAAGGGAGCAGCCCTTGCACCTGTCAGTGTCCACAACAATGGCACCTCTCATCTTGCTCATAAAGTATTCCTTTCCTCTTTTGCTCCGTCACGGGTTGTACGCGTCCTTGTGATAGAAGCCAAGTATGTCGTCGAGCATAGCCTTGGCCTCCACAGCGGGACTGTCTGCGTCCAGCTCTATGGCGGCTATATAGTTGTTTATGGCCTCTTGCCAGTTGCCTTCCTTGCGGAATTGGTTGCCCCGGCGGTACAGTTCCTCTGCGGTACTCACTTGTAGAACTCCTTTTTACCGGCCGCCAGCGTGTTCTTCATCAGCGAGCAGATGGTCATCGGGCCTACACCTCCGGGTACTGGAGTGATGAACGAGCACTTGGAAGCCACCTCATTGAACTTCACGTCTCCGTTAAGTCTGAAGCCGCTCTTGCGCGTTGCGTCGGGCACACGTGTCGTTCCTACATCCACAATCACCGCGCCTTCCTTCACCATGTCGGCGGTAACGAAGTCGGGACTGCCTATGGCTGCAATGATAATGTCAGCCTGACGGCATTCCTCCTTGAGCGTTTTCGACCTGCTGTGGCACACAGTAACGGTTGCGTCGCCATACTGTTTCTGCATCATCAGCTGCGCCATAGGCTTGCCTACGATGTTGCTGCGCCCCAATATCACGCACTTCTTGCCGCTCGTCTCTATGTTGTAGCGTTTAAGCAGCGTGATTATGCCCAGCGGCGTGGCCGAGATGAAGCACGGCAAGCCGATGGCCATGCGCCCTACGTTGACAGGATGGAAGCCGTCAACGTCCTTGCGATAGTCGATGGCCTCTATTATCTTCTGCTCATCGATATGCTTGGGCAACGGCAGCTGCACGATGAAGCCGTCCACGTCGGCATCGTTGTTGAGCTTATCTACGCAAGCAAGCAGTTCTTCCTCGCTCACTGTGTCCTCAAAGCGGATGAGTGACGACTTGAAGCCGCACGCCTCACATGCGACAACCTTGTTCTTGACGTATGTTTCAGAGCCTCCGTCGTGACCCACAAGCACCGCCGCAAGGTGCGGGCGTTTGCCTCCTTGCGCCACTATCTGCGCCACTTCTTCGGCTATCTCCTCCTTTATCTTGGCCGCCGTGGCCTTTCCGTCTATCAGTTGCATATCGTTATATAAGTTTGTGTCTGTAAAAACGCATGCCGTCCGCTACATTCCCGGCATTCCCTTCATGCCTTTCATGGCATTGGCCATCTGCATCATCTTTGAATTGGACATGCCTGTCATCATGCGCATCATCTTTCTCATCTGGTCAAACTGCTTCATCAGCTTGTTCACCTCCTGTATGTTCGTGCCCGAACCCTTTGCTATGCGCATGCGGCGGCTCTGGTTTATCAGGTCAGGGTTGGTGCGCTCCTTAGGCGTCATGCTGTTTATTATGGCCTCGATGCCCTTGAAGGCGTTGTCGTCTATGTCGATGTCCTTAACGGCCTTGCCCACTCCCGGTATCATAGCGGCCAGATCCTTGATGTTGCCCATCTTCTTTATCTGTTGTATCTGCGCCATGAAGTCGTTGAAGTCAAACTTGTTCTTGCGTATTTTCTTTTCGAGTTCCTTG
>CAVAPI010000095.1:0-7693 GCA_963590445.1 Lachnospiraceae bacterium | reverse complement strand
ACGTGAACCGACAGATTTACGCCCTGACCACTACCGTGGGACAACACAAGGTGGATGTGGCTGAAAGGCGCATACATGAGATTAACCCACGGTGCATTGTCAACAAGTACCGTATGTTCTACCTGCCTTCAAACGCCGATGAGATAGACCTTTCGGTATATGATTATGTGGTTGACTGCATCGATACGGTATCGGCAAAGGTCGAACTGGCCAAGCGGTGCTACCGTCTGGGCACGCCGATAATAAGCTGTATGGGGGCTGCGAACAAACTTGACGCTACCGCCTTCAGGGTTTGCGATATAGGGAAGACCAAGATGGATCCCTTGGCAAAGGTGATGAGAAAGAAGATGAAGGAGCTTGGCGTCAGGAAGCTCAAGGTTGTGTATAGCGAAGAAGCCCCATTGCGCCCGTTCGACGATGCATCCATCAGTTGCAGATTCCACTGTATCTGTCCCGACAAGGATATGCGCAAGTGCACAGACCGCCGCAACATACCGGCAAGCAATGCCTTTGTTCCTGCCGCAGCGGGGCTTATCGTTGGCGGAGAGGTTGTGAAGGATCTTATAAACAAGGCGGAAACCATGCGCATACCGCCCGAAGAAGCGGAGCAAAGCGAGGCCGCAGCCAAGGCAAAGGCCAAGGCTGAAGCCCACAAGCAAAAGGTCAAGGAGGCAAGACTGTGCGAAAAAGAGCAGGGAAGCGGCGGCTGAAATAAGGGAAAGCCGTCTTTCCCAATCCTTTATGGCCGCATAGCCTTGCCCAAGAGTGGCGGCTGAGACTTGAAAAGTCAGTCCTTCCCCACCCTGTCCTCGGTGAACAGCTCGTTTATCTCGGCTATTTCGTCCTCGTCAAACCATTTCTTCAAGCGTTCCTCTGCCTTGGTTTTCACTTCCGGCTCGACGCTTCCCCACACCTTACGCAGCACAAAGACGAGCACGGCAAGGTCGTCTGTGAGTCCGGCAATGGGGATTGCGTCCGGTATCACGTCGAGCGGGCTTATCATATAGCCCAGAGCACCGATGATAATGGCCTTGTCAGTCTTTGAAACCTTGTCGCTTTGCAAGGTGTAGTAAAGGATTAGCGCAGCGTAAACCAGCTTTGCGCCGGCACGTTTGGCAATCTTTGCTATCTTTTCCGTAAAGTCTTTGGCAGTGAACTTGCCGGAATAGCTCATAAAATCGGGTAGTTCCATAATCTCATCCTTCTTGTTTTTATTGTTTGTCCCTTGGTTTTTGTTGTCCGTTCCCTTGGTTCTTGTTGTCTATCTCGTTGTCTTTATCCTTACCAGTCTGATGCCTGTGCGGGTTTTGTGCCGCATCAAGTACCGGCGAAGCGTCATCGGCTCATCGACAACCTTGCCGTGTATCATAGACGCGTTGAGCAGATGCAGGCCGTCACTGCGCCACACGGCAAAGCCAAGGTGGGCTATGTCCAGTCCCGGCTTGCCGGTTGTGATGGCGACAATGTCGCCGTCGTGAACCGTCAGCCTCAGCAGTTTGGTGTTCTGTATGCTGCCTTTTGGTATATATCTGTACGTTTTTCCTGTGACGGACCGCTCTGTTTTGCGTATCGCCTCCACGTATTCGGGGTGCTCGCGCAAGGCTTTGTAGGAGTCGGGATGCGTGCTCATATAGTTCACCTTGACCGTCTGCACGGCCGAGAAAGGCGGGTTGCTACCCTGAACCTCACTCACCAAGCCTCCTTTTGTGTTGCTTTCTATCCAGTCGGTGAAGTAGTGCAGTCGGCTGACATAGCCGTTCATAGTCCCGTTGCGGTATCTCAGCTGCTCCAACTTGGCGAGATAGTCGCCGAAAGTCAGCCTCTTCTCGTTGAAACACAGCGTCAGGGCGGTCACGTTCTCCACCAGTGTGGTGCAGTCAAGCTGCCGTGTGTTGACCACAAGGCGGCGGTCGTCGCCCACCTCCAGCGTATGCGCCACATATGGACGGCCGAGAAACTTGCGCGCGAAGTACAGTTGCACATTGCCAACGGCCTTTTCGCGACTGGCATCAGCAAGGATTTTGGTCACAAACACGCTGTCCTCCTTACTGCCCTGCCATCGCCTGGCATCTGCATCCGCCCCCGTGAGCAGGAGCAGAAGCGCCGTTAACAACATAATTCTCATTTGCCTTTCCTGTATTTAGACTTCAGTCCGAAGTTGTAACCCGCATATACATTTATGCTTCCATACACGTTGCTTGTGGCAAAACGCTCCTTCCGGTAGTTGTTGGTGTGCAGTATGGCACTCGTGCCTGCATACCACCGGGTGTTGTTATACACCACTGCGAAGCGTCCGATGCCGTCCACGTTGACGTTGTCCAGCTTAAATCCATACAGTCCGCCGCCCTCTGCCTCACCCTTAGTGTGCTTGTAGGCCAAGGCCACCGAACCGCTTGCACAGGCCAGCCAGTTCTTTGCGAACACCCAATTGTAGGCATAGCCGCACGAAACGTTGACATTTTGGAAATCCACCCCGCTGAACATGAAGCCGCTGTCGGGCACTGCCGTCCCCGGAACGGTGTTTTCGGCTATCACATCCCTCAATTTCCCGTAGTCAAGGCCTATGCTGTTGCGCGTGTATCCCACGCCTGCCATCCACGAACCGCAGCTTCTCTTCTGGCAAGTGCTTTGGGAAAAGGCCGCCGGATAGGAGAACCGCTTGTGGTTAAAGATGTAGTAGAGGTTCACGCCCGTTATGCCTACGTTCACTCCGTCAAAGGGTTTGCCCTCCAGTGCGCCCGTTTCCGCTCCCCTACCCATATACACATGGCGGATCTTGTAGTCACTTCCGGTGCGGCGGTAGAACAGATCCACGCCTATCTGCGAGCTATACACGCTGAAAGCTATCTCATGCTTCTTGCCGTCCGAGCCGAACGACAGGTGTTTCAGGTCGAATGTGTAGCCGAGAAAGAACCACCGCCAGCCTATATACGGCCCTACTTTCATTATAATGTCGGGGGCGAACGTCACGCTCTGGCCGGAATGGCTCTTCAGGCGGAACATGTCGTAGTTGTAAGTGCTCTGCATCATCACCGTGAAGTTGTAGTGCTGCGGCTCAATGTAGTTGGTGTCGATTGCGCTGAAGCCCCTTACCGTCTTCCGGATAGTGCCCAGTTCGCCGTCACTGCCGCCGCCGAGTGCCGCCACTGGCACAGACACGAGTGCCGCAAGCACCGCCATAACGGTAAAAAGCAGCTGCTTCATGTCAGGATTTGCCCAATATCTGATCCATAGCCCAGTTGACCGGCGTGGCGGACACGCTGGTACACGTGCACACGCCCTGCCCCTGCAAGTGCTCGATTACGTTCTTTATGAGCGGAAACTGCACGTATGGCGGATTGGGCACCTCTATCCGCTGCACTCCGTCGCCGGTATGGAGCAGTATGGGGTCGTAGTTGAACACCGAGAAGCCCACCTGCCCCCGGTCGCCTATCACCTCTATGCGGTCCTCGCGCGCGGATTCGTAGGCCACAAAGCACCATGACCCGCTGCCGGGCAGCCCGTTGTCGAAGCGGAAGCACGCACTGACCGTGTCCTCTGCCTTATACAGTCCGCCACGGTTGGCACATATCCCGTCGGCCTCGACTATTACGCCGAAGAAATGCTGCAGCAGGTCGAGCTGGTGGGGCGCCAAATCGTAGAAATAGCCCCCTCCGGCAATGTCGGGCTGCAACCTCCACGGCAGGTTGTCGGCGCGTTGGTAGTCCAGATCGCGCGGCGGCACTGCGAAACGCACCTGCACGTTGATTACCTTGCCTATGGTTCCGCTGTCAATTATGTCCTTTACTTTCTGGAAGTAGGGCAGATAGCGGCGGTAATAGGCCACGAAGCACGGCACTCTTGTGGCCTCGCTCACACGGTTAATGCGCGTACAGTCCTCGTAAGAGGCCGCCAGAGGCTTCTCCACATATACCGGTTTTTCGGCCTTCATGGCCATTATGGCAAACGTGGCGTGGCTCGACGGCGGCGTGGCTATGTATATGGCGTTCACGTCGGGGTCGTCTATCAGTTCCTGAGGGTCGGTGTACCACTTGCCTATGCCGTGGCGCTCGGCATAACTGCGCGCCTTGGCCTCGTTGCGGCTCATCACTGCCTCAACCACAGAGCCTTCCACCTCCGAGAAGGCGGGCCCGCTCTTCTTCTCAGTGACCTCTCCGCATCCGATGAAACCCCACCTTATTATTTTCATAACTTCATTTTATGCGGCAAAGTTAGCAAGAATTGCCGAGACTATCACCCTTTTCACCGATGTTGTCCCCAATATATTCAGAAGAGCCGTGCGCTTTGGATTTCGTAAAGCGCCCGTTTACGGTGGCCAGACCGCCCGTTTACGCACGCCAAACCGGCGGTTTGCCGCCCGTAACCCGACCGTTTATGAACGCATCAGGCCGGGACGGCAGCAGTTTTTGGGCGCATTAAGCCGCCTATCTCAAAAATTAAGGCTATCTTTGTGCTCCATATAAGCCCTTTCGGACTATCGGATTGTAACAAGAACACGGCATGATGGAAAAACAGACAGAAACCTCCGCAATGAAAAGCAACAGCGTGGGGGCAAGCATCAAGTTGGGCTACGGTCTCTACACATCACATTTCAGCAACACATTCCGCGCCACATGGCTTCCGGCATTGCTCTTTTCAGCATGTTTTGCGGCCTTGGGAGTGTTGTCTGTGGCCAAGTTGCCGGCTTTCACGGCCGTTGGCTTGCAGAATGAAGCCCAGTTGCAGGCGGCGGGCAAGGAGTACGTGTGGCTGTTGGCGGCCTTCGGGCTGCTGGCCGTAGCCGGTGGAATAATAGAGACGGTGTTCTACTCGTGCGGCCTGTCGCTTCTGCGCAGCCACAAGGCCACCGGCAGCATGAATGTGTGCAAGTGGCGTCCGCGTCTCGACCGCACAGCCGCATGGCGCACCATAAAAGCAGCGCTTTCCATACTGCTGCTCCACGCCGTCCCCGTGACTGTGTTCGGACTGTGGTATGCTTTCAAGCTGCGCTACGTGCTTGCATCTCCGGGAAGCCACTATGCCTGGACGGCACTCACTGTCATCGTGGCCGCAATCTTTGCCCTGGCTCTGACGCCCGCCCTCTTTGTCGGCATGAAGTACGTGCTCAACGACGGCGAAAGGTTCTGGCCGCTGCTCAAGACCGACTACCTTCCGGCCATGCGCCATCTGGGTTTCATGCTCGCGGTGGTCATTTCCTGTGCGGCAATAGTGCTCGCGGCCACCTATGTGCTGCAGCAACCGGCGGTAATACTGACCGTTGCCAACAGCCAGTCGAGTGCCGGAGTGGCCAACGGCGACCCTTCGGGCATGCCGTCATACATGACCGCACTCACAGCCGCCATCTTTTTCATATCCGGATTTGCGCAAGCCTACATCAGACTGTCGGTCCTGTTTCCCCTATACTATATGTATGGTTCGATAGACACGCAGGAAGCCGAGCGCAAACAATACAGAAACGAACTAAAAAGCCAACAATATGACACGCTTACTGTTTATTGACCGCGACGGAACCATCATAGAAGAGCCTGAAGACGAGCAGATTGACTCGTTCAGCAAGCTGAGATTTGTTCCGGGAGTGATACGGAACCTGAACTTCATACGCACGAAAACCGACTTTAAGTTCGTCATGGTTTCCAACCAGGACGGCCTCGGAACTGACTCATTCCCCGAAGATACGTTCTGGCCGGTGCACAATTTCATACTGCAAACGCTCGGAAGCGAGGGCGTGACCTTTGACGACATTCTCATAGACCGCCACTTCCCCGAAGACAACTCCGACACTCGCAAACCCGCAACGGGGCTTGTGCGCAAGTATATGGACAACCCTGACTACGACATTGCCAACAGCTACGTCATAGGAGACAGGGAAACAGACCGCCAGTTTGCCGGAAACATAGGCTGCAAGGCTCTCATACTGGGCAAGGACGGGCTGACATGGGACAAGATAGCCGAACTTCTGTTTGCCGGAGAGCGCACCGCCGAGGCCAGACGCACCACAAAGGAAACGGACATCAGCGTCAGACTGAACCTCGACGGCACGGGCAAGTGCGACATCAGCACGGGTATCGGCTTCTTCGACCACATGCTGGAGCAGATAAGCAGGCACGGCATGATGGACCTCACGGTGAGTTGCAAGGGCGACCTCAACGTTGACGAGCACCATACCATAGAGGACACGGCCATCGTGTTGGGCGACTGTCTGCTGAAAGCCTTGGGTGACAAGCGCGGAATAGAGCGTTACGGCTACTGTCTGCCCATGGACGACTGTCTCTGTTCGGTGGCTTTAGACTTCGGAGGCCGCCCCTGGCTTGTGTGGGACGCCGGGTTCAAGCGCGAAAAGATAGGGGACATGCCCACAGAGATGTTCCTCCATTTCTTCAAGAGCCTTAGCGACAGCGCACGGATAAACCTCAACGTAAAGGCGGAGGGCGACAACGAGCACCACAAGATAGAGGGCATATTCAAAGCCTTTGCCCGCAGTCTGCGTATGGCGGTAAAACGCGACATACAACACTTTGAGTTGCCCAGCACAAAGGGTACGCTCTGACCGAAAAACCGCACTGATGAGAATAGACATAATAACCGTTTTGCCCGAAATGATTGAGGGCTTCGTCCACGAATCCATACTCGCAAGGGCGCAGAAGAAGGGACTTGCCGAGATACATCTGCACAACCTAAGAGACTACACCACCGACAAATGGCGCCGCGTGGACGACTATCCCTACGGAGGATTTGCCGGTATGGTCATGCAATGCGAGCCGATAGACCGCGCCATCACAGCCCTCAAAGCCGAAAGAGACTACGACGAGGTGATTTACACCTCGCCCGACGGCGAGCAGTTCAACCAGCACGTGGCCAACGACCTGTCCATGTGCGGCAACATCATCATACTCTGCGGCCACTACAAGGGCATCGACCAGCGCATACGCGACCACTTGATTACGCGCGAAATATCCATCGGCGACTATGTGCTGACGGGTGGCGAACTGGCAGCCGCCGTGATGGCCGACGCAATAGTGCGCCTCGTGCCGGGAGTGATAAGCGATGACCAGAGCGCACTGTCCGACTGCTTTCAGGACGACATGCTCGCCGCACCCATATACACCCGCCCCGCCGACTACAAGGGATGGCGTGTGCCTGACATACTGCTTAGCGGCAACGAGGCAAAGATAAAGGAATGGGAAATGAACGAGGCCATGGAGCGCACGAAACGGCTGCGTCCCGACCTGCTGGAATAACGTCTGAACGGCAAGAGACGGCATGTGGACAGGTAAGGAGTAGTGTGGACGGTAAGTAAAGGTGACCGACAGAACTGAAACCACCAGCCCATGAACCTACAAAAACGGCTTCCGTCAATGACAGGAAGCCGTTTTTGTAGGTTCTAATTGTGGCCTTGCGGCGCAAATGCGTCACTCTTCGTATCCGGTAGTGTCAGTCACTCCTGCCTCAGCAAGGGCTTCGCGCCGCTCTACGCACGTGCCGCACTTGCCGCAATGCTTGTCACCACCCTTGTAGCACGACCACGTTTCGCCATAGTCTATGCCAAGAGCCGCACCGCGACGGGCAATGTCGCCCTTGGTAATGTCGGTGTAGGGTGCGGAAACGGTGACGTTGGCATACGTGCCGAGGCGTATGGCATCGTTTATCGCACCGACAAACTCCGGACGGCAGTCGGGATAGATGGTGTGGTCGC
>CAVAPI010000094.1:0-7839 GCA_963590445.1 Lachnospiraceae bacterium | reverse complement strand
TGGGAAAGTCAGGGCTTTGTGATTTTTATTTATAAGGGCATTTTGACACACCCTCACTTTAGTTTTCTGTCCTCTCTACACCACTGCACATACCCTGTTGCAGGCAGCGGGACAAGCACCTCTCACGCCAAATGGGCAATAAATTTCGCCCGATGCCTTGAAAACAGATTGGAGAGGATGCGATGAGAGCAATACGGAACCTCATCCCTTTTGTAACAGTGCCGCTTGGATATGTAAGATGATGGTTGGGATGCTTCATAAGCGGTTGGGACTTTCCGGCTCTGCTGCCATCATTGTCTCCTCTTCCGGCGATTCATAACGATGTGACTTGTGGTTTTCAATGAAGATGCGGTTGAGGGTGTATGCCAATGATTGTAGAGTCCGCTCCCTTACCTTGGGTTTCAGCTGACACTCCCAGATTGTGATGCAGTGCCAGCCCATGCTTGCCAGCTTGCGTTGCTCCTCCTTGTCGCGGGCTTGGTTGCGTTCTATCTTCGACTGCCAGAAATCTGTACGGCTCTTGGGCATTACGAAGTGTTTGCAGCCTTCATGCCCGTGCCAGAAGCAGCCGTTTACGAAGATGACCGTGCGGTACTTGCGCATCACTATGTCGGGATGACCCGGCAACCGGGGATGGTTCAGCCTGTAGCGGTAGCCGTGGGCAAACAGATAGCGGCGCACCAAGAGTTCGGGCTTGGTGTCCTTGCTGCGTATGGATGCCATACAGTGATGCCGCTGTGAGGGTGTAAGTTTGTCCATCCCTATACCTTATTATAATAATGTGGACTCTTACCAAGATTCGGCCAGCAGTTGGCGGGCGTATTCTATTATGGTGTCAACGCCGCGGGCCACATCGGCTTGCGACAACTGACAGTCGTAGTCGGGAGCTATGCCAAACTCTGTTGACTGCCGGTCACGGTCGTACATTGGACAGGCCGAGAACCTGACCACCCAGCCGTTTGGCAGCGAACTCGTGAAGGGCAGTCCGGCACCTCCGCCGGTGCGGTCGCCCACCACTTTTACCCGTGGAGAGCACTTCATGTACTTCACGAACTCATTGGCGGCGCTATACACCTGGCGGTTGGTGAGCACGCACACGCGCTTGTGCCACCTTACGTTTGACGACGGCTTGAGCCGCTGCTCCTCCATGGCCGAGAAGTCGCTGTGGCCAGTGCCGGTCTTGTGCTGGATGTAGCCCACGAGCGTCTCGTCGTCGATGAAGCGTGCGGCCAGCCGTTCGGCGGTGGTGAGGTTGCCGCCGCCATTGTTGCGTATGTCGATTATCAGTCCCCGGCAGAGCATCATGTGGCTGAGCGCATCGTCGAGGTTGCCCTCGCCCACTGCGGTGTTGAAGCTCTCGTAGTAAATGTAGCCGATGTTGTCATCGAGCACGCGGTATTTCAGTCCGGAGGCTATCTTGTAGTCGGTGCCGAGATAGCGGCGGTTGAGGGTGTCGCTAAAGTTCGACGGATAGTTCTCATACCAGCTCCAGTAGCGCGAGAAGTCGGCCGAGCGCGACAGGTTGACGTGGCCGTCGCGAAGCTCAGCGAGCATGTCGCCCATCACTTCAAACAGCTGCGCGCTGGTCATGCCGTCGTTGATGCGCTGGCTGTACTCCTGTCTCACGGCATCCCAGTCCAGTCCATACTCCTTGCCCTTGTAGTCGAAGAAGCAGTAATGCTGGTCAATGATGCTCCACAGCGCGTCAAAGTTGCCTCTCGAGGTGTTGTCGTGCTCTTCCACATCTACACACGAATGGCATACGGCAACCAAAACTGCCATCAAAACAAGCATAGTCTTTCTCATGGTCTGTAGCTGGTTAGTCTGAATCGCTTTACGAAGCCTATCATGAAGCGGTGGGAATAGGTATGGGCTTTGAGGTTGTTGACTGCCGTTTGATAGTAATCCCCTAAATAACCGACGCGCAGTGTGGTGCGCCGGCCGAGGTTGACATCGAGCAAGAGCTGCTGCCGGAAGCATGGCGCGCTGACAAAGGTGGTAGGAACAACGTTGTGGTCGTAGTCGCCTCGGGAGAACAGTTCGTAGTACGACTGTCCGTAGTTGGGGCTGAACATCACTCCCGCGAGCGGAATCTCCAACTCATAGTTTACTGCCAAGGCACGCTTCCAAAGCCTGAACCGCCACGTGGCCATGCCCGACGGCATAAGGTTTAGGTGCAAGCGGGCTTGCGCAGGATTATTTCCGTTCACAGCATTATATACAAAGCCCAGACACGCATTGGCCATGACTCCCGCTCTCAATGTGAGGCGGTTGTCAAACAGCTGCCACTGGCGGTAGCGGCCTATATAGAAGTTGTACGCCCCTTCAAGCTCCGACACTGTATTGCTGCGGTCATCGGCCTGTGAAAGGTTGGCCTGGTGCTGCATTGCCGTTAGCCAACGTTTTCCCGGACGATGCAATTCGCGAGTGGCGAGAAAGGTAAAGCCTTCGCCTTTGAAATGCTCTTGCGACAGATAAGTGTCGAGCAGACGTGTTTCGCCCACGCCAATCATATAGGATGTTGTGGTAATCCGCGGCACCGTCACCGAATCACTTTGCGCCTTCGCTGGCACAACCGCCATCGCGACTATTGCCGCAGCCAGTATCTTCCTATTGGTCATCGTTATCAAACAGGTTAAGTTGTCCTGTTATCTCGTCTATCACCTGCTGCTCCGTCTTGCCTGCGTCGGGGTCGAGGTTCTCTTCTTCTTGCGTCTCGCTGTCGGCCTCTTGCGTCTCTTCCTCCTCTTGCGGTTCGGGGAACCGTAGAGGCTCAAGCTCCTCGATGCTCTCTATTTGCCATGTTGACAGTCGCTTGCCCTTGGCCTTCACGCCTTTGACGGCGACGAACTGTTCGGCATCTACTTCCAGTGGAGCGCGTGACGAGTCAGCACCGCCAAAGGTGACAAGCATGCGTGGATATACCTGGTCGGTGAGCAGCACTGGCACACTGGCCGCATTGTCGCCCAAATAACTCTGCTTGCGCTTTGTTGCCTCCATGAGGAAACGCTTGATGTAGGGGTAGCCGTCATTATCGGCGTCGAAGAGCACAGCCGTCCACACCTTGGCTTCGTCATACTTCTCTATGCGCAGGATGTTGTCTTCATAGTGGTTGTTTGCGTCAAAGCCCGTAGTGTAGTACTCACCGTTTTTAAGCACAACGAGTATTGAGTCGCCGTCGTGAAACTCTCCCAAGAGCCGCCCGTGCTCGTCGTAGTTCAGGCGGTTTACGTCAGAATCAAACCAAACCATGCGTCCTCCGAGCGTAGAATGCCCGTGACTCTTCAGTCCGATACGGTGTATTGGCTTCTTCGTGAGTATGTTTCCTTTTGAAGTCCTGCCTTTTATTGTGAGCTTCGAGAAGTCACGGTCGAAGAAGATGCTTGTCTTCTTCTTGGCTTCTGAAGGCTCCAACGTAATCTTTATTACTTCAGCTTCACCGTTGGGATTGGCTGTGAAGTAGACTACCTTTGAACCGGGACGTCCTTGTGTTAGCACATACTCGCGGTCGCGGGCTATGGCCGTCACGTTGAAACGCTTCATATAGTAGTAGCCTCCCTTTCCGTCTCGGTATACTACATTGTAAGTCGTGCGGCGGTCGTTCTTCTTGAACACGCCAACGTGTATCACGTTCTTGCCTACGAATATCTTGTCGGCCACGCGCACCACCTTGTACTTGCCGTCGCGGTAGAAGATGATGATGTCGTCAATGTCAGAACAGTTGCAAACGAACTCATCTTTCTTCAGCGCAGTGCCTACGAAGCCCTCTTGTCTGTTGATGTAGAGCTTCTCGTTGGCCTCCACCACCTTGGCTGCCTCAATGGTATCGAAGTTGCGTATCTCTGTGAGGCGCGGATGATCCTTTCCGTACTTGTCCTTGAGGAAGGCGAACCAGTCGGCGGTGACCTCTACGATGTTGGCCAGATCGCGGTCCACGCGCTCTATCTCCGCCTTGATGCGTGCCATCAGTTCGTCGGCCTTGTCCTTGTTGAACTTCAGTATGCGCTGCATCTTTATTTCCAGCAGCCGCAGTATGTCGTCCTTGGTCACCTCGCGCACCAGCTGCGGATAGTATGGCGTCAGCCGTTCGTCGATGTGCTCGCACACTGCGTCCACGTTGGGAGCCTGCTCAAACTTGCGGTCTTTGTATATGCGCTCCTCAATGAATATCTTTTCGAGCGAGCTGAAGTGCAGCTGCTCCAGCAGTTCGCCGCGTCTTATCTCCAGCTCCTGACGTATAAGTTCTTTGGTGCGGTCGGCCGAGTGGCACAGCACATCGCTTACGGAGAGGAACTGCGGCTTGTTGTCGGATATGACGCAGCAGTTTGGCGATATGTTCACCTCGCAGTCGGAGAAGGCGTACAAGGCGTCGAGAGTCTTGTCGGACGACACTCCCGGAGCCAGATGCACTAATATCTCCACCTTGGCGGCGGTATTGTCGTCCACCTTGCGCGCCTTTATCTTGCCTTTTTCTATCGCGCGCAGAATGGTGTCGATTAGCGTAGTAGTGGTCTTTCCGAACGGCAGCTCGCGTATGGCGAGGGTTTTGTTGTCGAGCTTCTCTATTTTTGCGCGCACCTTCAGTGTGCCTCCGCGCCGCCCGTCGCTGTACTTGCCCACGTCGATGCTTCCGCCCGTGGGGAAGTCTGGATATAACTTGAACTCACGCCCGTGCAGATAGTTGATGGCCGCGTCGCATATCTCGCAGAAGTTGTGCGGAAGTATCTTCGAACTAAGGCCAACGGCAATGCCCTCGGCACCCTGGGCCAGCAGCAACGGGAACTTCACGGGCAGAGCCACCGGCTCCTTGTTGCGTCCGTCGTAGCTGAGCTGCCACTCGGTGGTCTTGGGGTTGAACACCGTGTCCAGGGCGAACTTCGACAGTCGCGCCTCAATATATCGGGGCGCGGCGGCACGATCACCGGTGAGTATGTTTCCCCAGTTTCCCTGTGTGTCAACAAGAAGGTCTTTCTGTCCTATCTGCACAAGTGCGTCGCCTATCGACGCGTCGCCGTGGGGGTGGAACTGCATGGTATGGCCCACGATGTTGGCCACTTTGTTGTATCGTCCGTCATCCATGCGCTTCATCGAGTGGAGAATGCGCCGCTGCACGGGCTTAAGACCGTCGTCGATGTTGGGCACGGCGCGCTCCAGTATCACATACGAGGCGTAGTCGAGAAACCAGTTTTGGTACATCCCGCTAAGGTGGCGTACCGCCGATGCGTCAAACCGCCCCGCCGGCTTGTAGTCGGAATGGCTCTCGGCCGCGTCGCCGCCGTCGCCGGTCTCCATTGCGCTTCCGGCAGCTTCGGCGTTCGCCGTCAGTTCCCCGTCCTTTATTTCGTTGTCGTCATTTCCGTCGTAGCTCATCGTCTTTCCTTTTCTGTTGGTTAGGGACGCTCTGAAACGACCGCCCGTTTTTAATTCAAGGTTCAAAGTTAACCTTTTTCCGTGAAATATACAAGTCTGGCGGTGCAAACCGCACAGTTTCTACAGATGGCCTTAACAAACTCACATGGAATTATATTAAACCCCAAAGAGTCCCGGCATATCTTCATGGCCCGATTGGCATTGGCCGAAAAAGGAACTGTAGCCTTTATGGCCAAGATAATGGCGAAAAATATTGAAAAACCAAGGTTTCGCACTGCGGTTTGTATGGAATTGTCTTTCTGGTTGTTACATGTTCCGCAATAAAATGCATGCATTTCCACCAAAGATTGCATGCATTTCCACCAAAGATCTATATGATTTTCGGCAAAGATTGCATACATCTTTTTAAAAGACAGATAAGGCTTTGACAAAATGGGCGGTGGAGTACACACTGAAAACACCTGATCCGGACATCTGCGACTGTTAACTTGACCGTTTGCGAGGCACAAGCGTCCGGGATTTACAAGCGGAAGAAAATCAGAGACTTGCAAAGTGGCGTGAGATATTTTATAAAGCGATACGTTTTTGCCTTATAAGCCATGTTGCGGATAAAGCACGGAAAAACGTAAAGGAAAGGATGGGAAAACGTGTTCTCCCTCTCTATCCCCCGATCTCTAAGGCATCCAGAGCTTGCAATATAAGAAAGGTATTGTTTTTGTGGGTATCGGATTTATTTTATACCTTTGCACCCATGATATTTGGATAATGCATCAATAATAAAATTCAATAATATCGTGGCTGAAACAAAATACATCTTCGTGACGGGCGGTGTCGTGTCATCGCTTGGTAAGGGAATAATCTCGTCTTCAATAGGTAAGTTGCTCCAAGCAAGAGGCTACAACATCACAATCCAGAAGTTTGATCCGTACATTAATATCGACCCCGGCACGCTCAATCCCTATGAGCACGGCGAATGCTACGTGACGGTTGACGGCATGGAGACCGACCTTGACCTTGGCCATTACGAGCGGTTTACGGGCATACAGACCACCAAGGCCAACTCGCTCACTACAGGACGCATATACAAGGCCGTGATTGACAAGGAGCGCAGGGGCGACTACCTCGGCAAGACCATACAGGTGGTGCCGCACATCACCAATGAGATAAAGCGCAACGTGAAGCTGTTGGGCGAGAAGTACCACTACGACTTCGTGATAACCGAGATTGGTGGAACGATAGGCGACATAGAGAGCATGCCGTTCCTTGAGGCCATAAGGCAGATGAAGTGGGAACTTGGGCGCAACGCCGTGTGCGTTCACCTGACATACGTACCCTACCTGAAGGCTGCCGGTGAACTGAAGACCAAGCCTACACAGCACTCAGTGAAGGAACTTCAAAGCGTTGGTATACAGCCCGACGTGCTCGTGCTGCGCACAGAGAAGCATCTTGACCAGAACATACTGAAGAAGGTGGCTTCGTTCTGCAACGTTGACTTGGACTGTGTAGTGCAGAGCGAAGACCTTCCGTCGATATATGAGGTGCCGGTGCACATGCAGAACCAGGGACTGGACACTGCCATACTGAACAAAATTGGTATGGAAGTGGGCGAAACTCCCGCACTCGGCCCGTGGCGCAGTTTCCTTGAGCGCCGCAACAAGGCTGCGGAAGAGGTGCATATCGGACTGGTGGGCAAGTATGACCTGCAGGACGCCTACAAGAGCATACGTGAAAGTCTTTCGCAAGCAGGTACTTACAATGACCGCAAGACTGTACTCACTTTCATCAACTCGGAGAAGCTGACAGAGGACAACGTGGCCGAGAAACTTGCCGGGCAGGACGGCATCGTGATATGCCCCGGTTTCGGACAGCGGGGCATCGAGGGAAAGATAGTTGCAGCTCACTATACCCGCACCCACGACATTCCCACGTTCGGCATCTGTCTCGGCATGCAGATGATGGTGATAGAGTTTGCCCGCAACGTGCTCGGCTATGCCGACGCCAACAGCCGCGAGATGGACAATGCCACGGAGCACAACGTGATAGACATAATGGAGGAGCAGAAGAACATAACCGACATGGGCGGTACGATGCGTCTCGGCGCTTATGAGTGTGTATTGAAACAAGGTTCGCGCGCACTCAATATATATAAGAAGGAGCATATACAGGAACGCCACCGTCACCGCTATGAGTTCAACAGCTCGTTCCAGACGGAGTTTGAACGCAACGGCATGCAGTGCGTAGGCCGCAACCCTGAGAGCGACCTTGTGGAAATCGTAGAGATACCCGGACTGAAATGGTATATAGGTACACAGTTCCATCCCGAATACCAAAGCACGGTGCTCAAGCCGCATCCGTTGTTCCTTGATTTCATAAAGACAGCCATCGCCAACCAGAAAAAATAATCATTCCAGACAGAAATGAACAAGAACACAGCAATAGGCTTTTTGCTCATGGCCGCAGTGCTTTTCG
>CAVAPI010000093.1:0-7864 GCA_963590445.1 Lachnospiraceae bacterium | reverse complement strand
GGCTTGAACCAACGACCCCCTGATTAACAGTCAGGTGCTCTAACCAACTGAGCTATTGAAGCAGAATGTGCAACTCATTCAGATTTTGCGTTGCAAAGGTAACTCGTTTTCGGCAAACCGCCAAGTTTTTGGGATAAAAAAACGCCTGAAACAGCCAAAAACCGCAAATTAGCGCACACAACTTGACTTTTTTGACCGCAATAGTGTAATTTTGCAGTGAAACAAGGCGCACGGCCTGTTGCCGCAACCTGCCGCCGGAGCCTGTGCCGACAGGCTGGATGGCAGTGCTTGCCGGAGTGTTGCCATATACCGTCCGTGCGGCTCGTGGTGTACAACCGGCGTGCCGACGGCGCACAGCCCTTATATTAATAATGTATAGATGAAAAGATCGCTGTTACTACTGCTGCTGTTCTGCACGGCCACGACGGCTGTGCTGGCGCAAAAGTCGAGAAACCACAACTTCGAGGTGGCCAAAAACCTCGACTTGTTCAACAACATATACAAGAATCTCGACCTGATGTATGTCGATACCCTTAACCCCGGCGAGGTGATAGGCAACGGTATCAACTCGATGCTGCGCAGTCTGGACCCCTACACCGAGTACTATCCGGAGAACAAGACGCGTGACTTGAAGATGATGCTCACGGGCAAATATGCCGGAATAGGCGCACTCATACGCTACCACCAGCGGCTCAAGCAGGTGGTAATCGACGAACCGTATGCAGGAATGCCCGCCGCAGAGGCAGGACTGCGCAAGGGAGACATAATAATAAGCATAGACGACTCGCTCATGGCTGGCAAAAACGTCAGCTACGTGAGCAGCCACTTGCGCGGAGACGCCGGTTCGAGCTTCATGCTCAAGGTGAAACGACCGTCAACGGGCAAGGTGATGTCGCTGAAGATAACGCGCCGCAGCATAAAGCTCCCTGAGCTGCCCTACTACGGAATGCTCGACGGGGGCAAAACGGGCTACATCAACTTCAACAGCTTTACCGAAGGCTGTGCAAAAGACATGCGCCGCGCCTACGTGGACCTGCGCAAACAGGGTGCGGAGAGCCTCGTTCTCGACCTGAGAGGCAACGGCGGAGGCTCGCTGTCGGAGGCCATAGACATTGTAAACATGTGGGTGCCGAAAGGCATGACGCTCGTCGAGACACGCGGAAAGCTGAAACAGGCCAACAGGACATACAGGACACGGCTGGAACCCATCGACACGGTGATGCCCATAGTGGTGCTGGTGAACGGCGAAACGGCCAGTGCGAGCGAGATAACCAGCGGTTCGCTGCAAGACTTGGACAGGGGCGTGGTGCTCGGCACCCGTACCTATGGCAAGGGACTGGTGCAGGTGCCGATGGACCTGCCCTACAACTGCAACATGAAGCTCACCACGAGCAAGTACTACATACCGAGCGGCCGCTGCATACAGGCCATCAACTACAAGCACAGCGGCGGCGGATACACCGAACACATACCCGACAGCCTGACCAAGGCGTTCCTGACAAGAAACGGACGCGAGGTCAGGGACGGCGGAGGCATAAAACCCGACGTGGAAGTGAAGCCCGACACGCTGCCGAACATAGCGGTCTATCTGGACAGGATGGACTCTACGGAGGTGATGTTCGACTATGTGGTGGACTATATCGCGGCACATCCGTCGATAGACAGCCCGCGCAGCTTCCACCTGTCGGACGCTGACTTCGAGGAATTCAAGCGGAGAGCGGTGAAAAGCGGTTTCTCCTACGACCCCGTGAGCGGCAAAATGCTCGACGAACTGGTGAAGACAGCCAAGTTTGAGGGCTACTATGACGATGCGAAGGCAGAGTTTGACAACCTGAAAGCAAAGCTCAAGCACGACGTGGCGCGCGACATAGAGCGCGAAAAGGAAACCATACGCACCATGATAGAGCAGGACATCGTGGCAGCATACTACTATCAGGCCGGCTCGATCGAGGCCGGACTGGCAAAGGACAGGCAGTTGAACGAGGCAGTCAGGCTGCTTGGCGACAAGGAAGCCTACGCCCGGCTGCTGAAACCCGTGGCGAAGAAATGACAGACGGTGCAGCTCCGCAGAGGCAACGCACTCATCCGCAGCGGAAAAAGATATTACCAACAGCGGAAAAAGACCGCTAAAAACCACGGAACGAGCATTTTGGAGGCTGAAAACTTGCGGATTATGCTATTTATTCGTAATTTTGCAGCGTTCAGTGGAATGGGGGGCTTCCCGAAAGCCCCTCATTTTCTTTTTATAAACCATAAGGACGTATGATAGACAAGAACGTTGTCAAGACGATTGTTGACGAGTGGCTGCAAGGCAACGAGTATTTTCTGGTGGACATCACGTTCACTCCCGACAGCCGCATCGTGATTGAGATAGACCATGCCGACGGCGTATGGATAGAAGACTGCGCCGAACTGAGCCGCATGCTGCAGGAACGCCTCGGCGACGAGCTGGGCGACTACGAGCTGGAGGTGGGTTCGGCCGGCATAGGCCAGCCCTTCAAGGTCAGACAGCAATACGTCAACCACGTGGGCAAGGAGGTTGAAGTGCTCAACGCCGACGGCAAGAAGGTGCATGGCGTGCTGAAAGCCGTGGAAGGCGGCGACTTCGTGGTAACGGTCAAGGAGAAACAGAAGGTGGAAGGCAAGAAACGCCCCGTGATGGCCGACGTTGACTACACCTATAGCATGGACAAAGTGAAATATACCAAATACCTTTTAAGTTTTAAGTAAGGAACTATGGCAAAGAAAGAAGAGAAGGGTCCCAGCATGATAGAGACCTTCCAGGAGTTCAAAGAGACCAAAAACATCGACCGCACCACGCTCGTGAGCGTGCTGGAGGAAAGTTTCCGCAACGTGATAGCCAAACTTTTCGGCAGCGACGAGAACTTTGACGTTATCGTGAACCCCGACAAAGGAGACTTCGAGATACACCGCAACCGCGTAGTTGTGGACAATGGCGCAGTGGAAGACGAGAACAAGCAGATTTCACTGGCCGACGCGCAGAAGATAGAGCCTGACTACGAGATAGGCGAAGAGGTGAGCGAAGAGGTGAACTTCAGCAAGTTCGGACGCAGAGCCATACTGAACCTGCGCCAGACTCTTGCATCGAAGATACTGGAACTGGAGCATGACTCATTATATAATAAGTATAAGGACAAGGTCGGGCAGATAATCAGCGCCGAAGTCTATCAGATGTGGAAGCGCGAAGTGCTGCTCATCGACGACGAGGGCAACGAACTGCACCTGCCGAAGGCCGAGCAGATACCGTCAGACGTGTATCACAAGGGCGAAACCGTAAGAGCCGTGGTAGCACGTGTGGACAACGAGAACAACAATCCGCGCATCATACTCAGCCGAACCAGCCCGCTGTTCCTCGAAAGACTGCTCGAAGCCGAGGTGCCGGAGATAAACGACGGACTGATAACCATACGCCGCGTGGCACGTATGCCGGGCGAACGCGCCAAGATAGCCGTGGAGAGCTACGACGACCGCATAGACCCCGTAGGAGCATGTGTGGGAGTAAAGGGCAGCCGAGTGCACGGTATCGTGCGCGAACTGGGCAACGAGAACATCGATGTCATAAACTACACCAGCAATATCCAGCTGTTCATCCAGCGCGCGCTTAGCCCCGCAAAGGTGACAAGCATAAACATCGACAACGAAAGCCGCAAGGCCGAGGTGTATCTGCAGCCCGAAGAGGTGTCGCTGGCCATCGGACGAGGCGGAATGAACATCAAACTGGCGTCAATGCTTACCGAATACACCATCGACGTGTTCCGCGTGGTGAGCGAAAGCGAGGCTGACGAGGACATCTACCTCGACGAATTTGCCGACGAAATAGACACTTGGGTGATCGATGCCATCAAGGCCATCGGCCTCGACACGGCAAAGGCTGTGCTCAATGCGCCGCGTGAGATGCTTATCGAAAAGGCCGACCTGGAGGAAGAGACCGTTGACAACCTGCTAAGGGTGCTCAAGGCCGAATTTGAAGGGTAAGTCTGTAAAGCGTAATTCATAATGCATAATTATGAGTTGGCGGATTTGAGAACAAAAGAACAAGACAAGGCAAACGATGCTCGTGCATTGTGCATTATGAACGGATAAAGATTTATGGGCATAAGATTAAATAAAGCATTAACAGAACTGAACATAGGACTTCAGACTGCGGTTGATTTCCTAAAGAACAAGAAAGGCTTGGGAGAGATAAAGGACAACGCCAACCTGACAACCAAGATTTCCGACGAGCAGTATCAGGCTCTTGTCAACGAGTTCAAGGGCGACAAGGACGTGAAAAACGAGGCGGAAAAGATCTTTGCCAAGAAAGCCAAGGAGAAGAAAGAAGAGAAGAAAGTAACCAAAGGCGAAGAACTTCTGGAGAAAAGGCAGCAGTTCAAGCCCGTGGGGAAAATAGATTTGGACAACGTAGGGGCAAAGCCGACGGCGAAAACCGCCGAACCTGAACCCGCACCGAAACAGGAATCTGTGGCAGCACCGCAGCCCAAACCGGTCGAAAAGCCCGCCCCGAAGCCAGAGCCGGCGGCAGCTGCTCCGGAAAAACCGTCCGCTGTAGAGGCGGCAAAGCCCGCAGAAACACCCGTTTCCGCAGCCAAGCCGGAAGCCAAAGCAGACATTGCTGCCGAACCGCAGCAGCCCCAACCGGCTGAAAAGCAGGAAGAGCCTAAACTGTTTACGCTGACAAGCGAGGCAAAACTCGCCCCCAAGGTCAACGTACTCGGCAAGATAGACCTCGATGCCATTAACCAAAGCACACGCCCGAAGAAGAAATCGAAGGAGGAAAGGCGCAAGGAGCGCGAGGAAAAGAACGGCACGCAGAGCGGCGGCGAGCGCAAGAAGCGTGCCCGCATAGGCAACGAGCGCGTTGACATTGAGGCCGCAGCCAAGCAGGTGACCGGCTCAAATGCCAAAAAGAGCAAGGGCAAGACCGGAGGACAGCCTTCTGCCGGTGGCAATGGCGCATATCCGGGCAGTGCAAACCGCTTTGGCGACAACCGCCAACAGCAGGGTGGAGGCAAGCGAAGCCGCAAGAACCGCAACCAGCCCAAGCCTGTTGAGGTGAGCGACGAGGACGTTGCACGTCAGGTAAAGGAGACTTTGGCACGCCTGACAAGCAAAGGCCAGAACAAGAAGGGCGCAAAGTACCGCCGCGAGAAGCGCGATGCCGTACAGGAACGCCTCAACGAGGAGCGTCGAGAGGAACTTGCAGAGAGCAAGACGCTTAAACTTACGGAGTTTGTTACCGTGAGTGAGCTTGCGACGATGATGAACGTGCCTGTAAACAAGGTTATCGGTACGTGCATGAGCGTGGGCATAATGGTGTCGATAAACCAGCGTCTCGATGCAGAGACCATCAACCTTGTGGCCGAAGAGTTCGGTTTCAAGACAGAATACGTCAGTGCTGAGGTTAGCGAGGCAGTCAGCGAGGAGGAGGACGACGAGAACGACCTCGTGCCGCGCGCCCCGATTGTCACCGTCATGGGTCATGTTGACCACGGTAAGACATCGCTGCTTGACTACATACGCAAGTCGAATGTGATTGCCGGAGAGGCCGGAGGCATTACGCAGCACATCGGTGCTTACAACGTAACCTTGGGAGACGGACGCCGCATAACCTTCCTCGACACTCCCGGACACGAGGCTTTCACCGCCATGCGTGCCCGTGGAGCGCAGGTGACGGATATTGCCATCATCATTGTTGCTGCCGACGACAGCGTGATGCCTACCACACGTGAGGCCATAGCTCACGCACAAGCAGCCAATGTACCGATGGTTTTTGCCATAAACAAGATAGACAAACCGGGCGCAAACCCTGACAAGATACGCGAGGACTTGGCCAATATGAACTTGCTTGTCGAGGATTGGGGAGGCAAATACCAGTGCCAGGAGATTTCGGCGAAGAAGGGCGTGGGCGTTGACGCTCTGCTTGAGAAGGTGCTTCTTGAGGCAGAGATGCTCGAACTGAAGGCCAATCCCAACCGCAAGGCCACGGGTTCCATCATAGAGTCGTCGCTCGACAAGGGGCGTGGGTATGTATCTACGGTGCTCGTGTCCAACGGTACGCTCAAAGTGGGCGACGTAGTGATAGCCGGAACCAACCACGGCCGCATCAAAGCCATGTTCAACGAGCGCAACCAGCGCATGGAGAAGGCAGGCCCGGCAGAGCCGGCCATCATCCTCGGACTGAACGGTGCGCCTACGGCTGGCGACTCTTTCCACGTGATGGACAGTGAGCAGGAGGCTCGCGAGATAGCCAACAAGCGTGAGCAGTTGCAGCGCGAGCAGGGCTTGCGCACGCAGACCCGACTCACTCTGGCCGACATCAGCCACCGCATAGCCCTCGGTTCGTTCAAGGAGCTGAACCTTATCGTCAAGGGCGATACCGACGGAAGTATCGAGGCTTTGAGCGACTCGTTCATCAAACTGTCAACAGAGAAGATAAAGGTGAACGTGATACACAAGGCCGTTGGCCAGATTTCAGAGAACGACGTGACGCTTGCCGACGCTTCCGATGCCATCATTGTGGGCTTCCAGGTGCGTCCTTCATCGGCTGCGCGTAAGCTGGCCGAGCAGGAGGGCGTTGAAATCAACACCTACTCCATCATCTACGATGCCATCGACGACATCCGTTCGGCTATGGAGGGCATGCTCGACAAAATCAAGAAAGAGGTTGTCACAGGCCAGGTCGAGGTACGCGAGGTCTATAAGATTTCGAAGGTCGGCACAGTTGCCGGCGCTTTGGTCACCGAAGGCAAGGTTCACCGTTCCGACAAGGCTCGTCTCGTGCGCGACGGCATAGTTGTCCACACTGGCGACATCAACGCCCTGAAGCGTTACAAGGACGATGTCAAGGAGGTGGCAACGGGTCTTGAGTGTGGTATCAGCCTTGTCAACTTCAACGATATACAGCAGGGCGACATCATCGAGACCTTCACCGAGATTGAGGTGCAGCAGAAGCTGTAGGATTGAGTGAAGGACGAAGAGCGAAGAAACTCTATTTGAGTGAAGAACGAAGAATAAAAGGGCAAGTCCCCGAATGGAAATGGTTTCCGTTCGGGGACTTGCCGTTCTTTTAGTGCTCCTCTTGCAGTGCAGGAGCGCACCTATATAGTACTGTTCAACGTTATTTTGCCAGGTGCCCTATGATGTGGCTTGTCGAGGGCGCGGTGTCGAAGCCCTTGGCAAGCCCTCCCTGGCTCGTTTCCTTATATAATGACGGCAGGTCGTGGCCGGTCTGCTTCATAAAGTTCACCACCTTGTCGAACGACACGCGGTGGCTTCCGTCAG
Source organism: Lachnospiraceae bacterium (assembly GCA_963590445.1). Classification (GTDB taxonomy): domain Bacteria; phylum Bacteroidota; class Bacteroidia; order Bacteroidales; family Bacteroidaceae; genus Prevotella. The sequence continues at coordinate 562 of CAVAPI010000093.1, read as the reverse complement.
AGAACGATGCATAGAGGTTGGCATCGAGGGCGCGTGTGGCGGCGAAGGCGTTGCGCTCTATGCACGGTATCTGCACCAGTCCGCACACGGGGTCGCACGTCATGCCGAGGTGGTGCTCCAGTCCCATCTCTGCGGCATACTCTATCTGCGACGGACTGCCGCCAAACAGCTGGCACACGGCGGCAGAAGCCATGGCACAAGCTACACCTCGCCGAGATAGTCCCAAAGGGCGCGCCCCTCGCTCAGTTCCACATACTCCCAGTAGCTGCGCCCGTTGTTGTAGCACCATTCCATTATCTCGGTCATGGTGTTCATCTGATAGACTTCGGGCGTGTTGAACATGTCGTCGTCGCCCTTGCCCGCTTGTTGCGCTCCAGGAATATTCTTGCCGCTCGCTGCGGACCCATGGTGTGGCTGCTCGACGGCCCTTTGCCTATTCTGAACAGTTCTCTTAGCGATTTCATCCCGGCAGAGACTATTTCCTGTACTTCTCGGCCTGCGACTTGATAAGCTCGGTGTCGTTGAAGTAGTCTATGCGCATGGCGTGGCGCACCTCGTCCAT
>CAVAPI010000092.1:0-7914 GCA_963590445.1 Lachnospiraceae bacterium | reverse complement strand
CTTGGTTCAGCTTGAAATCGGTCACGCAGAACCATCCTTTTGTGCCTCCGCCCGATGTTGAGGCGTAGCCGACGCGCAGCTTGCCGTCAGTACCCACAATGATTCTGTCGGTAGTCTGGCTCTCCCAGCCCTCAACCGTGTTCCATATCGCCACTTTCTTGACCGGTGACACAGCTGTGTCGCCCTTTGTCATCAGGTAGGCGTGCTGGTCGCTTATCTCGCCCGGGCCGCACATCGATACGCAAGAGAGGGTATAGGCTGTTCCGGGCACCAGTCCGTCGAGTTCCTGATACACGTCCATTGAAGTGAAGTTGTTCGACCAGTTGTTCCAGCAGGTCTTCCCGGCGATGGTAGCGGTGCGGAAATCGCCGCCGTTGCTTACGTTTGCCGTGTACCAGCCGTTGCCTCCGCTGGAGAAGTCGGCATTTTCGATGGTGTTGTGCGCCTTCTTTTCCTCCTGTTCCATGCCGATTACGCCCATGACAGCCTCTTGCAGCTCGTCGAGACCCTGTCCTTCGCCGCTTTCGGCCTTGCCTATGGCTGCGTCAAGAGCCGACTTCTGACTGTCGTCAAGGCTGCTTGCTTCGATTGAAGTCAGTCCTTTGGCCTCTTCAAGCAGCATCTTCTGCATGGCGGGGGCTTCGGCCACGACATAGCTGGTGAACGAATTTGCGGGGAGAACGGCTGTGAGGTATGTGCCGTCCACGTCCATTGTAACTGTCTTCTCCATGCCCGACGTGTTGCCGCAAACCACTATAATGGCTCCGTCCGGGGTCTTTGCGGACAGGATCAGGCTGGGTTCGTCCACCGTAAGTATCTCGGAACCGGGCGGAATCAGGTGGCTGTAGTGCTTGAATGCGTAGTATTCGGGCGTGTAATAGGGCTTGCCGTTGGCCGAATTTACCTGCACGAGCGAGTTCTGCTGCCATCCCCATGTGCTGATACCCTTGTCTTTGAGTATTGCGTTCCAGTAGGTATAGGTGGTCACACGGTTGGCCAAGTAGCGGTTGATGAGGTAGAACGTGTGCGCAGCCGCACTCCAGTCGAACGTGCCGCCGCCACATTCGCTCTCTGTCATCACCGCTTCGTATTCGGGATGGCGCGTCATAACCTCGTTAATGGCATTGGCTCCTTCCCACTGGAAGCCTATTTGCGAGCAGTACTTGCCTATGTTGGTGGTGTTGAGTATCTGCTCAAACACGTCAAGGCTGCCGGTGTTCATCGTTCCCACAATGAGTTTCACGTCGGGATGATGCTCCGCAAAGTACGGGCCAAGGTGGTTGGCGAGGAATTTCCCCGTGGTCTTTGCCGTCCAAGAGCATCCGGGATAGGGCGTGTTCGAGTAGGCTTCGTTCTGGTAGGCCAGCGAAGAGATGTCTATACCCTCGGCTTTGTATGCGTCAATGAACTTGCTGAAGTATAGGCAATAGGCGTTGTAGTATCGCGCACTGTCGATAAACTGGTCGTTAAAGTAGGGCGGAACACCGAAAGGGCAGCCGTTTGTGCTGGTCTTCCGCTGCGCATAGTGCTTGTTGGTCTTCATCCATTGGGGCGGACTCCACGGTGATGCCCAGAACGTCATGCCGGGACACTCTGCCTGGGCGAGCTTTATGGAGGGAATGACCGCCTCCTTGTCGCGGCTGATGGTGAAGTTCTTCATCTCGAAGTCGCCGTCTGTCTCGTTGCAGCTGTACCAGTCGCGGGCGTAGTCGCTTGCCCCGATGGGTATGCGGCCTACGGTTATGCGCAAATCCCCGTAGGGATTGAACGTGCGTTTGACGAATTGTTGCTTGTCAGTGTCGCTCATGAGGTTGTAGGCGTCGTAGTCAAGCTCGTTGAAGCAAGTGCCCCAGCCCTTGAATGTCTGGTTTGGCTTGTCGGAGTTGATGACTATCTGTGGCGTACCCACCACCTTGTCGGTCACTTCCACGGCAGCCATCTTCCAGAAGTTGCCGTTTGTGGAGCGGAACATCAGAGCCTGACGTTCGGCCGCCGATGCCGATACGGTCATCAGCGAGGCCATTAACAGTAAAGAATGGTAATGCATTGTTAATAGTTAGGTTTTGTTTCTTCGGCAAAGATACGCCACCATAAAGTAAAAGCCGTTGGCGTGGGTAACCAACGGCGGCGCGCCTTGTTGTGGAAGGCGGAATGTTACATATATAATAATGTATGGTTACGTGAGGAAACCTTGCGGGTTAGCCGGCGCAACCATGTCCTTGAGTGGGGAAGACTTGGCTGGATGCTCAGGACGGTGCGGCACCTGTGTATTCCGAGGGGAGCACTCCAAACTTGTTTCTGAAGCATTTGGAGAAGTAGCCCGATGAAGAAAAGCCCACCCGACCGGCTATTTCCGTTACGGGCATCTTCGGTCCGTTGGCTATAAGTTGCGCCGCTTTCTTCAGCCGTATGTCGCGTATGAACTCGGAAGGGGTCAGTCCGGTCTGCCCTTGTATCTTCCTGTACAGGTTCATACGGCTCATGCAGAGTTCTCCGGCAAACACTTCCACGCTGAAATCGGTGTCGTCAAGGTGCTTTTCCACGGAGTTTATGGCCTGCCGCAGGAACTGTTCGTCCAGCTTGGCCTTGTTGGTGTCTTCGGGAAGCAGGGAGATTTCGCTCAGCGACAGCTCTTTCCGCTTGCGCTGTAGGGTCTCCAGCCAGTGGATGCTGCGGTTAAGGCGCCACAGACCCACGCCAATGCCAACGGCCAGAGCGGCGCACAGCAGCCAGAACCACCACGTTTCGTACCAGAAGGGCGCACGGTAAATCTCCAGACACAGCCGCTCCGCACCCCAGCAGCCGTTGGTGTCGGTGGCCTTGGCTTCCAGTCGCGACAGCCCTTTGGGCAGGTCGGCTATCGTTATCGTATTGGTGCCCTGCGGCAGATACACCCATCCCGAGTCTTTTCCGCCCAGCCTGTAGGCGTAGGAAATCTCGTTGGCGTGCAGCACGTCGAGGGTTGAGAGGCGTATGGCAACCGCCTGCTGTCCGCTTGGCAGACGGAGAGAAATCCTGTCCCGGCCTATCAGTATGGTGGAGTCGGCTGTCGCCACTGCCGACACTACCGGCTTCGCCCCCTGGACATTGCTGTGGTTGAGCGCGGCCGACGAGTTGGCCATGCAGAACGCCCCTGCTCCGTTGAGCATCATGCCGTTGGCTGTCGGCTCAAGGCTGTAGAAGTAGCTTACATTGATGAACGGGTCGGTGTTGCGGAACACTCTGAACGCATGGTTCTGCGGGTTGTGCTCCGTGACGTACTGGTCGGCCAGCGTCCATACGTGCCCCATGCCGTCTGTCTTCACGTCTTTTATCATGTCGCCGTTGGCCAGGCTCATCCATGAGTCCCTTTCCATCCGGTTGTCTCCCTCGTTGAGAGTGTAGATGTTGCCGCGAACGGTGGAGGCAATCAGAGTGTTGCCGTAGAGAATGGCCAGTGCGGAGAACTCCTCCCCGCCGTTGTCAATCCGCCTTTGCCGCCCTTTGCCGCCGTATTCCCACAGTCCCTTTCCGGCGATGGCGGCATATACGGTGCGGTTGTCGGTCACAGCCGTCCTTATGACCTTGCCTTCGGTCTTGGAAACCAGTTCCGTCTGGCCGCCAAGGGTGGAGTGGCAGTATATGGCACGGTCAGTTCCTATCCACAGGTGGCCGTTGCCCTGCTCTGAAAGGCTGGAAATGTTTTCCTTTACCGTGGCCGCGACCGTCTCGTGTATGCCGTTTTCGGTGGCAGTAAGGCTGAACAGCCTGTTGCCGGAGGCCGCCCAGATACCGTCACCGCCTTTCTTTTGCACTATGCTGCGCTCGAACGGCTGCGTCTTCACAGGCGTTACCCGTCCTGTCGATGGCATGTAGTGGGTCAGACCGACCCTTCCCTGCCAAATCCAGAAGCCTTTGCCGTCGGCCACCACGCGGTCGGCCAGCAGCGGAAAGCCTGTCAGCGCAGTCATGGCTGGCACTGTGTGGCACTTGATCTGGTTGTTGTCGGTGGAAATGATAAAGGTATGGGGAGTGAAGCCGGCCACATAGATGTTGCCGTTGCGGTCTTCAGTCATGTGGTCGAGTATCTTGCTGCCCTGCGGAAGCAATGTTTCCAAAGGCATGGGCGCAAGTGTCTTGCCCTTGATGGTATAGGCATAGAGGTTGTCCATGGTGGTTGCCCACAGCAACCCCTGGCTGCGGTCTATGCAGATGTCTATTATCTGCCGCTTGCCTGCCGCTCCGAGGGTGGCCGGCTGCGGCGTAAAGCGTCCCGAAACGGTGTCGTAGTAGCCGATGCCCTGCCCCCATGTGCCTATCCAGAGGCCGTCCTGTTCGTGTGCCTTGGCCATGCAGACGGGAAAAGCGGCGGCGTTCCAGGGCTTCTTTTGGAACTTGCTGCGGCCTGAACGGTAGTCCCGGGCGGAGAGAACGGCCATGCCGCCGCCCCAGTATGCCGCCCACAGACTGCTTCCGACGGCGTAAAACTGGCTGACGGGGTAGGGGCTTTTGCTTACGGACAGTATCTTTCCGCTGCTGGAACAGCACGCCGTCTCCGAGCGGGACGACACCCAAATTCTCCCGTCGGCATCAGCGTAGAGCGCATCCACGGGAGTTTCGGCATAACGCTCCACGGGTTGCGACAGCGAGTAGTCCGCCTTGTCTATGCAGTACAGGCCCAGGCGCGTGCCGAACCAAATCCTGTGCTGCCTGTCTTCGGCCATGCAGGTCACGTCGTTGCTGTTTATGCGCCGCGGATGTGTGGCGTCGTCGCGCCACACGTCTGTCTGGTAGCCGTTGTCGCGGCAGATGCCGCCGCCGTTGGTGCCGTACCACATGTAGCCCTCGCTGTCTTGCAGTATGCAGTGGATGTTGGCCACGGGCAACTGTGCCTGTGTGGGCAGCTTGCTCACCACGTATTGCTGCGCCATAAGCCCGCTTGCCGTGCCCAGCGTCACGAGCGCAAGCAGCAGGGCGGCTGTTCTCGCTTTGGATACCGTCATCCCGGAGCCTCCGTCAGAAGCGTTTCATGCAGCCGAGCACTTCAAACACGCAGCGTATCTTGTCCTTGGGCAGTGTCTGTATGCCGTATTCGGGCGACTTGTTGGTCGGTATGAGCGCAAGGCAACCGGGCGTTTCCGACGGGCCGAGCCGCTTGACGGTGCGCATGTCGTTGGTGGTTACGATGGCGTATATCTCGCCTAAGGGCAGAAAAGAGATGTCTTCTATGCGCCGGAGGGCTATTATGTCGCCGTGGCTTATCTCCGGCTCCATCGAATGTCCCGTGATGTTGCACCAGCAAGTGGCCTTGTCGTAGGGCTTGAAGCTGATGTGGTACTCGGGAACCACAGTCTGGTCATTGAGCATGAGGTCGAATCCGCCAAGGAAGTCAACGTTGTAGTAGGGCACCCCGCGGCCTTCATAGTTCTTGGTCGGTGTGTTAGCGACACCTCCTTGCAGCATTGCACCCTCTCCGGTGAGCAGCCACACACGGTTAACCTCCGGGAATGCAGACAAAATCTTGCTTTCCACGGATGCCGACACTCTTCTTGTGCGTCCCTTCAGTATGTCATACACCGCCTGTTTGGTCTTTACGCCGATGCGAACCGCAAAGGATGAGGGCGTAAGATGATAGTGTTCAATCAGCATCTGTAGCCTGTTACTTGTGTCCATATAGTCTTTATATATTAAAAAATCGCTTAAAACAAGAATAAAACTTGCTTTATTAAGAATAAATCATTATCTTTGCATCCGTAACCGCACCGTTTACGGGTCGTAACCCGGCGGTTTGCGGCAGCCAAACGGTGCGGTTGCGAGGCGTAACCCGGCCGTTTGCAAACGGAGTCCGCCACGTCGGGCGCTGCAAGACGCGGCTTCCTGCCTGACTGAACGCACGCTTTGCACTGCAAAGATAGGGAAAAAAAGCGTTCGTTCCAACCCTCCGGCGGACAAAACGGCAGCCTTGGCAAGATATATACATAATATTATATAAGGAGAAAGCGAAACATGACGAAGAGTGAAGACACAGGTTTCCGCATACGTTCATACGGACGGACAGAACTGGCACTGGCATATAACCCTGACCTGACGCCCGCCGGCGCATGGAGAAGGCTGGGGATGTGGATCAGACACTGCCCGGGACTGGAGCAGCAACTGGCCGAACTCTCAGGCGGATGGCAGGGGCGGACATACACACCTGCACAGGTTGAGGCCATCGTCAAGGCTCTTGGCGAACCGTAGGCGGCATAAAAAATTGCCATAAACATGCCACATATAGAAAATTATTGCTAACTTTGCAGCCCGAAAGACTGTATATATAGCCCGTAAAGGCGGCTCCGGCCGCTGCTGCGGCACTCTCTTTTCGGCAAAATCCGGGCGTAATGGCTGGTTTAACGACATTGAACATCGACCTCAAAGGGCTTGCCGGCGACAACGGAACGTTCAGTTTCAGCGTCGGCAACGACTACTTCAACGCCTTGGATGCGCAGGAAGTAAAGGGCGGAGATGTCGATGTGCGCGTGGAAGTGCACAGGACAGCCAGCCGGTATTACAACTTGGACTTCCACATCAGTGGGACTGTCACCGTGCAATGCGACCGCTGTCTCGACGATATGCGGCAACCCGTGGAGGGCGAAGGGCACATTGTGGCCAAGTTAGGGGAGGAACACTCCGAAGAAGACGACCTGATAACCGTTGCAGAAGACGACGGTACGCTCGACGCAACGTGGGTTGTCTATGAATTTATAGCATTGTCAGTACCCGTCAGGCACGTGCACGCACCTGGAAAATGCAACCGTGACATGATAAAACTGCTCGAAGAGCACTCCGAAGCCCGAAGCTCAGAGGGGGAAGACAGCAAACCTATGGATCCGCGATGGAGTGGATTGGAAGAATTAAGAAACAACATTAAAGATTAAAGCAAAATGGCACATCCTAAAAGAAGACAGTCTAAGACTCGTACACGCAAAAGAAGGACCCACGACAAGGCAGAGATGCCCACACTGGCAGTATGCCCCAACTGCGGAGCTTACTATATTTACCACACTGTATGCCCCACTTGCGGACAGTACAGAGGTAAGGTGGCTATCGTAAAGGAAGACACCGCAGCTGCTGAGTAAGTCATATAGCAATGAAAAAAATCAATGCGGTAATCACCGGAATAGGCGGCTACGTCCCCGACTACGTCCTCAACAATCAGGAACTGTCGCGGATGGTTGACACCAACGACGAGTGGATTATGACGCGCGTGGGCATTAAGGAACGCCGTATCCTCACCGAAGAGGGACTCGGAACATCATATATGGCACGCAAGGCGGCCAAACAGTTGCTCCAGAAGACCGGCGTTGACCCCGATACCATCGACGCACTCATCGTAACCACATCGACGGCCGATTACCAATTCCCCTCTACGGCATCGGTAGTGCTCGGCAAACTCGGACTGAAGAACGCCTTTGCGTTCGACTTCTGGGCTGCCTGCTGCGGTTTCCTCTACACTCTTGACAATGCAGCCGCCATGATACAGAGCGGACGCTACAGGAAAATCATCGTCATAGGTGCAGACAAGATGTCGTCGGTGGTCGATTACAAGGACCGAAGCACCTGTCCGCTGTTCGGAGACGGTGCTGCCGCTGTACTTCTGGAGGCTACCGAAGAGGAGAATGTCGGCTTGATGGACTCCTATTTCCGCACCGACGGCAAGGGACTCCCGTTCCTTCACCTGAAGGCAGGAGGCTCCGTATGTCCGCCGTCGCACTTCACAGTAGATCACAGGCTGCACTATCTCTATCAGGAGGGGCGCACCGTGTTCCGCTATGCGGTGACCAACATGAGCGACGACTGCGCCCTCATAGCCGAACGCAACGGCCTGACGAAGGAAAACATCGCCTATGTGGTGCCCCATCAGGCCAACATGCGCATAATAGAGGCCGTGGCAAA
>CAVAPI010000091.1:0-8022 GCA_963590445.1 Lachnospiraceae bacterium | reverse complement strand
TAGAGCACCTGACTCTTAATCAGGGTGTCCAGGGTTCGACCCCCTGCAGGCGTACTTCGAAAGAGGGCATACCATAAAGGTGTGCCCTCTTTTCGTTTAACCGCCATCCGTTCCACTCCATCTCTTGGTTTTTCGACAGCCATCGCATAAACGGCGGAACACAATGGCGCTTTTGCGACCAACACCCATGGGCTACAGCATATTAAAAACAGCATTTGACGCCTTATTTTCATGGATTGCCCCACACGTCTCCGCAGGTTGCGGCATACGTCAAAGCGGCTGACGGACACCTTTTGGTGCGTTCCGTCAGCCGCTTTGATGTTTTGTGGATGTTGGGTGAGCCTCTTGTCGGATTCGAACCAACGACCCCGAGATTACAAATCACGTGCTCTGGCCAACTGAGCTAAAGAGGCGGGTGGGTAAGCTACTTGCATCGCGCCGCTACAACCAACTACCTTTGCTGCGTTCCCGCCCTGGAGGATTTGAAGGGAGCTGGCCGTGCAAGACTTACCCGTATTTTGCGGATGCAAAGGTAGCTATTTTATTGAATACTCCCAAACGTTATGCGAAGTTTGTTGCGGCATTTGCGTTGTGGAAGCACCATTGCAAGTTGTGTGGAAGCGATGGTGAATGTTATGAAAACGTTGGCGGAAGTGTTGTTGAAGCCCACGGGAAGCCTACTGCTCCGCCCTCAGGGTGATGCAGTCAAGCGGCGGCAGCAGGGTCAGGGGGCTGTAAAGGGTGATGTCGTTGTACCCCTTTTGCAGCGTTACCTCAAAGGTCGCTTCAGCGAGCACCCGGTTTTCCGCGTCGTAAGACTCCGTTCCCGTAAAGATACTGCCGCAGGGCTTGCCGTTAACCTTGAGCTTCATGGTCAGGCGGGGTTCATACAGGAATCTTACCTTCAGGCTATACGCACCGCCGGTGTCGCTCCATACATTGCGCCAGGCGGCATAGCTGTCCTCTTCGCCGCCGACATTCTCCACGCAGATGCCTCCGCCGGCATTCTTCACGGGTACATATTTAACAGGTTTCTTGCGTTTTCCCAAGTCATCGTAGGCGGACAGATACGCCCATTCGGCCTCGTAGCGGCTGGCTTCCAGACGCTTTTTCGCCTCCACCCTCATCACTTTGATGCCGTGGGCGGGCACTTCGGCACTGATTGTCCGGCCTTTTGTCTGAACCTTCTCGCGGCGTATTACGTCCCATACGTTTGCCTTTCCGCCAAGTTCCAGTTCCTCCAGAGCCACGGAGAAGCTGATTGCCGTGTCTGAAGGGTTGTAGAACGCCACCGCTCTCGTCGTTCCGTGCGTCTGGAGCAGGTCTTTCACCATCACATATCCCTCGCCCTGGCGTGCGGCAACATATGCCTGAAGACCGAGCGGGTCCTGGTTTATGGCAATCAAGTCCTTGTTCTTGAGCAGGGCGAGCGACGGTTCTTTCAGCGAATTGAGGTCGCAGCCTATCAGCAGTGGCGAACTCATCATGCACCACATGCCCACGTGGACTTCCTCCTCGTTGGGTTTCAGTCCGCGACCCACCTCCAGCATGTCCATATCGTTATAGTGACCGTCGCCGGCAAAGGCAGAAAGGTACAGGTTCTTGCCTATTATGTTCTTGATACTCGACCAACGGGGACGGATGTCCGAACTGATGCGCCACGAAGTGGCCATGCTTTTTGCCCACGTGCCGGGGAAAGCCCAGCGGCAGATGTTGACCGACACAGGCCGACCGGCCTCTTCACGGATGGCGTCGCATATCGTCCTGTAACGTTTCTGTTCCTCCAGGTCGAGCCAAGTGCCCGCCCCGCAATAGTCTATCTTGATAAAATCAAATCCCCAGTCGCGGAAATAGAGGCGCGCATCCTGCGCTTCGTGTCCGTAAAGCCCTGCCCCAAAACCGTTTTCGTCATCATCGTAACGCGAGCCGCAGGTATTTGCGCCGGCATCCGAATAGATTCCGGCCTTCAAACCGAGGCTGTGTATGTAGTCGGCCACCGCTTTCATCCCGTTGGGGAACCGTTGCGGGTGGGCATGCATAAGCCCTGTGGAGTCGCGCCAGCCGAAAAAGCCGTCGTCAATGTTGACGTGGCTGTAGCCCAAATCCCTCAACCCGAGGCGGACCATAGCGTCTGCCTGTGTCCGGATGAGCGAATCGGAGATGTTGACGTGATACGTGTTCCAAGAACTCCACCCCATAACCGGCGGAACCACCTGGGCCGGCAGCGCCATACAGTGCAGTGCCGCAAACAGCCCCAATGCCAAATGCTTCTTTTCCATTGATTTGTCTTTTGTAGATGTGATACAAAGATGATGCAAACGAGCGCAATGAAAGCCAGCTTTCGTATTGCCGAGTGCAGCTTATCTTCTACAAAGATACACTTTTATTCCCTTTTATCAAAGGACAACGGGCGTTTTACACCCGTAACCGGCCACTTGGCATACATAACCTGACCGTTTACAAGGTACAAAAGGCCTGGTTTTGCAAACGGTTGGCCGCCATACAATTGCAACAAGAGGCCTTTCCCTACCGCAACTTGTTGCGGTTGTAGTGGGGAGTTACCTTCTTGACGAAGAAGACGAGCGAGACGGCGCACAGCAACGAGCCTACGAGATAGACCATGTAGAACGTGAAGCACTGCGCAATCATGCCGCTGGTGAATATGCCTATGCCTATTCCGATGTCCCAAGCCGTGAGATAGGTGCTGGTGGCCGTGGCCCGCTGGTTGTTGGGGGCAAGGTTTATATACAGGGAGTTCATCGCCGGAAACATAACCCCGAAACCTGAACCGAGCAGCAGCGGCACAAGGTAGAACAGTGCGGTCGTGATTCCCATGCCATACGGTACGGCGAAGCGGCAAAGGCCGAGCAGCAGAAATGCAAGTATCACCGGGTAATAGCCCAGATGTATGCACTGCGTGATGTAGCCGCGGTCAACTTTCTTGCCGGCAACGATGCGCGAAGCCCCCATGCCGGCGGCCATCAAGGTGAAGAAGAAGCCCGACGGTGCGTCCAGGTGTATCTCACGGGCATACATGGCTACGAAATTAGTGGTCGAACCGTATGGTATGGACAACAGAAAGAGGGATATGCTTACGGGTATGCCTTTGATTAGCAGGAAGCGGTCGAGCGACAACTTGCGGCAAGGCGCACCGTCTGCCGCACCGGAACTGCCGGTAGAGCCGCTCTTCCGCATGCGGAGCGACTCCGGCACACGTGCCTTTATCGACAGGGCGCACGCAAAACCTGCCACGCTTACGGCCATTCCCGTGGCAAAGATGACCATGTAGCCCACGTGGTCGTGCATGAAAAGGCCAGTCATAGGCCCCAGTGCCATGGCGATGTTGTTGGTCAGACCGTAATAACCCAGCCCCTCCCCTCGCCTGCTGCTCGGCATTATGTCAACGCACAGCGTGTTTCCGCCCACGGTAACACTGCCGAAGGCCACGCCGTGCAAGGCTCTGAGCACGACAAACCACAGCAATGTGGCCGCAACCATATAGCCGGCGAGCATCAAGACGCAGACAAAGTAGCAGAAAATGTATATTGGCTTGCGCGGAAACCTGTCCATCATGTAGCCCGAAAAGGGGCGCACGCACAAGCCACTGACCGTGTAGCAGCACAAGACCGCACCGATTATGGACTCTGGACAGCCGTAGCTCTCCCTCAAATAGAAAGGCAAAACGGGCACAAGCAGCCAGAAGCCGAAGAAAAGGAGGAAGTTGGCAGCAAGAATACAGATGAAACTCGGTGTGAAAAGTCTGTCTTTCATCGTTCGCAACGCATTAGTGTTAACCGTTGCACAGCCGCTACGGCCATGCCGTACAAAGGAGTTGCCGCCCCGGAAAGGGCAGCGCACGACCCGCAAACGCCATGCCTGCAAAGCCTGTCACGTACATACAGCCAGGCAGGGCAGCCATTCCTTGCGGGTCGTGCGCCCAACAATATCAATGCGCAGCCTCAAATTCCTTGAGGAAACGGGTGTCATTCTCGGAGAACATGCGCAGGTCGCTCACCTGATACTTGAGGTTTGTGATGCGCTCCACGCCCAGTCCGAAAGCGTAACCCGTATATACGCTGCTGTCAATGCCGCAGGCTTCAAGCACATTCGGGTCAACCATGCCGCAGCCAAGTATCTCTACCCACCCGGTATGCTTGCAGAAACCGCAGCCGACACCGCCACATATATGGCAGGAAATGTCCATTTCCGCACTCGGTTCGGTAAACGGGAAGTAGCTGGGGCGCAAACGGATCTTCGTATCTGCACCGAACATCTCCCTTGCAAACGACAACAGCACCTGCTTGAGGTCGGTAAACGAGACGTTCTTGTCGATGTAAAGACCCTCAACCTGATGGAAGAAGCAGTGCGCACGTGCCGTTATGGCCTCGTTACGATACACTCTGCCGGGGCAAATCACGCGGATAGGAGGCTGTGTTGTCTCCATTACGCGAGCCTGAACGGAGCTTGTATGACTGCGGAGCAGTATGTTCTTGGTAACATCGTTGGGGTTCTGCTCTATAAAGAAGGTGTCCTGCATGTCGCGGGCGGGGTGGTCGGCGGCGAAATTCATCTTGGTGAACACGTGCAAGTCGTCCTCCGCCTCCGGCCCGTCGGCCAGTACGAAGCCCATACGGGAGAAGATGTCTATAATCTCATTGGTGACTATCGTCAGCGGATGGCGGGTTCCGAGCTTTATAGGATATGGTGTGCGGGTCAAATCGGGCGTTTCGCCGTCGCTCTCCGCACTGTCAAACCGTTCCTTCAGCGCGTTTATGCGGTCGATAGCGGTCTGCTTCAGCTCGTTGATCTTCATCCCCACCACCTTTTTCTGGTCGGCTGCAACGTTGCGGAAGTCGGCCATAAGCGCCGTAATCTCACCCTTTTTGCTAAGATACTTCAAGCGCAGGGCCTCTATCTCGTCAACATTCTTGGCATCAAGCCCCTGCACTTCCTTCAAAAGTTGGTTTATCTTGTCAAGTATCATCTCTTGTTTTACATTAATAAAAACGCTGCAAAGGTAGCATTTTTGTACTGAAAGAGTGCAAGAAGCCAAAATAAAGTTGTACTTTTGCGGAAATTTGATAAACGGATTCCTTATATTCCGATCTTAAAGATGAACAGGTCTTTATTTGCGGCCATAGCAGTTTTTGCGCTTACATTGTCGTGTGGCGGCAACAAAACGGCAAAGGGCGAGGTTGAAACCGATTCTGACAGCACAGCAACCGAGCCGGAAACAACCGACACTTTGGAACAACTCATCGCGGAAACGCCCATGCCAAGGGCGGCCGACGAACTGTTTGACGACTTCTTCTTCAACTTTGCGGCCAACAGAAAGCTGCAGATGAAGCGGATAAAGTTTCCCCTTACGATCACTTCATCCGGCGGCAGCACATCCTCAATCGACCGGAAAGCGTGGACGACCGAGCACTTTTTCATGCACCAGGACTACTATACGCTGATATTCAACAGCCGTAAACAGATGGAAACGGTGAAGGATACCAACGTCAACCACGTGGTTGTCGAGAAAATATCACTGGAGAAAAAGTCGGTAAGGCAATACGTTTTCGACCGCATCAACGGCCTTTGGATGATGCAAACCATAAACGACACGCCGCTGGCGGACAACCCTAACTCCTCTTTCCTGCACTTTTACAGGAAGTTTGCCGGCGACTCTCTATTCCAAGTGCGGCACGTAAGCGACCCTGTGAAGTTCGTCGGCCCCGACCCGGACGACGATTTCGGCGAGATGACAGGTGTGCTTACGCCCGAAACATGGCCGGCCTTTGCCCCCGAACTCCCGCACAAGACAATCTACAACATCATCTACGGCCAGCCTTACCGCGAGACCCGGCGCAGGATTTTCGTGCTTCGGGGCATAGCAAACGGCCTCGAGATGGAGCTGTCGTTCAAGTTTGTGCACGACAAATGGCTGCTCACCGAGTTCAACCAATAGCCCTCCCTGATTTAACCCATGCCCTTACGGTGTCTGAACGGTACATTTACGATGCCTGAACGGTGCATTTACGATGCCTAACCCATAGACTTGCGATTTCAACCAGCATCCTTACAAAACGCGACTTCCCATGAAAGACTTTGCAGACTACGACCTCACGCGCCACAACACGTTCGGAATAAAGGCCAAATGCCGCCGCTTCATTGAGTTCGACAGCACAGATGACCTGCGCAATGCGCTCAACGGCCTGACCGAAAGCGACCATCCGCTGCTCTTGTTGGGCGGAGGCAGCAACCTTCTCCTGACCGGCGACTACCCCGGAACGGTGCTCCACTCGGCCATAAAGGGATGGGAAGCGCAGCCCGTAGAGGGCGGTGTGCTGCTCCGGGTGGGCAGCGGAGAGACGTGGGACGATGTAGTTGCGCTCTGCGTAGAGCACGGTTGGCACGACGCAGAGAACCTTTCGCTCATACCGGGTGAGGTGGGTGCGAGTGCCATACAGAACATCGGAGCCTACGGAGTGGAGGCCAAAGACATAATATATAAGGTGGAAGCAGTGGAGACAGAGACGGGTTGCACCGTGTCTTTCAGCAACCAAGAGTGCGGATATGCCTACCGCCAGAGCCGCTTCAAGGCCGATTGGCCCAACCATTACGTCATTACGCACGTCACATACCGCCTTTCCACCACCTTCACTCCACGCCTTGACTACGGGAACATCCGCTCCGAGCTGGAAAAACAGGGCATTGCCTACCCCACAGCGGCACAACTCCGCGACACCATAACGGCCATCAGGAGGGCGAAACTGCCCGACCCGGCAGTGGAAGGCAATGCCGGGAGCTTCTTCATGAACCCCGTTGTCGGCAGGGAAACCTACGGGACGCTGGCCGCAGCCTACCCCTCCATGCCCCACTACCCGCAGCCCGACGGCAGCGAAAAGATACCTGCCGGGTGGCTGATAGAGCAGTGCGGATGGAAAGGGCGCTCGCTCGGACGCGCAGGGGTCTGCTCCACACAGGCTCTCGTGCTCATAAACAAGGGCGGAGCCACAGGTCTGGAGGTGCTAAACCTGTGCAAGACCATACAAAAGGACGTGAAATCGAAGTTCGGAATAGACATAAAACCGGAGGTAAACATACGATGAAAGTTACCTTTCTCGGCACAGGAACAAGCTGCGGAGTGCCAACGATAGGCTGCAACTGCGAGGTTTGCACAAGCAAAGACCCAAGAGACACGCGCCTGCGCACCTCTGCACTGGTGGAAACCGAACGCACCCGCATACTAATAGACTGCGGTCCCGACTTCAGACAGCAGGTTTTGCCCTTGCCGTTCAGGCGGATTGACGGCATACTCCTGACACATTCCCACTACGACCACGTGGCCGGCATCGACGATGTGCGCCCTTTCAGCCGCTTCGGTGACGTTGACATCTATGCCGACAGCCACACTTCCGACTCGTTACGCCACAACATTCCCTACTGTTTCGCAAAGAAAAAGTATCCCGGAGTGCCCGATTTGCGACTCCATATCATAGAACCGCACGTGGAAATGGCCGTCGGCGATATCAGAATCATGCCCGTTAGGGTCATGCACGGCAAGCTCCCGATACTCGGATACCGCTTCGGGAGCTTCGCATACATAACGGACATGAAGACCATGGAGCCGCAAGAGACGGCCTATCTGGCCGGTGTGGAGGTGCTGGCGGTAAACGCCTTGCGCTTTGAAAAGCCCCACCACTCACACCAACTGGTGGCTGATGCCATAGAATTTGCAAGGAAAGTGGGCGCAAAGCGCACCCTTTTCATCCACGCCAACCATGATATGGGTCTGCATGCGACCCTTCAGCAGCGTCTGCCGCAGGGTTTTGAGATGGCATACGACGGCCTTGTGATTACCGTTTAGGCACAAAAGCCCCAAAACCGTAAAAGTCATTCTTCAAAACAGCCTGGAAGCGCACCGTCAGAACCTCACGCTGAACTGCAGGTCAACCACACTGTAGTTGTGCCTGGCCAGGCTGCGGTCGTTGACCAGGGCGTATTCGGCGTGCAATTCCACACTTTTGTTCAGCA
>CAVAPI010000090.1:0-8104 GCA_963590445.1 Lachnospiraceae bacterium | reverse complement strand
TGGGAAAGTCAGGGCTTTGTGATTTTTATTTATAAGGGCATTTTGACACACCCTCCTCAGTACCCAGACCCGGGCTCGAACCGGGATGGGTTTCCCCACTGGTGTTTGAGACCAGCGCGTCTACCGATTCCGCCATCTGGGCATTCAACGGGTGCAAAGGTACGCATAAAATTCATTACCCACAAGCATTTGACTCAAAAACCCGTCGGTTTGTGATTGGCAGAGGGCAATATGCGGAAGGCAGGGCATGGAAATACTGCGGGAATATTATGCCAACGGGCGATGAGACCCTTGCAAAGCAGGAGAAAAACCGCTTCGTTTTCCTCCTGCCCGCTTACGCTGCTCTTATAAAAAGAGACATGTCGTTCCCGTTTTTATACTACAAATCTCTCAAAATAATATCAATTCTTTTGCTCTTCTGCTTGAGTACGGCAAAGAAAATCGCTATCAATATCCAGCCGGCAACAGGAATAAGATACGTAAATATGCTGATTGGATACAGATAGATGGCGTCTGCGATGAGGTCAATAACCGAATTGATGCAGAAAAGTATGCTGCCTATCATTCCAAGGACACATGCTGTGGAAAATTTCATGGCCTAATCCTCCTTCTTGTCTGTTTTGTTTCCCGTCTTAACTTCCAAATCATCTGTTACGAAGAGTTTGTAGTAATCGCCAAAGGTTTCCATACGCTGAATGTAAACCGGCATCTGTTCCCCTATCTTGTCGTATTGCTTCTGAAGTTTCTCGACATAAGGTCGGATGGATTCCTTTAAGTTTTTCTCCGTATAGCTTACATATTGCGAATCCCCTTTCTCGTCTTTTTCATAGCCGCCAGACGGCAGTTTGGCATAACCTCGTTCAATATTGTCAATGAAGTTCTTTAGAAGGCTTTTCTTGACATTCTCCATATTACCCAACACGAGATTCCTTCTGAGAAATCTTGCCATTTCAGTCTTGGTTTCAAACTCCATTTCATTGAAATGGGCTTTCTTCAGGGCCTTTACGTTGTCTGTCATGCCCCAAACCTTGAAAAACAAAACGATTTCCAGTATTCCCCATACAATCATGACAAGGCTCATAAAGACAAGCCATCCAGGCATTTCAAGTTTCGGCGATGAATAGTAGTGGTCACCATAGTAGGCAAAACCGCTTGATGCGCATGCCAGTGAAACGAACATGACAAATAATCTTTTCATAATTCCCAATATTTTAGTTTAACATAAAAGACGCAGGCTTTCACCATACGACTTCTTGGTCACCACAACCATCATACTTATATGGGAATGCCTGCGCCATAAGGCTTGGCACCCAATAAAGTATGATTGCTCTCTGGTTTCCATGTGGTGATTAGAAGTCTATTGAGCAATATGTCTTTGCGTTCCTTTCCGGATTGCGGGTATAAAAGTACGCAAAAGTTTTCAAACGCAAGTCAATTACACAGAAAATAAACGTGGCAAAGGATTAGGTGTAGAGTCACGGGTAGAGTCGCGGAATTTCAGAAGCCGTATAGGTCTTCCAAAAAAATGTATGTGATCTTTGCCGAAAATGCATATGATCTTTTGGGGGGAATATATGTGGCACGACAAAGCCATTCCTTTCTTTCCCCTTCCCGCTTGTGCTGCTCTTAGAACAAGAGCAGAGTCAGATTGTCATTCAAATTGCTAAAAAAAAACAAATCGTTGCGTGGTGTCGTTTATTATTGGTATCTTCGTATTGTATTTCACGCCAATCTTGAGGACAAGGAATATCATTCATCAAAACAAGGATACCACATACCGATATGGAAAAGAACACTAACAACTATTGTCTGATACTGGCCGGCGGAAGAGGGCGCAGACTTTGGCCGTACAGCCGCGACAAACGCCCCAAGCAGTTCATCGACTTCTTCGGCTGCGGCAGGACCCAGCTGCAGGCAACCTTTGACCGTTTTGCCTGTATATTGCCGAGAGAGAACATCATTGTGTGCACAAACCGCGACTATATCGACCTTGTGCGCGGGCAGTTGCCCGAGGTTGACGACTGCAACGTGTTCGCCGAGCCGGTAAACCGCAACACTGCGCCGAGCGTGGCTTGGGTGGTTACGCACATTCTGAAGCGCAATGCCAGTGCCAATGTGGTGGTCACGCCGTCCGACCTGTTCGTGCTTAACGAGCAAATCTTCGACGACGACGTGCTCAAAGGACTCGACTACGTGGCCGCACACGACGACATACTCACCCTCGGAGTGAAGCCCACGAGGCCGGAACCGGGCTACGGCTACATACAGGTGGGCGACGCTACAGAGACCGGGGGTGTGTTTCGGGTGCAGTCGTTCACAGAAAAGCCGGAGCGGGAGTTCGCCAAAGTGTTCGTGGAGAGCGGGGAGTTCTATTGGAACACGGGTCTTTTCCTCGGTTCGGCGCAGTGTCTCAACGCCACGGCACGGCGGCTTTTCCCCGACGTGCAGCCGCAAATGGAGCTGCTTTGCGGCGGTGTGGAAAGCGGCAACGGCTTTGACGGACTCTATTCCTCCTATCCCAACCTGTCGATAGACTATGCCGTGCTGGAGCGGAGCGGCAACGT
The DNA here is from genome assembly GCA_963590445.1 of Lachnospiraceae bacterium. Classification (GTDB taxonomy): domain Bacteria; phylum Bacteroidota; class Bacteroidia; order Bacteroidales; family Bacteroidaceae; genus Prevotella. The sequence goes on along the minus strand of CAVAPI010000090.1, from coordinate 5,540 downwards.
GTGCGTGATGAAGTGCGACTTCGGCTGGGCCGACCTCGGCACCTGGCATTCCATATACGAGTGCAAGCAGAAGGGGGAGCACGACAACGTGGTCATAGACTCCGACGTTATCATGGACAACAGCCGCAACAATGTGATAAAGCTGCCCAAGGGAGTACTCGGAGTAGTGGGCGGCCTTGACGGCTACATCGTGGTTCAGAAGGGCAATGTGCTGCTTATATGCAAGAAAGGCGACTCGTCGGCGCTTGTCCGCAAGTATGTCAACGAGGTGCAAATGAAGTACGGAGAAGATTTCATTTGAGCACTGCCGCACCGGGAACTTGCCTTCGCCCAAGCTGCAAGCCCCTGCGCCTGTATGGAACGTGTACAGACAAAGCGCCGCAATCCAAGCGCCGGCCTGACAAAAACGCCGCAGTAACGGCCTGAATGCGAAGCCGGCCATCGGAAATCCATAGTTCCTGGTTTCCGATGGCCGGCTTTGCGCTTGTTCTTCCGTGCGTATTCTTCGCGTGTCTATGCTTCCAGCTTCTTGAACTCGCCGTATATTTTGTCGGCAATTTCACTGAATTCCTCCTCGCTGAGCTTCAGTTTCGGGTTGGAAAAGAGCATGTCCTTCTCCGAATTCATGGGCACGAGGTGGATGTGGGCGTGGGGCACTTCAAGTCCGAGCACGGCCATGCCGACCTTGATGCACGGAAATGCGTTCCTGATGGCGCGTGCCACCTTCTTTGCAAACACGTGATATTCGGCCAGCTCGCCGTCTTCCATGTCGAAAACGTAGTCCACTTCACGTCTGGGGATGACCAGTGTGTGGCCTTTCACCAGGGGATTGATGTCGAGAAAGGCGTAGAACTTGTCGCTCTCAGCGCACTTGTAGCTGGGTATCTCGCCGGCTGCAATCCTTGAAAATATATCCATCTTGCGTCAGGGTAAAGGGGTTATGCAATGGAAATCTTGTCTATGCGGAGCTTGATGGTGCCGCGCGGAATGGCTATCTCCGCCGTTTCGCCCTCCTTTTTGCCCAGCAGTCCCTGGGCAATCGGTGTCTTTATGGAGATTTTACCCTCGCGCAGGTTGGCCTCGTTCTCGCTTACGATGGTGTAGGACATCTTGGTCTTGGTGGTCAGGTTGGTCATTTCCACCTTGCAGAGTATCTGCACCGTGTCGGTACTCAGCCTTGACGTGTCCACGATCTTGGCCTCCTGCAGAGCCAGTTTCATCTGGTTTATCTTGTCCTCGAGGTGAGCCTGCGCCTCTTTTGCGGCGTCATACTCCGAGTTTTCGCTAAGGTCGCCCTTGTCACGCGCCTCGGCGATGGCTGCAGAAGCCTTGGGTCTTTCCACGCTTTCCAGGCGTTTCAACTCGGCTACCATCTTGTCGTAGCCGTCTTGTGACATATATGCCATAATTTTCCGTTTAGTTTGTTATTGAAATATCGTTTCGCCGGACATCAAAAAGAAAGAATTTCCGCATTCAAATCATGCGGAAATCCTCCATATCTCGTTGATGTCAGTTGTGTTTTCTCTTATATCCTACTTGCAAAGGTAGCCATAAAAACGGTATCTTCCAAGCCTTGGATGTTAAAAATCCCTTTTCTTTCACCGCCATTGTGCCTTTTGGCGCCGGCCATTGTGCCACATCCCTTCCCGCAACCCTGCCGTTTACGCACCGTAAACGGCAGGGTTGCGGATAGTAAGCGGGCTGTTTGGCCACCGCAAACGCACCGTTTATGGCAGCCGGACGGGCTGTTTGACGGATGGAGACGGACGGTTTGGCGGTGGATGCGGACGGTTGGCTGCTGCGGACAGTCGGGTTGCCGCTCCCGCACGGGGCTTTGCGGCAGATTGAAGCCCGGTTCAGCTTGACTTAAATCAAAAATAGGCGTAAAAAACCGTAAATCGGCGGGTGATATTTTGTGGGCGTACACAAAATGAGTACCTTTGCTGTGCTTTCGGGAGAAAGTACTGTTATTCATTAGGTTAGTAGTTAATAGATTTAAGGTAAAGATTATGTTATTAGATTTTCAGACAACGGTCATGTTGGTATCGGTTGTTATTATGACTGTTCTGAGTGTTTACACTTTGATTAATACCAACATCCGTTAGGAAAGAGCGCGGGGTGAGTGATTCATACCGCGTTCTTTTTTTGTTTCAAGGCGGCGGATTTGATGCCGCACAGGCGCAGACCGCGCTCCGGGCGCCGCCCCTGCATCAAGTTTTACACGGACTTAGGCCGTTTGGGCGGCCCAAATATTGTATCTTTGCAGCGATTTTGCATTATCTTGTCACAACCCTAAACATATGGAAACAGACAACCTTTCGGGCAAGAACATCCTTGTTACCGGCGCTTCGGGCTTCATCGGCAGCTTCATAGTGGAGGAGGCGTTGAAGCGGGGCATGAATGTATGGGCGGCAGTGCGCCGTTCGAGCAGCAGACAGTGGCTTGCCGACACTCGCATAAACTTCATCGAGCTTGACTTTGGCAGCAGGGAAACCGTCGCAGAGGCTCTCCGCGGGCACGTGTTCCACTATGTTGTCCATGCCGCAGGGGTCACCAAGACCCTCCATACCGACGACTTTTTCCGCATAAACGCCGACGGTACGGCCAATCTGGCGGCGGCTCTCATGGACGTAAGGATGCCTTTGCGCCGCTTCGTGTTCCTCAGCAGCCTCAGCGTCTTCGGCCCTGTGCGCGAGCAGCAGCCGTATTGCGACATAAAGCCCGGCGACGAGCCGCACCCCAACACCGCCTACGGGCGCAGCAAACTGGAGGCCGAGCGCCGTCTGGACGCGGTCGGGGGGCTGCCATGCGTCACGTTGCGCCCCACAGGGGTATATGGCCCGCGCGAGAAGGACTACTTTCTCATGGCGAAAAGCATCAAGGGACACAGCGACTTTGCCGTGGGCTACAGCCCCCAGGACATCACTTTCGTGTATGTTCAGGACGTGGTACAGGCCGTATTCCTTGCCTGTGACCACGGCAAACCGGGCGGAAAGTATTTCCTGACCGACGGCCGGGTGTATTCGTCGCGCACTTTCAGCGACCTGCTGCGCCGGGAACTGGGCGTCAGGCGGGTGCTCCGCATAAAGGCTCCACTGTGGTTGCTGCGCGTAGTCACGTGGTTCGGCGAGTGGACAGGCCGCATTACGGGCAGGGTGACGGCTCTCAACAACGACAAGTACCACATTCTCCGCCAGCGCAACTGGCGTTGCGACATATCGAACGCCCGTGAGGAGCTGGGCTACAAGCCCGAATACGGTCTGGAACGCGGCGTGAAACTGGCCGTAGAGTGGTACAAAAAGCACGGCTGGCTGTAGTTTTTCCATTGAAGGACCGACCGTTCCCGTGGCGAAAACCAACTTTCCCCGATGTTAAGACCGACTTTTCCCGTGTTAAAACCGACTTTCCCGATGTAACGAACCTGCTTCTGACGAGGCAAGAACCGGCTTCCGACGAAGCAAAAACCGATGACTTCCGTGCTGTAATGAAAGCGATAACCGACATTTTCCGTATAGAAAAAAGCCCGAAAAAGGGGCTGTTGGCAATAGAATGGGTGGTGCTTGGCTACCTTGTGCTGACGCTTTTGCTCATGTTTCTCACCTATACAAAGCTCCACAACCCCGAGTCTATGCTCTGGGGGCGGCTGCGTATCGTGGCCATAACCGCCGCTTTGTGGCTCGTGTACAGGCTTGTTCCCTGCCGTCTGACGGTGTTTTTCCGTGTGGCAGTGCAGATGGCTTTGCTCTCCTGGTGGTATCCTGACACCTACGAGTTCAACCGTATGTTCCCAAATCTCGACCACATCTTCGCCCGATGGGAGCAGGATTTGTTCGGTTGCCAGCCCTCCCTGCTCTTCTGCGGCAGCTTTGACGGGGCGGTATTCAGCGAGTTGATGGATCTGGGCTACTCTTCCTACTTCCCTATGATAGTCCTTGTCACCGTCTGGTTCTTCGGTTGGCGTTACAGGGAGTTCGGACGCGCGTCGTTTGTCATCCTTGCGTCGTTCTTTATCTACTACATTATATATATACTGCTGCCTGTCGCAGGGCCGCAATACTACTATAATGCCGTCGGACTGGACGGGATAGCCCGCGGAAACTTCCCGGACATCGGCCATTACTTCGCCACTAACCAGGACGCACTGGCGAGTCCCGGCTACAAGGAGGGCTTCTTCTACCGCATGGTGGCCGATGCCCACGCCGCAGGGGAACGCCCCACGGCAGCTTTTCCGAGCAGCCACGTGGGCATAAGCACCATCCTGATGCTCCTCGTGTGGTCGTCCAAGAACCGCAAGCTGCTGCTTTTCCTCCTGCCGTTCTACGTGTTGCTGTGCTTCTCCACGGTGTATATCTACGCCCACTACGCCATTGACGTGCTGGCAGGATGGCTTTCGGCACTGCTGCTGTACGCCGTTCTGTATTTCGGCTATGGGAGATGGTGCAGCCGGTGAGGCGTTCCGGGCAATAGGACAAGGCCTCCGGAACCACGGGAACAGGCTCTTCAAGCAAGGACAGCGGGCTTGCCGGACAAGCGGGCCGGCGGGACAAGAAAACAGAGTGGCCAAGACCGCAGTCTTGACCACTCTGTTTGTGAAGTTGGACCAACGGGACTCGAACCCATAATGACAGAACCAAAACCTGTAGTGTTACCATTACACCATGGTCCAATACCTCCTTACGAGGTGCAAAGGTAATGTTTTCCACTGTCATTGCCAAACAATCCGAATGTTTTTGTTGCCGTTGCAGCCGCCGGAGCGGTTTCTTCAGCCACCGGCAAGTGGCTTTCGCACAGCGCAGTCAGCCTGTTTCGGCATGGGTGTGCAGCGTTGGCGTTGCATAATCCGTGCGCTTCCCTTTCGCGCTACTGCCACTTCCTTGCCATAACCCGCCGGTTTACGCTCCGCAAACGGGCGGGTTGGGTGTCGTAAACGGCAGGGTTTCAGTGTTTAACTGTCATCTTCACGCCCTTGGCAAGGCAGAGTCCGGGGCGCGGAGAGGATAGCGGCTGTCCGCCAAGCGTGAACAGGCGGCGTCCGATGGTCTCTGTGTCACCGTCAGACGACGGCATACAGCCCAAAGCCGTGTCCTCTGACGGGCCTACGCTTAGGTTGTAAGTGCCCGAACCGAGCAGTATCACTGCGCTTTCGCCCGTCTTTTCCACTGAAAGCACGCCGTTGCGCCCTGCCTCAATGGTCTTCCCGTCCTCGGAAACGCTGTTGCCAAGGGTGCAGGGCAGCGTAATGCGCCCCACACTGTTGGCAGGTATTTCTACGGTGTAGGCCACTGTCTGCCCGTCAGTGCGCTCCCAGGCACAGCGCACTTGGCCGTATATGGTGCGTGTGGCCACGTCCAGGCGCGTCATGTCGGCCGGCAGCCACGGGGCAATGGCCACTGTGTCGCACCCGAAGCCGGCATTGGCGATGCCTCCGAGCTGCGAAAAGAACCACTCTTCGATATGGTTCATCATGCAATGGTTCTGGGAAAAGGCCCCTACATCCCAGTATTCCGGGGTGGTAGTGTAGCCTTGTTCAACCCACCAGC
>CAVAPI010000089.1:0-8111 GCA_963590445.1 Lachnospiraceae bacterium | reverse complement strand
GCAATTACAGTAGGTTTATAGATTACAGACTCTATGGAACAGAAACTTTTGATATACAATACGCTCACTCGAAGCAAGGAGTTGTTCAAGCCGCTCAACGCACCTAACGTGGGCATGTACGTGTGCGGCCCCACCGTCTATGGCGACCCGCACCTCGGACATGCGCGTCCGGCTATAACGTTCGACATACTTTTCCGCTACCTTACCCATCTTGGCTATAAGGTACGCTACGTGCGCAACATCACCGATGTGGGACATTTGGAGCACGATGCCGATGAGGGCGACGACAAGATAGAGAAGAAAGCAAGGCTGGAGCAGCTGGAGCCGATGGAAATAGCCCAGCACTACACCAACCGCTACCATGACGCAATGGCCGCGCTCAACGTGTTGCCGCCGAGCATAGAGCCGCACGCCACGGGACATATTATAGAGCAGGAGCAGCTGGTGCAGCAGATACTGGGCAACGGCTACGCATACGTGAGCAACGGTTCGGTGTATTTCGACATAGAGAAATACAACAAGGACCATCACTACGGCAAGCTTTCGGGACGCAATCTGGATGACGTGATAAACAACAGCCGCGAACTTGACGGAGTTGGAGAGAAGCGAAACCAGGTGGACTTTGCCCTTTGGAAGAAGGCGCAGCCGGAACATATAATGCGGTGGCCAAGCCCTTGGAGCGACGGATTTCCCGGATGGCACTGCGAATGTACGGCCATGGGGCGCAAGTATCTGGGCAATCACTTCGACATACACGGCGGCGGCATGGACTTGGTGTTCCCTCACCATGAGTGCGAGATAGCGCAAGCGGTGGCAAGTCAGGGCGACGAGATGGTGCACTACTGGATGCACAACAACATGATAACCATCAACGGACAGAAGATGGGCAAGTCTCTGGGCAACTTCATCACACTGGAGCAGTTCTTCAACGGCAGCCACGACAGTCTCGAAAAGGCTTACTCGCCCATGACGATACGCTTCTTCATCCTGTCAGCCCACTACCGCGGAACGGTTGACTTCTCCAATGAAGCCCTGCAGGCAAGCGAGAAGGGTTTGGAACGTCTTATGAACGGCATAAGCGACCTGGAGCGCATAACGCCGGCCGACAAGTGCGACGAGCAGACGGAGAAGGTAGTGAAAGAACTGCGCCAGAAGTGCTACGACGCCATGAACGACGACCTCGCCACGCCGCAGGTTATAAGCTACCTGTTTGAGGCTTGCGGCACAATCAACAAGATACTTGACCACAAGGCCACGATATGCGCCGATTGTCTGGCCGAGTTGAAGGCCGTGATGCACCTGTTTGCCATAGACCTGCTTGGACTAAAGGCAGAGAGCGGCAGTTCGAGCGGTGCACGCGAAGAAGCCTTTGGCAAGGTTGTTGACATGGTTCTCGACCTGCGTGCCAAGGCCAAGGCGGCCAAGGACTGGGCAACGAGCGACCAGATACGCGACGCTCTCGCAGAGGCAGGCTTCGAGGTGAAGGACACCAAGGACGGAGTGGCGTGGCGACTCAACAAGTGATAGCCTGCACATATGGCCTTATGGACGGCAAATGGAACTAAACAAACACTGGAATATGGGTCAAGGCCAAGTTCAAATCCAAAAGCAGGAGCAGACTCTGAAGCAGACGCAGAGCATAACGCAGCAGCAACTGCTGCAGGCGAGGCTCGTTGAACTGCCAATAGCGCAGCTGCAGGACAGGATAAAGACCGAAATGGACGACAACCCTGCGCTGGAAGCCGACTCGTCAGGTGACGGTTTCGATGAGCAGAATATGGGCTTTGACGGCGGCGACGATGCGGCTGACGAGGACTTTGATACGCAGAACGAGCGCGAAGAACGCCAGTCGGCGCTCGACGACGCGCTGCAAAGCATAGGCCGGGACGACGAGGATTTGCCCGTATATCACGGCGGAAGCAACACGCAGGAAGAGCGTGAGGAGATTGTCTATGGCAATACCACGTCGTTCTACGATGAGTTGCAGGCACAGATGGGCGAGATTGACCTCACCGACCGCCAACGCGAGATTATGGAATACCTCATCGGTTCGCTTGACGACGACGGTTTGCTGCGCAAAAGCAGCGACAGCATAGCTGACGAACTGGCCATATACCATAATATAGATGCCACAACAGCCGAGGTGGACAGTGTGTTACGGAAGCTGCAACAGTTCGATCCGGCCGGCATAGGGGCGCGCTCGTTGCAGGAGTGTCTGCTCTTGCAGATAGACCGAAGGGACGATTCAAAGCTGAAGACGCTCATGCTCCGTGTGGTGAAGAGCCACTTCGAGGAGTTCACGCGCAAGCACTGGGACAAGATAAAGGCCGCTCTCGAACTGACGGAACTGCAGACAGAGACTCTGGCAAAGGAGCTGAGGCGGCTTAATCCCAAGCCCGGGGCAGCCATGGGCGAGACTGTCGGGCGCAGTATGCAACACATAACCCCCGACTTCATCATAGACACGCAGGACGACGGCACGGTTACGTTCGCCCTGAACAACGGCGATGTGCCGGAACTGCACGTGTCGCAGTCGTTTGTCGATACCATGAACGAGTATCAGACCAACAAACAGCACATGAGCCGGCAGATGAAGGAGGCTCTACTATACACTAAGAAGAAGATAGATGCCGCCCAGGGCTTCATAGAGGCCATAAAGATGCGCCAAAGAACGCTGACTGTCACCATGAAAGCCATAATAAACTGGCAGCACAAGTTCTTCGAGGACGGTGACGAAGCGTCGCTCCGGCCGATGATACTCAAGGACATTGCCGAGAAGACAGGGCTTGACCTGAGCACCATATCGAGGGTTAGCAACAGCAAATACGCCCAGACGCGGTGGGGAACGTTCCCGTTGCGCCACTTCTTCAGCGACAGCTACGTGACCGAAAGCGGCGAGGAACTATCCACAAGGCGCATAAAGGCCGCCCTAAAGGACATCATCGGCGCAGAGGACAAGAGCCATCCGCTGAGCGACGATGCACTGAAGGACGAGCTGAAGCGCAAGGGTTTCCCCATAGCGCGGCGCACCGTGGCCAAGTATAGAGAGCAGTTGGACATACCAGTAGCCAGACTTAGGAAATGAGATACAAGCACCTTATACTTGCGGCAAGGCTCATCAGCATGGTTTTCACGCCGTTCTATCTGCCCATAGTGGGGCTGATAGCACTCTTCGCTTTCAGCTATCTCAGCCTGTTGCCCCTGTCCTACAAGCTGACAGTCGTAGGCATTGTATATCTTTTCACCATACTTTTTCCTACTATACTCATCCACTTGTACCGCCGGTATCAGGGCTGGACGCTAAAGGAGCTGGGGCGCAAGGAGCGGCGAATGGTGCCTTACGTAATATCAATACTGTGCTATTTCCTCTGCGTTTACATCATGGAGCAGCTTCACATACCCCATTTCATGGGCAGTATAATAATAGCCGCACTCATCATCCAGACGGTTTGCGCCCTGATAAACGCATGGTGGAAGATAAGCACCCATGCGGCTGCCATCGGCGGAGTGACGGGTGCGCTGTTCGCTTTCAGCGAGATATTCTGGTTCAACCCCACGGGCTGGCTATGTATAGTGCTTGTATTGTCGGGACTGTTGGGCACGAGCCGCATGATACTGCGCCAACACACGCTGTCGCAAGTGCTCGGCGGCTATGGCGTGGGCGTGGCTTGCGCCGGCTTGGGCATACTGTTCATGTGAGCCATTGGCGCACATACTGTCCGTAAAGCGGCGGTTTGCGGGGCATAAACAGCCCGTTTGCAGGTCGAAAACCGCCTGTTTGTGCACGGCAACGCGCACGTCAGAACTATAAACATACATTGGCACGGTTTCCGTGTGCCGTTTGACGCCACCGGTAATGTGCCTTCAACACTAAAAATACTGTATATGACACCATTGGTAAGCATCATCATGGGCAGTACAAGCGACCTGCCCGTAATGGAGAAGGCCTGCAAGTTTCTCGACGAGATGCAGGTTCCGTTTGAGGTAAACGCCCTTTCGGCCCACCGTACCCCCGATGCCGTAGAATCATTTGCACGGGGCGCAAAGGCCAGAGGCATCAAAGTGATAATAGCAGGAGCCGGTATGGCCGCCGCTCTTCCCGGAGTTATTGCCGCTTCGACCACCCTTCCCGTGATAGGAGTGCCCATAAAGGGCATGCTCGACGGGCTTGACGCCATGCTGAGCATCATACAGATGCCTCCCGGAATACCCGTTGCCACGGTGGGAGTGAACGGTGCGCAGAACGCAGCCATACTTGCTGTGGAGATGATGTCGCTGGCCGACGAGGCTCTGGCGGCGCGTCTGGCTGAATACAAGGACGGTCTGAAGGCCAAAATAGAGAAGGCCAACAAGGATTTGGCCGAGGTTAAGTACCAGTACAAGACCAACTAAGCCGTCTTATGGTTGACTTGTTCAATTACCGTAGGCGCGAGTCGTCGGCGGTAAACGTTGGTGCGACACCGCTCGGAGGCACAAATCCGGTGCGCATCCAGTCGATGACCACCACCAAAACCGACGACACCGAAGGCTCTGTGGCGCAAACCAAGCGCATAGCGGATGCCGGCGGCGAGTACGTAAGGCTCACTACGCAGGGCGTGAAGGAGGCGGAAAACCTCCGTAACATCAACGCCGCACTGCGCAGCGACGGCTATATGGTGCCCTTAGTGGCCGATGTACACTTCAATCCCAATGTGGCTGACGTTGCCGCGCACTACGCTGAGAAGGTGAGAATAAACCCCGGCAACTACGTAGATCCCGCCCGCACGTTCAAGCACCTTGAATATACCGATGAGGAATATGCCGCCGAGCTGCGCAAAATAGACGAGCGGTTTGTGCCGTTCCTGCGCATTTGCCGCGAGAACCATACGGCTATACGCATCGGAGTGAACCACGGATCCCTCTCAGACCGTATCATGTCGCGCTACGGAGACACGCCTGAGGGCATCGTAGAGAGCTGTATGGAATTCCTGCGCATATGCAAACGCGAGCAATTCAGCGACGTTGTCATTTCGATAAAGGCCAGTAACACGGTCGTTATGGTGCGCTCGGTACGTCTGCTTGTGGCCACTATGGACAAGGAGGATATGCACTATCCGCTCCACCTCGGCGTTACCGAGGCCGGAGAGGGCGAGGACGGGCGCATAAAGAGTGCCGTGGGCATTGGAGCTTTGCTTGCTGACGGCATCGGAGACACCATCCGCGTGTCGCTGAGCGAACCTCCTGAGGCCGAAATACCCGTGGCTCGCCATCTGGTTGACTACATTTCGCGCCGTGAAGGCCATCTGTTGATACCCGGAAGCGCATGTCCCACGTTCGACTATCTGCATCCTGAGCGCCGCAAGACCCATGCTGTGACCAACATAGGCGGTACGGCTGTGCCCGTAGTTATAAGCAGTCGCACTCACGGCTGTGCCCCTTCCGATGCCGACTACGTATATATAGGTGACGGAAAGGAATACTTCAGCGGCATGAAGGCGCAACATGAAGCCGGAAAGGCTGCCGACGGCAAGCCGCTGATAGTCGATTTCACGGCCTACAACAGGCTGAAGACAGAGCACCCCGATGCCACTCTCTACCCCATATTCCCTCATTCGGCCATGCCGTTCATGGCGTCCATCAGCGCAAAGATGAAGTTTCTTGTGCTCCAGTTCGGCGTTTCCACAGAAGAGTATGCCGCTTGCCTGAAGCAAAATCCCGAAGCTGTGGCCGTGATAGTGAGCAACCACAAGAACCGCTTGGGCGAACAGCGCGCCTTGGCGCACGAGATGATGTCCAAAGGCATTGCCAATCCGACCGTCTTCTGCCAGATGTACAGTCACTCGCAGGAGGAGAAAGGCGACTTCCAGCTTGAGTCGGCTGCCGATATGGGTGCGTTGATGTTCGACGGACTGTGCGATGGAGTGTGGCTGATGAACGACGGCACGCTCTGCGAGGCCGACATAGAGTCCACAGCCTTTGGCATTCTCCAGGCGGCAAGGCTGCGTATGTCCAAGACAGAGTACATCAGCTGTCCCGGATGCGGCCGTACACTGTACGATTTGCGTTCAACCATAGCACGCATAAAGGCCGCTACGAGCCACATGACGGGGCTTAAGATAGGCATAATGGGCTGCATAGTGAACGGACCGGGCGAGATGGCCGACGCCGACTACGGCTATGTCGGTGCGGGACGCGGCAAGATTTCACTCTACAGGCGCAGGGATTGTGTGGCCAAGAACATCCCTGAGGACGACGCAGTGGAGCGTTTGCTCGACCTTATCAGCCGTGACAGGTCTGCCGAAGGGTAGTCTTCCGGCTGTCAGGCATATATATAAGGTAGCGGGAATGCGGCCTTTCGAGTTGTCAGACGTACACAAAGGTCTGCCGACAGATACCTTTGACCCTATAAACAGGCAGCCTTTGACATTATAAAAGAAGCGGAAATCCCTGCCAAGCTGGTGGTTTGGCAGGGATTTCCGTATGTTTGCGTGTATGGCTCAGTGCACATATTCGCTGAAGTCGGCCAGTCGCATGTCGCCTTTGCGTGCGAGAGTGTCGTGGAAGGCAAAGGCTGCGGACAGGCAGTGGCGCGTGTGGCCGCCGGAACCGAGCTTCAGGTAGTCGCGGAGCAGCGGACGGTAGTCGGGATGCGCACAGTTTTCGATTATGCACTGCGCGCGTTGCATCGGGCTTTTGCCCCTCAGGTCGGCTATGCCCTGCTCGGTAACGATCACGTTCACGTCGTGTTCCGTGTGGTCATGGTGGCTTACCATAGGCACAATCGAGCTGATCAGTCCTCCCTTTGCCACCGACGGGCAGGTGAAAATGCTGATGTAGGCGTTGCGCTCGAAGTCGCCTGAGCCGCCTATACCGTTCATCATCTTCGTGCCGCAGATGTGTGTGGAGTTGGCGTTGCCGTAGATGTCACACTCAAGTGCGGTGTTGATGGCTATAACTCCAAGGCGGCGTATCAGTTCCGGCGAGTTTGACACCTCGCTCTGGCGCAGTGTGAGGTGCTTGCTGAAGTAGTTGATGTTGTCATACACCTTCTTCAGGCTGTCGTTGGTCACGGTCAGCGAGCACGCCGACGCGTCTTTCACCCTGCCGTCGAGCATCATATCGACCACGGCATCCTGCAATACCTCTGTAAAGATGTTGAAATCGGGCACGTCCTTGTCCATGCTGAGGGCTGCAAGTATGGCGTTGGCGGTTGTTCCCACGCCGCTTTGCAACGGCAGGAACGACTGCGGGATGACGCCGCGCTTCATGTCGCCTATGAGGAATGCCGCCACGTTGTGGCCTATCTGGGTGGTTATCGGGTCAATATCCTTGAATGCGCGGGCCTCGTCAGGTATGTTGCACTCCACCACACCCACGATCTTCTTGGCGTCAATCTCCACGTAAGGCTTGCCAATGCGGTCGCTCACGCCCACGATGGGTATTGGCTGGCGCAGTGGAGGGTCCTGCAGTTCATACACGTCGTGCAGCAGCTTGGCGCCGGTGCTGTGGAAAACGTTGTGTTCCAGTATCACGCGCTTTGCCAGGCGTGCGGCTGTGGGGCTTATACCGCCGGCTGACGTGAGATAGGCGTGGCATTTGCCCTCGCCCTCGTCTATGTCGCACACCTCCAGAATGGCCCAGTCCACCTCGCCCATGAACCCGTAGCGCAGCTCCTGCGCCATTTGGCTGAGGTGAATGTCGTTGTATGCAATCTCCCCGAGGTTGACATGCTTGCGGAAATCGGGGTTGGTAGTGTATGGAGCGCGGTACTTTATGGCCAGCGCATTGGCCATATCGCCGTCGGTACTCTGCCCTGTAGATGCGCCGGTGAATATCCCTACCTTAAAGTCCCGGCCCTCTTCGTGCTCCTTGGCGGCTCTTTTTGCCAGTTCCTTGGTCACTGCCTTGGCCGTGCCTGAGGGAGTAAATCCGCTCAAGGCAATGTTTTCCCCGTCCTTAATCAGCGCTGCGGCCTCCGCAGCAGTCATCCTTCTGTATGCCATTACGGTGTATTTTTAGTAAAGTTTATTTTGTTGCAACGTAAAAGTTGGTGACAAAATTACTGAAAATCACTGTCATGGCAAAGAAAAACCGTGTTTTTCGCAGTCGCCCCTCCGCAGGCTGCCCATAAC
>CAVAPI010000088.1:0-8195 GCA_963590445.1 Lachnospiraceae bacterium | reverse complement strand
GTGCAGAACGAGGCCGACCGCCGTCAGCTGGCGGCCATGAACGCCAAGGTGATGGGCGTGGAGACCAATCCGTACTACGACGCCCCGACCTACGTGCTGGTGTTCGCGCCCGACGGAGGCCACAACTCGCTGCAGGACGGCAGCTGTGTTTTGGAGAACATGATGCTCGCCGCCCACGCTGTGGGACTGGCTTCGTGCTGGATAAACCGCGAGATAGAGATGTTCGGCACGCCCGAAGGCAAGGCTCTCATGGCCAAGTGGGGACTGCCCGAAGGCCTGATGGGCGTGGGGGCGTTGTCGCTCGGCTACGCTGAAGGGCCTCTGAAAGAACCGAAACCGCGCAAAGAGGGCTACTACCGCATAGTGTAACGACCAAGAAACCTAATACTTTGCCACCATGAAGATACAATTCAACGTTGAATACCGCACCGCCGACGGCGAAGCCCTGTGGGTGAACTTCCCCGCCGACGCCGGCGCTGCGGAGGAAAGCCAGCGCATGACGTCGGCCGACGGAAGGCTCTGGACGTGCGAAACGCCGAAGCCGGTGGACAAGGACGGCCATGTGGACTACTACTACAGCGTGAAGCGCGACGGCAAGCCCTACCGCCACGAGTGGCTTGTAGCCCCCCACCGCCTCGCAATGGCGGCCAAGCGCGCATCGAGGTACACGGTTTGGGACAAGTGGATAGACATTCCAGAGAACGCCCACCTGTACAGTGCGGCCTACACCGGCTGCGTGGCCTCACGCAAGGCGGCCAGAGCCAAGGCGCAATCGGGCGGCGAACGGTCGGTGGTGCTCAAGGTGCGCGCCCCGCAGTTGCGCTCCGGCAAGCGGCTTGCACTGCTCGGCAGTGACAGGGCAGTGGGAGCGTGGGCGGCAAACAGGGCAGTGGCAATGACGGAACAGCAGCCCGGCGAGTGGACAGCGGTGCTCGACCCCTCGGAGTTCGGCTCCGACAGCTTTGAATACAAGTTCGTGGCCGTCGGCGAAGAAAGGGACGGCGGCTTCGTCTGGGAACTTGGAGGCAACCGCACGTTCGGCTTTCCGCAGGTAAACAGCGGCGAGGCGGTGGTGTGCGAGCTTCCCGAAGCGCGCTTCGACATGGCTCCGTGGCGCGCAGCAGGCACGGTTGTCCCCGTGTTCTCGCTGCGTTCGGAAGGCAGCTACGGCGTCGGCGACTTCGGCGACCTGCGCCTCATGGCCGATTGGGTGGCCGGAACAGGACAGAAAGTATTGCAGCTGTTGCCCGTGAACGACTCCACAGCGGACTACAAGTGGACGGATTCCTATCCCTACAACTCCATCAGCATATACGCTCTGCACCCCCAATACGCCGACTTCAGGCAGTTGCCGCAGCTGAAGGATGCCGCAGAGCGCAAGCGCCACGAAGCTCTGCGCAAGGAACTCAACGCCCTGCCGGCCATAGACTATGAGCGCATGATAGCAGCCAAGATGGACTATCTGCGCCGGCTGTATGCCCAGGAGGGGCAGACGGCCATGCGCACAAAGGCGTTCAAGGACTTCTTCGCACGCAACGCCCACTGGCTCGTGCCGTATGCGGCGTTCTGCCACCTGCGCGACACCTACGGCACGGCGCGGTTTGACCTCTGGCCGGACAATAACCGCATGGATGCGGCCACCATGGCCGACTACGGCAATCCCCGCACCAAGACTTATAAGGCTGCCGGCTTCTGGTATTACGTGCAATATGTGCTCGACACCCAACTCAAGGCCGCACACGACCATGCCAGAGCCGTGCACGTGGTGCTCAAGGGCGACATCCCGATAGGCATAAGCCGCCACGGCGTGGACGCGTGGATGCAGCCGGAACTGTTCAACATGGGCGGACAGACGGGTGCGCCGCCCGACGCTTACTCCGACAAAGGCCAGAACTGGGGCTTCCCAACGTACAACTGGGATGCGATGATGGCCGACGGCTGCTCGTGGTGGGTGGCGCGCTTCCGCAAAATGGCGGAGTATTTCGACGCTTACCGCATAGACCACGTGCTCGGTTTCTTCCGCATTTGGGAGATACCCACCCACTCCGTACACGGTCTGCTTGGGCAGTTTGTGCCGTCGAGGGGCATGACGCGGGAGGAAATAGAGGCTTACGGACTGCCTTTCCGTGAGGATGAGTTCACCCGACCGTACATCACAGACGGCATACTCGCCAGTATGTTCGGTGCCGATGCGGCCAATATCGCAGCGGAATATCTTGAAAAGAGTGGCGAAGACCGCTACGCCATGCGCCCGGAATACGACACTCAGCGCAAGGTGGAGGCCGCCTTTGCCGGTGACGGAGGCCAAGACTCCAATAGTATAAAGGAGAAACTCTACCGGCTTGTCAGCGACGTGTTGTTCGTCAGGGACAGGTCTGACGCCCGGTTGTACCATCCCCGTGTCGGAGTGCAGAACGACTATGTTTATGAATCGCTCACCGACGAGGAGAAAAACGTGTTCAACCGCCTTTACGACGACTACTATTACCGCCGCAACGACGCGCTCTGGCGCAGCGAAGCCCTGCGGAAACTGTCGCTGCTGACGCAATCGACAAGGATGTTGCCCTGCGCCGAGGACCTGGGAATGGTGCCTTCTTGCGTGCCGGGAACGCTCAGCGAGCTGCGCATACTGTCGCTCGAAATACAGTCGATGCCCAAGGAGTATGGAGTAAGGTTCGGCCACTTGTCGCACAACCCCTACCGTTCGGTGTGCACGGTATCCACTCACGATATGCCAACCCTGCGCCAATGGTGGGACGAAGACCCCGACCGCACGCAGGAATACTACCGCACGATGCTGCACAGGGGCGGAGAAGCTCCCCACCCGCTGCCCGGATGGCTGGCGAAAGACATCGTGGTGCGCCACCTGTTGTGCCCGTCAATGCTGTGTCTCGTGTCGCTTCAGGACTGGCTCTCCACGAGTGAGCGTCTGCGGAGGCCTGACATGGACAGCGAAAGGATAAACGTTCCGGCCAATCCGCGCAACTATTGGCACTACCGTATGCACCTCACGATAGAGCAGCTCATGGCTTCCGACGACTTCAACGAGTCCATAAAGACTATGGTAGGCGACAGTGGAAGGAAGTAATGCGCACTGTATAAGAATGTAAGGCACACGCAAAGAGGGAGGGCTGCACGGCGAGAATGTCCGTGCAGCCCTCCCTCTTTGCGTATAATGCGCCCAGCGTTACTCCGATTCGGGTGCTTTGTCAATCAAATCCATGAACTGGTCGAGCTTCGGCGTGATGATTATCTGTGTGCGGCGGTTGCGTTGCTTGCCCACTTCGGTAGAGTTGTCGGTAAGGGGGTTGTACTCGCCGCGTCCGCCTGCCGTGAGGCGCTTCGGGTCAACGCCGTACTGGTTTTGCAGAGCCTGCACTACGCTCGACGCGCGCAGACACGACAAGTCCCAGTTGTTGCGGATGTTCTTCATCGATGCGGCAGTGGCGTTCACAGGCACGTTGTCCGTATTGCCCTCGATAAGCACTTCATAGTCTTTGTAGTCGGTTATTATCTTGGCAATCTTGCTCAGAGTCTCGGCGGCGCGGTCGTTTATCTCATAGCTGCCGCTCTTGTAGAGCATATTGTCGGCCAAGGAGATGTAAACCACGCCCTTGAGCACCTGCACGTCAACCTCTTTCAGTTCCTCGCGGCTCAACGAGCGTGTGAGATTGTTGGTGAGAACCATGTTGAGCGAGTCGCTCTTGCTCTTCACTTCCACCAGATGGCGTATGTATTGGTTGGACTCGTTTATCTGGTCAACGAGCTTGTCAATGCTGACGTTGTTCTGGCTGGCGTTGGTCAGGCTCTTGTCGAGTGCGCTCCGCAGGTCTGCGTATGCCTTCTTCTGCTCTGCCAGCTGCTCCTCAAGGCCTGACACGCGCATGCGGCTTGCCGCCAGGTCTTCTTTGGCCGTCTGGTAGTTCTGTGACAGCTCTTTGTTCTCGTTCTGGCAGCTCTCCAGAGCCTTCTTGCTGGCACAACTGCTCAGCAACAGGCCGCCCAGCAACAGTGCGGCCAACATGAAATACTGTTTTCTCATAGCTTTATTCTTTCTTTTTGTTTGTTTCTTCACTTGCAACTCCGCTGCAAAGTTATCTATATGACCTGCAAAACGACAGAAAGTAATGCGGTATTAATCTTAATTAATATCTTTTTTGACCCGTAAAAGTTCCGTTTGCTACCCGTAAATGCACCGTTTACAATCCGTAACCCGGCGGTTTGTGATAGCTGGACGGAATGCTTACGGGGCGTAAACACACCGTTTGCGCCCGTAGCCCTGCGGGTTACGGAAGCGACTGGCTGTCAAGGAATTGGGAAACGGGCTGTCAGTGCAGCAAAAACGGACAATCAGTACAGCAGAAGCAGTCCGGCCAGACCGCTGTAACAAATCATCCGGATGGGATTAATCTTCAGGTATTTGGTGCCGATGAACGTTGCTGCGAACAGTGCGGCGCTAATCCAGAACTGCCAGGGGTTGTCTTTGGGTGTAGAAAAGTTCTCCGGAGTCATCAGAAGCAGGGCGGCTGCACCGAGAAGTCCTACCACGGCGGGACGCAAACCGCAGAATACCGACTGCACGGCGGGCGCGTTCATGTACTTGAGAAACATCTTGCTTATCAGAATCATAAGCACCAATGACGGCAGAACGAGCGCAAACGTGGCCGTAAAGCTGCCCAGCACGGACATGACCGCACCGTATCCGGCATTGTGGACGGCGGTGTAGCCGCAATAGGTGGCGCTGTTGATGCCGATAGGGCCGGGGGTCATCTGGCTTATGGCGACTATATCGGTGAACTCACTCGTGGTCATCCAGTGCCAGTTGTGTACCACTTCGCCCTGAATCAGCGACAACATTCCATAGCCACCGCCGAATCCGAACAGCCCAATGATGAAGAACGTGGTGAAAAGGTGCAGGAATATCATTTCTCAGTGGGGTTTATGAATGTACCATACAGGTAGCCGCCTATGCCGGCAATGGCGATTACCGCTATCGGAGACACGCCCAACGCCCAGATAGCCAACGCTCCGGCCACGGGAATCCAGCAGTTGGTCCAGCCTATCCTTGCACTCTTGGCAAGGTTGAACGTGGGTACGGCTATCAAGGCTACCACTGCCGGGCGTATTCCACGGAAGATGGCGGCCACAATGCGGTTGTCTTCAAACTGGTGGAAGAACATTGCGATGAGCAGAATGACGAGAAACGAGGGCAGGGCAGTGGCTATCGACGTGCACAACGCCCCTTTTGTCTTGCGCATCCTGTAGCCTATGAAGGTGCTGATGTTTATTGCAAACACGCCGGGGCAGCTCTGTGCGATGGCTATAATGTCGAGCATATCCTCCTTAGTCACCCACTTGTGGTTGTCAACCACCTCCTTCTCGATCATGTCTATCATGGCATAGCCGCCGCCAAAGGTAAACATTCCTATCTTGAAGAACGTCTTGAAGCTGTCAATGTATATGTTTGACATGGCAAACCCTGCTGTCGCTGTATGAAAATGTGTGAGGCAAATGTTTTTGGAGCGGGGGCGTTTGTGGCGGAATGCTAACTTGCCGCTGCAGACTCCCCGGCTCCAAAAGGAAAAACAGTGCTGTCCAGAACTTCAACCCCTGAAGTTCTCAATCCATTCGCGTGCGTTTACGAAGGCCTCTATCCACGGCGTCACCTCGTCTCTGCCCGATCTGTTGAGCGGATAGTAGGCGTTGTTCCATGGGAAGCAGGCGCGTTCCAGGTGCGGCATCATTGCCAAATGGCGCCCGTCTTGCGAAGCTATGCCCGCAACGGCATAGTCTGAGCCGTTGGGGTTGCCGGGATACTCGTCGTAAGCGTACTTCAGCACCACGTTGTAGTGCTCTTCCGGGTAGGGAAGCGAGAACTTTCCTTCGCCGTGAGCCACCCATATGCCGAGCTTGCTGCCGCTTAGAGAACCGAACATCACGCTGTCGTTCTGCGGAACTGCCACGCCGAGAAACGCTGACTCGAACTTTCTTGAGTCGTTGTGCAGCATCTTGCTCTTCTTTTCGTCACCGCTTGTAATCAGTCCAAGCTCCATCATCAGCTGGCAACCGTTGCACACGCCGAGCGAAAGGGTGTCCTTGCGGGCGTAGAACTTGTCGAGCGCCTCCTTTGCCTTTGGGTTATATAGGAACGCACCGGCCCATCCCTTGGCCGAACCGAGCACGTCGCTGTTGGAGAAGCCGCCGCAGAACACTATCATGTTGATGTCTTCCAGCGTCTCGCGTCCGCTTATCAGGTCGGTCATCATCACGTCCTTCACATCGAAACCGGCGAGATAGAGCGAGTAGGCCATCTCGCGCTCACCGTTAGTGCCCTTCTCGCGTATGATGGCAGCCTTTATGCCGCTCGGAGTGCGGCGGTCTGGTGATATGTTGTATTGGGCAAGCTTGCCTGTGAAGCCGCGTTTGAAGCTGTATTCGATTGGTTGCTCGGCGTAGTTGACGAACCTCTTGCTTGCGCATCCGTTCTTGCTCTGGTCGCGGTCGAGCAGATAAGATGTCTTGAACCACAGGTCGCGCATCTGCTCTATGTCGATTTCGTGCTCGTTGTCG
The DNA here is from genome assembly GCA_963590445.1 of Lachnospiraceae bacterium. GTDB lineage: Bacteria > Bacteroidota > Bacteroidia > Bacteroidales > Bacteroidaceae > Prevotella. The sequence goes on along the minus strand of CAVAPI010000088.1, from coordinate 1,625 downwards.
TTGAGTTTCAGTGTGAGTATGCGGTTGTCGGGCGTGGGATAGCCTATCTTTGCGAAGCCGACTCCAGCGTCTTCGAGCAGTTCCTTCATCTCTGTCTGGTGCTCTTCGGCCACTTCAATCACCACGCCAGGGTTCTCTGCAAACAGCGTCTTGGCTATATCGCCGTCGGCACACAGGTCGTGCAGGTTGATATGCAGGCCGCCCTTGGTGTTGGCGAAGCACATTTCGAGCAGCGCAGTGACGAGTCCGCCGGCCGAAATGTCGTGTCCGGCCATAATCAAGCCGCGGTTTACCAGTTCCTGAACGGCGTTGAACGCATCGCAGAAGTACTCCGGGTTCTTCACCGTAGGCACGTCGTCGCCCACCTTTCCGAGGCTTTGCGCAAAGGCACTGCCGCCAAGGCGCTGCTCGTCGAACGAGAAGTCAATGTGGAAGAGCGATGCGCGCTTGTCATTAACGACGACTGGCGACACTACCTTCCTGACATCCGACACCTCACCGCCCGCACTGACAATGACAGTGCCGGGAGATATGATCTTTTCCCCGTTGGGATATTGCTGGCTCATGGACAGTGAGTCCTTGCCGGTGGGCACATTCACGTGTATATCGCAGCAGAAATCGGACAGAGCCTTGACCGCTGAGTAGAGCCGGGCGTCCTCTCCCTCCTGCGAACGGCACGGCCACATCCAGTTAGCCGACAGGCTCAGGCTCTTCATTCCCTCGCTTAGCGGTGCCCAAACGATGTTTGTCAATGCCTCAGCCACCGAGAGAACACTTCCGGCTTGGGGAGATGCGAGTCCTGCCTGCGGCGCATGGCCCAGCGCAGTGGCTATTCCCTTGCGCCCACGGTAGTCGAGAGCAACCACGCCGCAGTCACTTAGCGGCAGTTGAAGCTCGCCTTGGCACTGCTGGCGCGCTATCTTTCCGGTCACGGAGCGGTCAACCTTGTTGGTCAACCAGTCCTTACAGGCCACTGCCTCAAGCTGTAGCACCCGCTCGATGTACGCGTCGATGCCGTCAAAGCTGCCTGCCGTCACGGTGTAACCCGCGTTTTCGTAGTGGCGCACCACCGTGTTGTCGGTCATAATCGTCTTTGGCGAGTGGCCGAACATCTGCGCTACGTCGAGGTCAAAGGGCTTTACGCCGTCGCCTTGCACGAAGCTGAAGTGTGCATCTCCTGTGGTTTCGCCCACCACATACATCGGTGCGCGCTCGCGTTCGGCTATCTTGCGCACGTGTTCTATGTGTTTCTCGTCGATAAGCAGTCCCATCCGCTCCTGGCTCTCGTTGGCTATTATTTCCTTGGAGCTTAGTGTCTTGTCGCCGATGGGCAGCTTGGTCATGTCGATGCGGCCTCCGCACTCCTCGACAAGCTCTGACAGGCAGTTCAAGTGGCCGGCCGAGCCGTGGTCGTGTATGCTTACCACAGGGTTAACCTCCTCTTCGCACAGTGCGCGCACAAGGTTGTAGGCACGTTTCTGCATCTCCGGGTTGGCGCGCTGCACGGCATTCAGCTCAATGCCGTTGGAGTAGCGTCCCGTATCTACCGAAGACACCGAGCCGCCGCCCAGACCTATGCGGTAGTTGTCGCCTCCTACCACCACTACCTTGTTGCCTTTCTGCGG
>CAVAPI010000087.1:0-8242 GCA_963590445.1 Lachnospiraceae bacterium | reverse complement strand
GAGAGCCGACGGCTGATGGTGGAAAACGTGGACACGAAGAAAGGAAAGACTGCCACATATGAGTTTGTGGTGAACAAGCGTTCTCCGAAGATTGACGACAAGAGCCGTGTGCGCATCAAGGACCGTGAGAAAGACTACCTCAACTGGGACGACAAGCTCACGCTGGAGTTCAACGGGACGGCTCCCGAGGTGAAGAGCATACACATAGAGAAGGACGACAATTGCCCCACAATATATCTGTGCGGCAACTCTACCGTGACCGACCAGAACAACGAGCCTTGGGCAAGCTGGGGACAGATGATTCCGAGATGGTTCGACGGCAACGTGGCCATAGCCAACCACGCCGAGAGCGGACTTACTGCCGGCTCGTTTCTGGCGCAGAACCGTCTCGACAAGATAATGACGACACTGAAGGAGGGTGACTATGTGTTCTGCGAGTTCGGCCACAACGACGAGAAGGAGAAAGGCATAGCCAAGGGAGCTTGGTATCACTTCTCGGTAAACCTGAAGACGTTTGTCGATAAGGTGCGCTCAAAGGGTGCCACAATAATATTCTGCACGCCCACACAACGCCGCCGTTTTGACGAAAAGAAGAAGACGATAGTGGAAACTCACGGAGACTTCCCGGCTGCAATGGAGGCTGTTGCCGAGAGGGAAAACGTACCAGTGATAGACTTGCACCAAATGACACGCGAGTTCTTCCAAGCCCTTGGCTACGAGGACAGTAAGCGTGCGCTGGTACACTATGCTGCAAACACCTTCCCCGGACAGACAAGGAAACTGGCCGACAACACCCACTTCAACCCCTATGGTGCATACGAGGTGGCCAAGATGGTGGTGATGGGTATGAAGAAACTGAACCTGCCGGTGGTGAAAGACCTGCGCCCCGACTTCAAGGATTTCGACCCCAACAAGCCGGACGACTGGCGCACGTTCAAGTGGGCACCGGCCAAGAACGCCAACTTGGTGAAGCCCGACGGTAACTGATGGCAACAGATTAGTTGCGAACAAATGCAATAAATATGACAATGGACAGAAAAAATATAGCGTTGGCCATGATTATGGCCATGATGGCTGTCGGAGAGACGGCTGCACAGACCTGGCCTGTGCCGGCTCCTGAAGCCAAGCCCGGCACCCGATGGTGGTGGCTCGGATCGGCTGTAAGCGAGAGCGATCTGAGGTGGAACCTCAAGGAATACTCCAAAGCCGGTATAGGTGCTGTGGAGATAACTCCCATATACGGAGTGCAGGGCAACGAGAAGAACGACCTGAACTTCCTCTCCACGCCCTGGATGAACGCCCTGAAGTTCGTTGAGAGCGAAGGCGCAAGCGACAGCATACTTGTGGACATGAACTGCGGTACGGGGTGGCCTTTCGGCGGCCCTTACGTTTCCGTAAGCGATGCAGCGGCAAAGCTAGTGCTTACCGACATCAAGACCACGGGACAGGAACTGCGCAAGGGCGTTGACGTGAGTGTAAAGGACGCGAAAGAAAAGCCTTTCGCCAAGTTGAGCCGTGTGATGGCTTATGCCGACGACGGCACAGTTACTGACCTTACGGCAATGGCCGACTCTACGGGAAAGGTGGTTTGGAAGAAAGCCCCCAAGAAACAGGGCTTCCGGCTGATGACCATATACTGCTCCCGCACACGCCAAAAGGTGAAGAGGGCTGCTCCCGGAGGCGAGGGCTATGTGCTCGACCACTTCGACCGCAATGCCGTGGGGCGTTATCTTGCCAACTTCGACAAAGCGTTCAAGAACTGTGGCGTGGCTTATCCGCACACGTTCTTCAACGACTCTTATGAGGTGTATGGAGCCAACTGGACTCCCACGCTTCTTGAGGAGTTTGCCAAGCGTAGAGGCTACAAGTTGGAAGAGCATCTGCCCGAACTGCTTGGCGACACAGACGACGGCAACAAGGTGTTGAGCGACTATCGCGAGACTCTTGGCGAGATGCTTTTGGAGAACTTTACCGAGCAATGGACGGCATGGGCGCACAGCCACGGGGCTAAGACGCGCAATCAGGCTCACGGCTCACCAGCCAACCTGATAGACATTTATTCGGCGGTTGACATACCGGAAATAGAAGGCTTCGGCCTCTCGGAGTTCGGCATAAAGGGACTGCGCCGCGACACGGGCTACACCCGCAAGAACGATTCAGACGTGTCCATGCTCAAGTATGCCTCGTCTGCCGCCCACATCAACGGCCGCACTCTGGCCAGCAGCGAGACGTTCACGTGGCTCACGGAACACTTCCGCACCTCGTTCTCGCAATGTAAGCCAGACCTCGACCTGATGTTCTCGTGCGGAGTCAACAACATCTACTTCCACGGCACGGCCTATTCGCCCAAGAACGACCCGTGGCCGGGATGGAAGTTCTACGCTTCTGTTGACATGAGTCCCACCAACAGCATCTGGCGCGACGCACCTTATTTCATGAAGTACATAGAGCGTTGCCAGAGCTTCTTGCAGATGGGACAGCCCGACAACGACTTTCTCGTGTTCCTGCCCGTAAGGGACATGTGGCGGCAACGCTACGGAAAGGGCGAGAAGTCGCTGCTCATGCAGTTTGACATACACTCCATGAAGAAGAAGGCTCCGGAGTTCATCAAGGACGTGATGGACATAGACCGCGCCGGCTTCGACTGCGACTATATCAGCGAAAAGTATCTTCTCGCCACCACGTTTGTCAATGGCAAGTTGCAGACAGCTGGCGGCACGCGCTATAGTGCGCTCATAATACCGGGCAGCGGACTTATGACCGATGCCGCCAAGTCGCACATAAAGGCTCTGAAAGCGCAGGGAGCAAAGGTGATATACGGAACAAACGCCGACGAACTCAACCAAGCCGCCAATCCGGAAGCCATGCGCATGGGGCATGGACTCCGTGTGTTGCGCCGCAAGAACGACACGGGCTACCACTATTTTATAGCAAACCTGTCGCCCAACGATATTGATTTGCGCTTGCCCCTCGCCGTGGAGGCTAAGGACGCAAGGTGGTTCAATCCTCTGAACGGCGAGATTTACAAGGCCGACCTCAACGGCAACGGTTTGGCCGTGGCGTTAAGGAGTGGCGAGTCTATGATACTCCAGACCTACAACAGTCAGCTTGCAAGCGAGGGCGTGGCACGCAAACAACCTGCAGAAGTGGAGAAGCAACTTGACGGAAAGTGGACTCTTGACTTCGTGGAGAGTGCGCCCAAGGTGAGCGCGACCTTCGCTCTTGATTCTTTGCAGACGTGGGAAACGCTTGCCGACGACTCCGCTAAGATAACGATGGGAACTGGTGCATACACCACTATGGTAAACCTTACCAAGGCCGAGGCCGCAGCTGAGTGGCGCATAGACCTTGGCGACGTGAGGGAGAGTGCCCGGGTGTATGTCAACGGCAAACTGATAGGCTGCGCCTGGTCGGTGCCCTATGTGCTCGACTGCGGCAAGGCTTTCAAACCAGGCAAGAACACCGTGCGCATAGAAGTGACCAACCTGCCCGCCAACCGCATCGCTTCGCTTGACAGACAGGGCGTGAAGTGGCGCAAGTTCAAGGAGATAAACTTCGCTAACATCAGCTACAAGAAGTCTGACTTCTCCGACTGGAAACCTGTGAAGAGCGGTCTCAACTCAAGTGTGAAGCTGGTGCAGGTGAAGTGAAACAACCTGACTTTCCTTTAACGGCAGAGGAGACAGACAGAGACCATACTGTTACGGCAACACCTGTGGACAGATGGTAAAATACGCAAAGACAAACATAACAAAAACAACACGTCATTATCATGGAATGGAAAAAAACAGGACGATTTACCCCCCCCCTACACAGGCATAGGCGAAAAGAAATGGATGCAAGTGACTTCAAACGAAAACAACTTCGGGCGATTGAAAGGAGAAAAAAGCTGAAGCGGTGGTCGTTTACTGGACTGCTCATCTTGGCTTTAGCCATGTTTGTGGCAGTTATAATGGCCTATTTCGCCGACTGATTTCGCCGCAGACTACAATCAGGCAGGGAACAAGTGCTGTTTACCACAGTGCTTGTTCCCTGCCTTCGTATATGTTTGGAGCGAAAACCATACGCACTTGGAGCGAATAATACCCGCTCCGGACAAGTCCAATCGGCGGCTCTTTGCCGGAAGTGCGTTCGTTTGCCGTTGAGTCCCGCCGAGTTTTGCCCCAAAACCATTGCTTTTACACTACACAAGTGCCCCAGTTACGGATCGTAACCGGCTCTTTTCAAAATACTCTTTCAAAAGGCTCTTTTCAAAAAGCGTGAAGACTCGGAATGGAAACTGCCGCTTCCTGTCTCTTTTTCAGGCAAAGCATTGCCCTTTTCTCTTTTTTTTCCTACCTTTGCCGTCAGTGCGAGCCACCACGAACAGGCACTTCATGCGTGACGGCGGGGCGGCGTGGCACGGAAACTACACTGAACAAGAGACACAAAAAGCATATATGACAATGAAAAACATCAGCTTAGACATTACGAAGGCCGCACAGTTCCTGAAAAAGGGTGCGGTGGAGAGTTACGAACCGAAGGCCAGGACGGCGCAGGAAGCACTGGAAAACGGCACCTGTCCGGGCAACGACTTCCTCGGATGGCTGCACCTGCCGTCGTCAACAGACGGCGATTTCATCCGGAAGATACAGGATTGCGCCCAAGTGCTGCGCGACAACTGCGAGGTAATCGTGGTGGCCGGCATCGGCGGAAGCTACCTCGGCGCGCGCGCTGTCATCGAGTCGCTCGGCAATTCGTTCGCCTGGCTGGTGGGAGACAGGAAGAATCCGACCATCATGTTTGCCGGCAACAACATCGGGGAGGACTATCTGGCCGAGCTTACCGCATATCTCAAGGGCAAGAAGTTCGGCGTCATCAACATCTCGAAGTCGGGAACGACGACCGAAACCGCCCTCACCTTCCGCCTGCTCAAGAAGCAGTGCGAGGCGCAGCGCGGCAAGGAAGAGGCCAAGAAGGTTATCGTGGCAGTGACCGACGCCACCAAGGGTGCAGCCCGCGCAGCCGCCGACAAGGAGGGATACGCCACGTTTGTCATACCCGACAACGTGGGCGGACGCTTCTCGGTGCTCACTCCGGTCGGACTGTTGCCCATCGCCTGCGCCGGATTTGACATAGAACAGCTCGTGAAGGGTGCGGCCGACATGGAGAAAGCCACCGCTCTGGACGTGCCGTTCAGCGACAATATAGCCGCCCAATACGCCGCTGTGCGCAACGCGCTGTACGACGAGGCCGGCAAAAAGATAGAGATTATGGTGAACTACCAGCCCAAACTGCACTTCTTCAGCGAGTGGTGGAAGCAGCTGTACGGCGAGAGTGAGGGCAAGGACGGCAAGGGCATCTTCCCCGCATCGTGCGATTTCACCACCGACCTGCACTCCATGGGACAGTGGATACAGCAGGGCGAGCGCACTATCTACGAGACTGTGCTCAGCGTGGAGCAGCCCAACGAGAAGCTGCTCTTCCCCAACGACGACGAAAACCTCGACGGACTGAACTTCCTTGCGGGCAAGCGCATTGACGAAGTGAACAAGATGGCCGAACTGGGCACGCGCCTGGCACACGTGGACGGCGGAGTTCCGAACATCCGCATCAGCGTTCCGCAACTGAACGAGTACTATATAGGCCAGCTCATCTACTTCTTTGAGATAGGTTGTGGCATAAGCGGCAACATTCTCGGAGTAAATCCGTTCAACCAACCGGGCGTCGAGGCATACAAGAAGAATATGTTTGCACTGCTCGACAAGCCCGGCTACGAGGCCGAAAGCAAGGCTATAAAGGAAAGGGCAGGACTGGTTTGACCCATGGCAGGCAAAACAATACTAAGCGAAGCCATAGCCCGATACAAGGAGAAGCACGGTTTCGGGGCGTTATGTCCCCGTGCCGTGCTTTTCGACATGGACGGCGTGCTCTACGACTCCATGCCCAACCACGCCAGAAGCTGGCACCTGTCAATGGCAAAGTTCGGCATCGACATGAGCGAAGCCGACGCTTACCGCTACGAAGGCATGCGGGGTGTGGAGACTATAAAGATGATTGCGCGCGAACAACTGCACCGCCAGCTCTCCGAAAGTGAGGCACAAAAGATGTATGACGTCAAGTCCGGCGTGTTCGCAACCTGCCCCACAGCCAAGGTAATGGACAGTGTGCAGGAGCTGCAGCGGCTCATAAAGGCCGGCGGATTGAAGATTGTGGTGGTGACAGGCAGCGGCCAACGCTCGCTGCTCGCCAAGTTGATTGAAGATTTTAAGGGGTTGGTGGAGCCGGAGCTTGTGGTTTCGAGCTTCGACGTGGAGCACGGCAAGCCCGCCCCGGAGCCTTACCTCAAGGGACTGGAAAAGGCAGGGGCGGAACCCTGGCAGGCTGTGGTAGTGGAGAACGCTCCGCTCGGAGTGAGGGCAGGCGTGGCGGCTCAAATATTCACCATTGCCGTCAACACGGGACCTCTTCCCGACAGTTCGCTGGCCGGCGAAGGGGCAAGCCTCGTGCTTCCCGACATGAAAACCCTGGCCGACTGCTGGCCGGACTTCATGGACTGTACGGACAAACCGTAGTTTTGGGCCTGACGGACAGCCGCAAACCACCAGCTAACCCTCGTCGTCGCTGCTGTCATCTGCGGCAGTTGCACCGTCGGCATTGGTGTCCAACTGCGTGTCGCGCGAGACGTTGACCTGTCCAGAGCGCGACACCTCGACCACAAGGGGTATGTATTCGTCAGTCTGGGGATGGCACACGCTTGCGGCAAAGCGCAGGTTGCCGCCCTCAATGCGGTCGAACACCAGTCCCTCAAGTATGCCTGTGCGGCGGTAGTCGTCGTCAAGCGCAGCGTTGAACGATGCCTTGGTGAACGTTCTGGCCAGGAGCTGGCTTCCGTCGCCACGGATGATGCTCAGCGAGATAGCGTTGTCAACAAACTTCTGCCCCGTTTCGTCCTTTACCATCGGCAGGCTGTCGCAAGCGGTGCGCCTGATTTTGCACATGACGGTGCTGCCATTCCAGTCCAAAGTCTTTTCCTGAGTATATTCCTGCATGCGTACAGGCGGCGAAACCATAGGCTTTGCAGCCTTGCGGGTTATTATATCGTCCGTATTTTTCTTCTGTCTGCACCCTATAAACGATGCCGCAGCAAGAGCCAAAACAAGCGCAACAAATGTATTCCTCATCCGGTTTTATTATTGGTTTACCGCACAAAGGTAATAAAAAAACCGTTCTTATGGAGATTTAAGGCGGATTAAAGCACCCGCATGACACCCGCATGACAGCTTGCCCCGCCATTTTTATGTGTCAACTTGATGGAAACGACACCGCCCGGCCTTAAGCTCTGCGCTTAAAGCCGGGCGGTGTTCGCAAGTGTTTGTCAGTTCTTGGCTTCAGACAAGGCCAAGACCTTACAGCATGGCTTACTTCACCATTACTTTCCTCGTCGTGCCGTCGCCCATCTTCAGGATGTTCAAGCCCTTGAAAGGCTTGTCCGTCATGCGCCCGTTGGTATCATAACGCTTGACAACCTTATTGTTTCCGTTGCTGCCGGGCAGACTGATGCCGGTGGGGTCGATCTTCTCCATATTCTTGAAGTCCTTCCACGGGTCAGCTGCCTTGTATGCTTCGAGCGAGTTCTTGGGCACATAGAGTGTGCATTTCTCCTCGTCGATGCCCGCCAGAGCATCGGTGCCGCACGTGGGCGGTGTCGTGTTGAGGCTTACCAGCTTGGTAATGGCGGAACAATCGGAAAATGCGCTCTTGCCAATGCTTGTCACGGATTCGCCGATGGTGACTGAGGTCAGGCCTTGGCAATAACAGAATGCCCAGTTGCCGATGCTCGTCACGGAATTGGGGATGGTAACGGAAGCCAGGCTTGAGCAACCAGAGAACGCCCAGCCGCCGATGCTCGTCACGGAATTTGGGATGGTGACGGAGGTCAGGCTTGAGCAATCTTCGAACGCACCGATGCCAATGCTCGTAACGGAATTGGGAATGTCGATGGAAGTCAGGCTTGAGCAACCACCGAACGCACCATCGTTAATGTTTGTCACATAATTGGGGATGGTGACGGAAGTCAGGTTGCAACCTCTTATCAGTTTATTGCTTGCTGTCTCAATAAGACAACTGCCGTTCATGTGGTAATAGGCATTTCCTTCCTCCACTGCTATTGAAGTCAGGCTTTGGCAATAAATGAATGCATAGTCGCCGATGCTTGTCACGGATTTGCCGATTGTGACGGAAGTCAGACTTGAGCAATTAT
>CAVAPI010000086.1:0-8434 GCA_963590445.1 Lachnospiraceae bacterium | reverse complement strand
GACTCGGAATCTTCACGCCGTTCACCAACGTGTAGTTGTATCGCTTGTCCATACCCCGGAGGATGGCATAGGAAGCCTCGCCGGAGGCATCGCGCTCCATCGTCACACCCGACACACGCTGCAACACGCTCGCTACGTTTACGTCGGGCGAGAGTTGGATGCTCTGCTGGCTCATCACGTTGAGCACGCCGGTGGCAGTCTTCTCCAGGTCTATGGCAGACCGGTCGCTGTGGTACTCCTTGTGTCCGGTTACCACCACCTCGCCGAGCTGCTGGGTGTCCTCGTCCATGGGTATTTCCACCTTGTTCTTGCCAGCCACGTCAACCACCACCTCCTTGGTCTTGTAGGCCATGTAGGAGACTATGAGCGTAAACTTTCCCTTATCGGGCAACTCATGCAGGGTAAAGGTGCCGTCGAGTCCTGTCGTGGTACTCACGTTTGGCAGTTCCTTCACCCGCACCACGGTGCCTATGAGCGGTTCGCCCGTCTTGTTATCCTTTACCAGTCCGTCGAACGTATGCGCCGACGCACTGGCAGCTGCGGCAAACAGTGCCGCACTGATCAACAGTCTTTTCATCTATCTAAGCTATTGGAGACTTTCACTTATTTTTGGTAATCGTGTGTATGGTCTTTCCCTCCTTGTCTATCATCGACATGCGCAACTGCTTCTTGTCTACCGTAAACACGGAGAAGCCGGGAGCAGGACTGCAGAACACGGTGCCGTCGACGGGCTTCACGGGACGGGAGAGAGAGGAAGACGAGTTGACCACATAGTCTATGTTGTCGCCCTTCTTCCGGATATGCTGGAAGTTGTGGATGTGTCCACAGGCATAGATTGCCACATTATTATATTTATGGAGAATGGGGAGCAGGCGATTCTGCATGTCGATGCGCTCGGAGTCCTTCTTGCCCGTCTCGGCATAGATGGGATGGTGTCCCACCACGATTACCCAATCCTCCTTGGCATTCTTCAGTGTGGTGTCGAGCCATGAGAGTTGTGCCTGCATGTCCTCCTTGCGTGCATCGGGATAAACATCGGGAGTCTCGCGGTAAGAGTCGATAAGCGGCGTGGTGTCGAGGAAGACCACACGCACGGTGGTGCCTTTGTGGTCGAACACTTTGGTGTAATACTTGGCAGGCATCATCCAGCGGCGGCTCACCTTGCCATAGTCCATGAACGCCTGAGTGTTGCCACGATACTCATGGTTGCCGCAAACGGGGAACCAGTCGATCATCAAGTCGGGATGAGAGTAAATCAACTCGTAATTGGTCATCCACAAGGGGTCTTGCGTGGAGGTAATGCCATTGAAGTGATGGATGTCGCCCACGGCAAGCACGCACTCCGGGTCTACCACGCCAGCCATCTCGCCCATCAGTTCGGCTATGGGCTTTTGGTCGTAGTAGCCGTTGCGCCCCATGTCATTGGTCATGTAGAGGGTAATCTCGCCTTTGAGCTTTTGCCACTCAGCGGCAGTGGCACTCTGTGCGCTTACCGCCACGGTAGCGGTGTTCTGTGCCTGCACCTGTAAACCACCCATCAGCAGACTTGCGGTCAACGCAAAAGCGGCGAAGCCCTTGCCGCACATTCTGAAAACAATCTTTCTCATTTCCTTTTCCTTTTCCTTTGCAATTAATATCTATTACAATTTTGGTGCAAAGTTAAGGTGATGGTATGACAAGGATGTTACAAGACTTTTAAGAACCGCTTAATGCATGTTACAATACCGTTGCACGGTGTTCGCGTCAAAAAACTGCGTAAGTTTTTTTTCTACACGCCATAAAAGACGTAGCCCTAGGCAAGGGCAAGAAGGGAGAAATAAAAATCCCACCGTTAAAGGACGATGGGAAAGGGACCTAATGTTTTCACAACGGAATAATCCTTATTGTGATTTGCTAAAAATCTGATGCAAATATACAAAGTTTTTTTGTGTTTCCCAAATTAAATATAATATATTTTGTACTTTTGTGTAAACTACTTTGGAAATGTAAAATGAAACGTTTTCTGATATGGCAAACAAACATATTCTTGGTCTCGACCTTGGTACGAACAGTATTGGTTGGGCATTAATAAATCGTGAAGAGAAAGAGGACGGCGTGCCAGCCCTTTCCGGCATAGAAGATGCCGGCAGTCGTATTATCCCCATGGACGCTGCCATGCAGAGTGACTTTGCAAAGGGAAATACCGTTTCACAGACTAGCAATAGGACAGACTATCGTGGAGTCCGTCGTCTGCGCGAACGCCATCTCCTTCGTCGTGAGCGACTGCATAGGGTGCTGTCATTGATGGGATTCCTGCCGCAGCATTATGCGGAAGCATTGACACGTTACGGAAAATTCAAGGAAGGCGTGGAGTGCAGGCTGCCCTGGGCAACGGATACCGACGGAACGCCAAAGTTCCTGTTTAAGGAATCGTATGACCAGATGCTGCATATATTCTGGCAGGAGCATCCAGAGTTGATGGAAAAAGGCATGAAGATTCCGTACGACTGGACCATATATTATCTTCGCCGGAAGGCTTTGCACGAGGCAATATCTGGTCAGGAATTGGCGTGGATACTTCTCAACTTCAACCAAAAGCGTGGCTACTACCAGACACGTGGCGAAGAAACGGAAACAGACAAGACCAAAGAAGAGAAATACTATGCCCTTACGGTCGTTGACGTAGTGGACAGCGGTGACAAGAAAGGCAAGGATACTTGGTACAACATTATTCTTGAAAACGGTATGGTCTACCGTCGGCCGGCAAGGGAAAAGCCAGACTGGATAGGCAAGGTAAAGGAATTTCTCGTAACCACTCAGTTGAATGAAGATGGTACTCCCAAGATAGATAAAGATGGAAACGTTAAGATAAGTATCAGTATGCCCAAGGAGAAGAATTGGGGCTTACTGAAGATAAAGACCGAAGAAGACATCCGCAGTTCCGACCTTACCGTGGGTGAATACATCTTCGGGGCATTGCTCCGCAATCCTAAGCAGAAGATAAAAGGGCAGCTGGTGCGTACCATCGAGCGAGACTTCTATAAAGAGGAGTTGCACGCTATTCTTGAGAAACAAAAGACTTTCATTCCGCAGTTGCGTGATGCAGAACTGTATGCGGAATGCATAACAGAGTTGTACCCGCATAATGACGCCTACTGCCAGTCTATTGCCGGCAAGGACTTTACGTATCTGTTGCTCGACAACATAATCTTCTATCAGCGCCCTCTCAAGAGCAAGAAGTCCATGATAGACGAGTGCCCCTACGAGTACCATGAGTGCCTGAACGAAAAAGGTGAGCGGGTAAAGAAGTTCGTCAAGTGCATTTCCAAGTCGCATCCTCTTTATCAGGAGTTCCGCCTATGGCAGTTTGTAGGCAATCTCCGCATATACGAGTCGGGTAGGGATGCGTCTGGCAGGCCTGTTGACGATATTGACGTAACGTCAAAGTTTCTGCCCGATGAGGAGAGTCGTGCCAAGCTCTTCGACTGGCTCAACGACCGCGCTGATATAAAGGAGACGGAGTTGCTCACAAAATTCTTCAACATAAAGAAGCCCAAGGTTAAGGGAGCAGAACTGCCATACCGCTGGAACTATGTGCGCGACCGCGCATACCCGTGTAATGAAACTCGCGGCAACATTCTGGCACGTCTGTCAAAGAACAACGTTGTCTCTTCTTTCCTGAAAGACAAAGCCGTAGAGGAACGTCTGTGGCACATACTCTATAGTGTCAGTGACCGCACCGAACTGCGTACCGCCCTCAGCCGCTTCGCCCAGCGCAATGCTCTTGGCGAGACATTTGTAGACGCAATGGCCAAGTTCCCACCTTTTGAGGCAGACTATGGCGCATACTCTGCCAAAGCGATAAAGAGGCTCCTGCCCCTTATGCGTATGGGGCACCATTGGAACATGTCCGGCATAGATGCCGCCACCCAGGGGCGCATACAGAAAATCGTTGACGGAGAAGTTGATGAGAGCATCCGCACACGTGTAAGGGAAAAGGCCATGCACCTGGATAGCATCGACAAGTTTCGTGCATTGCCGTTGTGGTTGGCATGCTATGTGGTGTACGACCGCCACAGCGAGGCAAGCGACACGGGCAAGTGGAACGCTCCTGAAGACATTGACGCTTACCTGAAAAAGTTCAAGCAACATTCGCTTCGCAACCCTGTCGTAGAACAAGTGATAACGGAGACCCTGCGTACCGTGAGGGACATCTGGAAAAAGCACGGCCATATAGACGAGATACACGTGGAGATGGGACGAGAGATGAAAAACCCTGCCGACAAGCGCAAACAGATGACCGAGCGTGCCTTGCAGAACGAGAATGCCAACCTGCGCGTAAAAGCATTGTTGACCGAGTTTCTTAATCCCGAACTCGGCATAGAAAACGTGCGCCCCTACTCTCCAAGCCAACAGGAACTCTTGCGCATATATGAGGACACCGCCCTAAACAGTGTGGACGAACCGGATGAATACGTAAACGAAATATTGAAGAAGTTTGCTGATGCCAAGAACCATCCTTCTTTATCCGACATTAAACGTTACAGCCTGTGGCTGGAGCAGCACTATATCTCTCCCTACACGGGACGTACAATACCTCTTGCACGCCTCTTCACTACCGACTATGAGATAGAGCACGTCATACCGCAGTCGCGTTACTTCGACGACTCCATGTCAAACAAGGTAATATGCGAGGCTGAGGTCAACAAGCTGAAGGACAACGCTCTCGGCTACGAGTTCATAAAGCAGCATCATGGTCAGGAAGTACCCCTCACCGGCGGGCGTCCCCCCGTCACCATACTTGATGCGGACAGCTATTGTGACCTCGTGCAAAGAATCTACGGCAAGAAGAACAGGAGCAAGATGCGCAAACTCCTTCTCGAAGACCTGCCGGCGGAGTTCATAGAACGCCAAATGAACGACAGCCGTTACATCAGCAAGGTTGTCAAAGGACTGCTGTCTAACATCGTGCGCGATGAGGGCGAGCAGGAGGCCATCTCCAAGAACGTGATAGTATGCACAGGTGGTGTCACCGACAGGTTGAAGCGTGACTGGGGCGTAAACGATGTGTGGAACCATATCATTTTGCCACGTTTCAAGCGCATGAACGAGATAACGGAGTCGGACAAGTTTACCGCCATCAGCGCCACCGGCCACCTCATTCCAGCCATGCCGCTTGAACTGCAGAAAGGTTTCAACAAGAAGCGTATAGACCATCGCCACCATGCCATGGACGCCATCGTCATAGCCTGCGCCACGCGTGACCACGTCAATCTCTTGAGCAATGAGGCGGCTCTGCCAAAGAACCAAAGCAACCGTCACCAGTTGTCACGTAAGCTGCGCCGCTATGAGGATGTCTTTGTCACCCGTCATGGCGAACAAAAAAAGATATCCGTTGCCAAGGAATTCCTCCTGCCGTGGCCTGCCTTCCCTGCCGACGTGGAGCGGGCACTAAGAAACATTATCGTGAGTTTCAAGCAGAACCTGCGTGTCATCAACAAGACCACTAATTACTATACACATATCGTCAACGGTAAGAAAACGCTCGATAAGCAGACCTCTGGCGATAGTTGGGCGATACGCAAGTCCATGCACAAGGAGACGGTCTTTGGAGAAATCAACATGCGGCGCAAGAAAGCATTTGGTCTTAAAGATGCCCTGCAGCGACCGCAGCGCATAGTGAACCGTGACCTCAGGAAGAAAATAACCGAACTGCTTGTCAAGCAATACTCCGAGAAGCAGATAAAGGCATACTTTGCCGAAAATGCCGACGTGTGGCAGGATGTAAACCTGAAGAAGATAGAGATGTATTATTTCACGAAAGAGACTTCAGACCGCTTCTTCGCTACACGCAAGCCTGTAGACGCCTGCTTCGACAAGAAGAGCATTGAGGAGAAGATTGCCGACACCGCCATACAGAAGATAATGCTGCGCCACCTGGAGCACTATGACGGCAATGCCGAACTCGCCTTCTCGCCGGACGGTATCGATGAGATGAACCGCAACATCGTTGAACTTAATGGCGGCAGATACCATCAACCTATATATAAGGTACGTGTTTATGAAAAGGCGGAGAAGTTTGCCGTAGGACAGACGGGCAACAAGAGCCGCAAGTTCGTTGAGGCTGCCAAGGGCACCAACCTTTTCTTCGCTGTGTACGAGGAAGAAGTCATGGACAAGAACACGGGTGAAATGGTAAGGAAACGCAGTTACAGGACGATACCTCTTCATGAGGCTATCGACAAGATGAAGCAGGGACTTCCCATTGACGAGCGCGCCGCCTTTGTACTTTCGCCTAACGATCTCGTGTATGTTCCTACAGTAGAGGAACGGCAAAGCGGCAAGGTAAATATGCCGCTAGATAAGGAGAGGATATATAAGATGGTGTCTGCAACAGGTAATAGAACTTACTATATTCCAGAACGAGTAGCATCGGCTGTACAGGATAAGGTCGAATATTCTCCACTTAATAAAATGGAGCGTGCCCTTACAGGTGAGATGATAAAAGAAATCTGCATCCCCATAAAGGTGGACAGATTAGGAAACATCATAGAATAGTAAGCCAAGGAAAGGTTTAGGGACTCTGTTTCAGCAGCAGTCTCTAAACCTTTTCTGCTTTTTAAGTCTAATACCCGTATTTACCTAAAACCTAACCAATATGATTAAGAAAACCCTTTACTTTGGAAATCCCGCCTACCTGTCGCTGCGCATGGAGCAGCTGGTCATCAAACTGCCGGAGGTGGAGAAACAGAAAGACCTCCCCGACGTGATAAAAGAGACCTCCGTAGTGACTCGCCCGATAGAAGACATTGGAATCGTGATTCTCGACAACAAGCAGATCACCATAACGCAAGGTCTGCTAGAGGCGTTGCTCGAAAACAATTGTGCCGTGATAACCTGCGACAGCCACCGCATGCCCGTAGGCTTGATGCTGCCTCTGTGTGGCAATACCATACAGAGCGAGCGTTTCCAATGTCAGATTGCGGCATCGCAACCTTTGCGCAAACAGCTGTGGCAGCAGACCATAAAGGCAAAGATCGACAATCAGGCAAGGGTGTTGTACCTGTGTGCGCAGGCCGAGGTAAGATGTATGCAGCGATGGAGCAATGACGTAAAGAGTGGCGATGCCGACAACCATGAGGCAAGGGCCGCTGCATATTATTGGAAAAACTTCTTCTCAGACATTCCGGGGCTAAGCCATTTTACCCGCGACCGTGAGGGCATGGCGCCAAACAACCTATTGAACTATGGCTATGCCATCCTGCGTGCCGTCGTTGCGCGTGCGCTTGTAAGCAGCGGCATGCTACCGACGTTCGGCATACACCACCACAACCGCTACAATGCCTATTGCCTTGCCGACGACATCATGGAACCATTCCGTCCCTATGTAGACGAACTCGTATATGACATAGTGAGAGAATGCGGTGCTGAGAATCTTGAACTGACCAAGGACATCAAGGCACGCCTGCTCAACATCCCTACGCTCGATGTGGTTATCGGCGGAAAACGCAGTCCGCTGATGGTAGGAGTAGGGCAGACCACGGCCTCGCTTTACAAATGCTTTAGTGGAGAGCTAAGGCGTATAGCCTATCCTGAGAGATAGGGGGACGATATTTTTCAGAAAACAGTTGATGTTATGTACAAACTAAGCGAATATAGAGTAATGTGGGTATTGGTATTCTTTGATTTGCCAACTGAGACAAAGAAAGACAAGCGTGCCTATGCGCTGTTTCGCAAGCAGTTGCAGATGGACGGCTTTACAATGTTTCAGTTCTCCATCTACGTTCGTCATTGCGCGAGTATGGCGAATGCGGAAGTTCATGTCAAGCGTGTAAAAAGCTTCATACCAGAGTATGGCCACGTTGCCGTGATGTGCATAACCGACAAGCAGTTTGAAGGCATCGTGGTGTTTCATGGTTCCAAAGCCGTCAAAACAAAGTCGCAGCCCATGCAGTTGGAGTTGTTTTGATAGTTTAACCTATGTTTGTTTTCGTTTGCTTTGTCGGGATGTCGTTTCTTTCTCGTTTTCTGCGCTAATTGTAGAATCTGTCAGGTTCTGTATAGACTGTCATCAGAAAACGGGAAGTGAGATGATACCTTGGAATCTATCCCCAAAACAACTCACATTTTATTTTCTATCTATAAACGTAAACATCTGACTATGAGCATATTGCTCATAGTCAGATGTTGTTGACCTTACAAAGGTACGGAATTTTTAGCAAATCACAACGCATGATGCACGTGCATCAACCTTTTCCCAGATGTTGTTGACCTTACAAAGGTACGGAATTTTTAGCAAATCACAACTGTGCTCCCCGTTGGGTATATCTCCTCTCGGATGTTGTTGACCTTACAAAGGTACGGAATTTTTAGCAAATCACAACACATTTGGCAGAGAAAACACCAAAAAACGGATGTTGTTGACCTTACAAAGGTACGGAATTTTTAGCAAATC
>CAVAPI010000085.1:0-8492 GCA_963590445.1 Lachnospiraceae bacterium | reverse complement strand
GTGAGTTGCAAATTGTAAGTTTTTCAAATGTCATTTTTCGTTTTGACACACCCTCCTCTCCGTTGGCCATAGTTGCAATCGGCAAAATGCCGGGATTGCTTGCGCGAAATCAGTCTATTTCCTCGTCAGCCTCGTATCCGCCCATTTCGCGGATGGCGTTTTTCAGCATTGTGTATTGCTGATAGAGGTTGTTGACCGCCTCTTCGCCCTTGGTATAGTCGTGCATGGGACTCTTGAGGAAGAAGCTCAGGAACCGCTGTGTGCCGTATCGCCCGGCCCGGGCGGCGAGATCGCTGAGCAAAGTGAGGTCGAGAAGCAGCGGGGCTGCAAGGATTGAGTCGCGGCAGAGGAAGTTTATCTTTATCTGCATGGGGTATCCCATCCAGCCAAAGATGTCTATGTTGTCCCAACCCTCCTTGTTGTCGTTGCGGGGCGGGTAGTAGTTGATGCGAACCTTGTGGTAATAGTCCGTATAGAGGTCGGGCTGCTCCTCCGGCTTGAGTATTGTCTCAAGCGTGGAGAGCTTGCTTACCTCCTTGGTGTGGAAATTGGCCGGCTCATCCAGTACCAATCCGTCGCGGTTTCCGAGGATATTTGTCGAGAACCAGCCGCTCAGGCCGAGGCAACGCGTGCCTATGATTGGTGCAAAGCCGCTCTTGACGAGCGTCTGGCCTGTCTTGAAGTCCTTTCCGGCGATGGGCATACGGGTCTTTTCGGCCAGTTCCCACATGGCAGGTATATCGACTGTGGTGTTGGGAGCGCCCATTATGAAGGGGCAGCCCTCCGTCAGGGCGGCGTAAGCATAGCACATGGACGGTGCAATGTGCTCGCGGTCGTCGGCCTTCATGGCTGCTTCGAGGGCGGAAAGCGTGTAGTGGACGTTCTCATCGACCGGGACGTAGATCTCAGTTGACGCTGCCCAGATGACAACTATACGGGTGCAGCCGTTTTTCTCCTTGAAACCGCGTATGTCCTTGCGCAGTTCTTCCACCATATCCCAACGTGTCTTGCAGTCTTTCACGTTGTCTCCGTCGAGCCTCTTGGCGTAGTTCTTGTCGAAAGCGGCCTTCATGGGCACGATTTTCTCAAGCTCTTCCTTCACCGGATTGATGTCTTTCTCCTTGAGAACCTCTGCGTACATGGCGGCTTGGTAGGCGTTTTGTGGATAGACGTCCCATGTTCCGAACACGATGTCGTCGAGTTTTGCCAGCGGAACGATGTCCTTGTAGTGCAGATACTGCTTGTCTTTGCCGCGCCCGACGCGTATTTTGTCGTACTGTGTCATTGATCCTACAGGCTTGGCCAGCCCTTTGCGTGCCATGAATACGCCTGTCATGAATGTTGTGGCAACCGCTCCGTTGCCAACAATCATAATGCCTAATTTGCCGTCAGCCGGCTTTACATCAGTTTGTTTCATACATTAATGTTTTATGTATTGTGTTTTTGGTTGTCAAAGTTTTCTTTCTGAGTCTCAGACAAGTTCTTCCAGACTGCGAATGGTCCGGTCGGCGGCCTTGCCGTCGGGAGTTTCGTCGGTCCATCCCTCGCCTTTTATCCAGACAGTGCGGCATCCGGTGCGCTTGGCCGGCACTATGTCCTTGTCATAGCTGTCGCCTACCACCGCAATCTGGCCGGGTTCCAGTCCCAATGCCTCCACTCCGAGTGTGAAGATGCGCGGGTCAGGCTTGCGGATGCCCACCACAGCCGACTCAATCACGGAGTTGAATATGCCGTCGAAAGAGAATTCATGCAAGACAGTGTGCATATTCCCGTAAAAGTTGCTCACAAGTACCAGCGGACAGCGCTCTTTCAGCTTCAAAAGCACCTTGCGGCTGCGTGCAGTCTCTGCCTTTACATTGTTATATAGGCAGTCGAGCACCGCCGGATGCCAGTCTTCGGGCTTGAAGTCCTTGAGTGTTGTGCCTATGTGCTCCATTTCTATGCGCAACTTCACGTCAAGCGTGCGGCGGAAGGTGTAGTAAGGCTGTATAATCGGGTTGCGGCCGAGTTCCCTCTCGGCATATACGTATGCTTCGCGGAACAGTTCCTCCCTGACAGGCACCGCACAGCGCTCGTAGGCGTGCCATATAACGCGCCCCCAGTGGCAGCCTCCGGTGTCGAGAGTGCCGCCATAGTCGAATATGTAGCCTTGCGGGCTCATGTCGTTAGATTGGTTTTTCATCTGTCTTGCTCCTTTCTGTTTCCGCAATCATGCGTTTTTGTTTCCGCAGCCAAGCGTTTCTGCCGCCACGGCCAAACGTTCACGTGCCGTATTCCTGCGTTTCCGCTCCACAAGCCGTGCGATTGCTTCGGCTGCCTCGGCTCTGCACCGCGAGAAACTCGGCCAGTCGTTGAGGTCAATGATGCAGAACGACCCGTCGGGGCGTATGATACAGTCGCCTCCATACACGTCCAAGCCGGTGGCGGTTGCCGCCTTTTCGGCCGTATGGCGCAGACTTCCGGCATCATAGGCGTAGTGTTGCGGTTTGCCGTTGCGCCTTTCGTCGCCGAATTTGGTCAGTCCGTCATCGCCGGGGTAGTATGTCTTGAAGAAATCCTCGCCCCTTACGCCGTAAAACTTCACGAGATCGCCCTCCACATGCTCCTGTGCCACGATGCAGGTTGCCCCGCCGGCCTTCATAAGCTCCGCGGTTTTCTCCATTTCGGGCACGCTTGACACGAAGCGGATGTCCCCTTCAGTCTCTGCAACTCCGTCGCCCCGCTTGAGCCAGCATCCCTTTTCGCCCATGCCGCCGCCGGGTGTCGGTATGCCGTGTCGGCGCAATGTGTCGTTCAGCTTGCCGCGCCGGCAGCACAGACTGACGCTTTCGCTGCTGTTTACCACCACAGCTCCGTGCCGTTCCCGCTCCTTCAGAAACTCCAGAGTCTTGGGGTTGCGTCCCATAGATATATATATATTATGGTACGCGCGATGGCCTTTGCTGCACTCTTCCTCGCTTTCCGTAACGACAATCAGCCCCCTTGATGCGAGTATCCGGCTCACATCTTCGAGTATGGCAGCGTCTTTCTCTATGGAATTGGGAGAGTAGCGCCCGGCTCTTCTTATTGCAACTATCCGTTCTGTCACAGTTGTCCCGATGCGGGCTGTGTTCCTGCACCGGCGGTGCAGTGGTGGGGAGAGAAAAGCTGTTTCCTCTCCCCAGCCGCATCTTTTGTTTTGCAAAGATAGTGAATGGGTTGTTAACCGAAAAACTTTTTAATGCTTTTTGGTTTTTCGGCGTTTGTCTTTGCTGTCCGACTGTGCCAAATATCCTAAAGGGTGTCCTTTTTGTACCAGACGGCAAGAGACGGTGTCACTTTACCGCCACTTTGCTGTTGCCGATGATATAAATGCCGGGGGCAAGTGTGTTGATATCGCCGCACATCTTGCGTCCGCTCATGTCGTAAACGCACCGGTTGGCAGGGCAGGACGGTGCGTTCTTCACATCGCTGATGCCCGTTATGATGTAGGCAAGGTCGTATGCGCGGTTCTCCATGGTCTTGAGAGCAACCACTTCTGTATAGGACAGTGCTCGGTTATATACGGCTACGTCGTCGAAAGAAGCCTCCGCAGAACCCCAGAACGAGCCGTAGCCGAGGTAAAGCGTGGGGCATTTGGCCAAGTGGTCGAGCATGTAGTTGTAGTCGAAGTCGCTTTTTGCCTTGACACTGTCGCCGTTGACGAAACCGTTGTAGTCGTTTGTGCGTCTTTCCAGACCGTCTATGTAGAATTTCACGCCCTGTGTCGCCTTGCGCGAGAACGTCAGCGTCACCAGATGCCACGCCTTCGGACTGACGGCGTCGGTGGTTACTGCGGTCGGGTGGTTCACATCCACCCACGTACCGCTGCCGTTGTTGTAGCCGAGGTACAGGTTGCCCGTCAGATAGAGCCGTGCTGACGACTCTTCATCGTAGAATGATACGAGGCAATCCCACAGGTTGTCGTCGGCGCGTCGCGTCCAGAACGACAGTGTAGCCCCGTCTTCCAGAGCGTCACCGTACAGGGGATTGGGCATAGCCGCATAGCTTTCGTTGCCCGATGCGCCGAAGTGCGTGTTGACAATGCGTCCCATGCGCAGGTTGTCCGTGCCGAACGATGGCAGGCTGTTGCTGCCTTTCTTCAGCAGAGAGGCTTTTTCGTTGGCGTTAAGCGCATTGGCCAGATTGTCGTCATCGAAGTTGTAGAAGCACCGCATGCCCGAAGTCCACCCGGCATCGGGGCGGCTGTCCGCCTTGGCCGTCACGTTGTAGGTTTCCGACCAGTACCATTGTCCTGCCGTCAGCTTGGCTGTCAGTGCCACGGGCGTGTCTTCGGTCAGCCCGGTGGGGTTGAAACGTCCCGTCTCCGATATTACTTCCGGTTGCGAACTGCCCCATTCCAGCGTCACACCGTCCATATCGAGGCTCATACCCGTCAGGTCAACGTTCTGGCTGACGTATCCACGGTCGCTGACCGGCACCTTCTGTTCGTTCACGTGCATGGCTATCTTGTAGTCGTCGCGCATTTTGTATGCCCACACGGCCACTCCCGTCTTGGCACAGCAGGTGATGGCCACGGCATGGCAGCTCTTGCCGTCCATCTGGCAGTCGGCCACCACTCCCTTGTAGGCCACTCCGCCCAGCGTAAGGGTGATGTAGCTTGTGCCGGCGGTCGTTTGCCATGTGCCGGAGTATGCTCCTGTCACCTTTCCGTCGGCGGTCAGCGTCACGTCAACCGGCGTCACCACTTCCAGATTGGCGTGGTCTATGCTGTATTTGTGCATGAGCAGCTTGTAGTTTCCGGCAATCTCCCCGTCGGCAAACACCGCTTTCGATGCCATTTCCCCGTCGGTGAGAGCCGTTGCCGGAGCCGTTTCGTCGCCGGAAGCCGTCGCTCCGTTGTACTCAAACGGCGAGGCGCAGAGCCAGCCGTCCTCGTTTGTCCACACCTGATGCACGCGTACAAGGTGGCCTTCCGTGCCGTCGTTGAAGCGAGTGTGGTAAACGAGGTATGTTCTCCCGTCGGGTGCTGCAATGATACTGTTGTGTCCCTGTGCCAGTTCTCCCGTGGTCATGAAGCCCCACTGGTCGTATGGGCCGAGTATCTTCCCGCCCCGCGTGTCGGGATTGACCCCGTAGTTGCTCGCCCATGACGTGTATGTGGCCTGCCTGCCCAGCCCGTCCTTGTAGGGGCCGTCGGGGTTTTCGGAGCGGAACACGCGCATCTGGTAGCCTCCCTTGGCTGTCAGTCCGCCGTAACTGAGGAAGAGGTAGTAGTATTTGCCTATCTTTTCCACATAGGAAGCCTCGCCCGACACTCCGTAGCCGCCGGCTATCTTCTTGCCGAAGTACGGGTCGGAGGTCAGACTGCGCCCCTTTGCGCTGTAGTCGCTGGCGTATTCGGTGTCATAGTCGCGCAGTCCCGTAGCAGGATTGAGCTTCAGCATCCATATGCCGCCGAACCACGAGCCGTAAGTCATCCACAGCTGTCCGTCATCGTCGTAGAACACGCACGGGTCTATGGCGTTTGTCCAGTAGTTTGCCCAGCCGTTAGTGCCGGTATTGTAGCGTGCGGGCAGTGAAGACTGTGTGCCTATGACCAGTTCGAGGTCGGTCTTCTTCCACGAAACCCTGCTGTCGCTGCCCGAACAGAAGCCTCCGAACACCACAGGCCCCTGATATACATACGTGCCGTCTATCTTGTCGGACGTGAGCAGCACTATTACGCTGTTGTAGCTCGGTCCGTTCACGCTCATATACATGCACCATTTCTTCAGGGAGTCGTTGTATATCACGTCAGGGGCCCACAGATTGCCGTCGATACTGTAGTCTCCGCCGTAGGCGCCGCCCCATCCGTTGGCGTCAAAGGGGCCGAAGCCAACCTCCTTGCCGCCGATTGTCACCTTGGAAACCTGGTTGAGCGTGAACGCCTCGGCATTGGTCACGTCGGCCGTCTTTACCGTTCCGTCTTCCTGCACGGCTCCCCACGGTGCGCGGAATGCGGTCCAGTTCTGCAGGTCAGTGGTGTAAGCCTGTGCCAAGTGGCTGCCGAAGATGTAGTAACGCTTGCTTGACGGTTCCCAAACCACCGACGGGTCGTGGCAGGACACCTGCTGTTTGGTTGTCTGTCGGTAGTATGTCTTGGCCTGAACGGTCGTTATCTGTTTGTCTTGTGCCTGTACTCCCGTCACGGTCAGTGCGGCCAGTACGGCGATTAGTAGTTTTCTCTGCATGTCAGTATTCTGGTTATGAGTAATGTTCAGCCCGTTGCCTGTGTCCGCCAAGCCTCCTGCGGCTTGCCGTCAGGCCGTTTCCGACGGTTGTGGGGCTGTTACGGGCAGCCCCACTGCCCTGCAAAAATACTTTTTTTGGTTCAGATTGACAAGAAAACCTGCGGATATTATGGGACTGGAGCGGCAGTAGAACCGGGGAAAGGGTATGTCCGGTTTCGTAACCCGCCCGTTTTTGACCCGCAACCCGCCCGGTTGCGGTGGCTAACCCGGCTGTTTACGAAGCGTAACCCGCCGGGTTACGGCTCCTTGTTGCGCCCGATGATGCCGCGAAGGGTGAAGTAGAGCCACTCCTGGGCGCGGAACAGCAGCCAGCAGGGCATGGGACGGTAGCCGAAACGGCGGGCGACAGTGCGGTCGAGCAGCCGCCTGTCTATGCCTTTCCGTATGCGCCGTATCTCGCGGATGCCGTGTCTGCGGTCGCGGCGCGGCAGCTCTCCGGCATGCAGGTGGTGGAAAAAGCAGGTGTCAACGAGCACTTTCCACCTCACATTCTCGTATTGGCGCAGCACGTCGAAGCCCATTCCGAGGCGCAACAGCTCGTGTCTCATGTGCTCGTTGGCGCGTATGTGGTCGTAGCGGCGCACGGTTGCACAGTGCGTGACCGACCCTTCGTGCTGGCGGTAGTAGTATATGCCGCTGCAAAGCCTTACCTCCCGTGAGGCCAGATAGTGGAGCAGGGTGGTGTTGTCGTCGCTGTAGGCCCGGCAAATGTCGTCGTAGGGATGCAAGTCGTAGAGCCTTTTGCGCGCGATGTATATGCCGTGGATGTCCCAGTTGAGGCTTAGCCCGAACGCTTCGCGCCCTGTGAGCACAGCAAACGGCTGCATGGCGTAGGGCACTGTGGGCTTGCCGTCGCCGCAGTGCCACATCATCACATTGAAAAGCACGCAGTCGGTCTGCGGAAAGGCCGCAAACACGCTGACGGCCTGTTGCAGGGCGTCGGGCGAAAAGCGGTCGTCGCTGTCGAGAAACGCCACATGCCGTCCCCTTTGCAGCCTTGAGTCCCTGATTGCGGGCGTATGCCTGGCCGTGGTTGGAGCCGAGGGTTATCACCTCGATGCGGCTGTCGCGCGAGGCGTAGTCGCGGAGTATTTCCGGCGAAGAGTCGGCAGAGCAGTCGTCAACGCACACTATCTGTATGTCAGCCAGTGTCTGTTGCAGCAGCGAGTCGAGACATTCGGGCAGGAAACGCGCCGCGTCGTGTACGGCCACGAGTACGGTCACTTCAGCCATGATTGCGGATTTTGCGTTTCAAGGCCGCCCAAAGCGACGTCTTCTTGTACATTAATATATATAGGGACACGCCCGCGCTGGCAAGAACGCCCGCCGTGCTTCCGCCAACGGCCACACACGGAGGCCAGCTGAGCACGGTGAATGCATAGACAAGCAGCCCAAGCGGATACTGGACGGCCATGTAGCGCATGACGGAGGGCGACATGCGGTAGCCATAGCGCGCACTGGCGTAGGCCACGACAATGATCAGGTCGAACAAATGGGCTGCCGACAGTGCCACGCCCGTTCCCCAGAGACCGAAAAGGCGGTAGCCGATGACCACCAAAGCCACCATTGCCACATCGAAAGCGGACTCCAGAAGGAAGTAGGCGCACGAGTCGCCCTTGGCCAGCGTTATGTATGCCACTGGCAGACTGGCCGCCTTGAGGTACATGGAGAACGTTGCCGCCTGTGCCATGCCCACTGCAGGGACGAAACTGCCGCTGAAAAGCAGCGGAACAAACACGGGCAGCAGCACTATGAGCAGCGCAAGCATGGGCGAAACGAGCAGGAGCGACACCTCCATCTGGCGGTTGGCCAGCAGACTGACGGCCTCACGGTCGTGGTTGACGGCCGAGAGACGGGGGAAATAGTCGGTCTCCATGGCCGAAAAGACCATGCCGGCGTAGGTTATGGTGAGCACATAGCCGGCGTTATACAGCCCCACGGCATCGAGACAGCCCCATGCGTTGAGGAAAGAGCGTATGGCCAGTTCGGCTCCGCTGCCCATTATGCCGGCCAGAACGAACGCAATGCCGAGGCGCACCATGCCCATTCCCTCACCCAACAGTCCCTTAGTGCCGCGCAGATGCAGGGGGTAGAGCCGCAGGGAGCGGCGCACGGTGAGCGCAAGTGTGGCTGCGGCCACGAGCAGGAGTACGGGTACGATGCCCCCCATGCCGTATTTCCAATAAAGAGGCACCGACACCACAAGCGCAGCTACAACGG
>CAVAPI010000084.1:0-8713 GCA_963590445.1 Lachnospiraceae bacterium | reverse complement strand
AGACTTCTTTCAATGCAATTCAAGCCTTATTTGAGGTTTGAGGCCTCGTCATGCACCTACCGCTGAATAGTTACTGCGCGAATGGGACAGACTGTCGGCGTGTTTGCAGCGGTGTCATATATACAACAGGTGTAACGCTTCCGTTTTCACAATGTCCGCCTGGAACTGTGCCGGCGGCCGGGTTGACAAAATGACGGGGCAGATTCAGGCCGTATTGTGTCCTTATATTTTCCGCAGTCGGGCGGCTTGTATTGCCAACTTTACGGTTGGTTTTCAATAACCCGGTCGTTTAAGGGTGCCAATCCGGCTGTTTACGATACGAAAAAGGGCGGTTTGGCATACATAAACCGCCCGTTTTTGAAACGCAGGTTGCCTGCATTTCGCATTCCACCCCTAAAACAGGTAGCAGATAGAGATGGTTTTGCCGTCTTGCCCTGCCGGGACAGCCTTATCCGAACAGTGCTCTGAGAGCCTCCTCCACCTTCCTTACGGGAACGAGCCGTATGTTCAGCTTCGACTGGTTGAGGCTCTGCATGTTGTATTTTGGCAGTATTATGTGGCTGAAGCCCAGCTTTTCGGCTTCGGCCACGCGCTGTTCGATGCGGTTGACGGGGCGCACCTCGCCGCTAAGCCCCACTTCGCCGGCCATGCACCATCCGGTTTCGATTGCCGTATCGACGTTGCTCGACAGCACGGCGGCTATTACGCTCAGATCCATGGCCAGATCGGTGACGCGAAGTCCGCCGGCTATGTTGACAAACACATCCTTCTGCATCAGCTTGAAGCCCACGCGCTTCTCCAGAACGGCGAGCAGCATGTTCAAACGCCGCTGGTCGAAACCCGTGGCACTGCGCTGCGGTGTGCCGTAGGCCGCACTTGACACCAGGGCCTGGGTCTCTACGAGGAACGGGCGCACGCCTTCTATGGCCGAACTGATGGCTATGCCGCTAAGGCCCTCGTGGTCTTGGGTGAGCAACAGTTCGGAGGGGTTGGCCACCTGCCGCAGTCCCGTCTGCTGCATCTCGTAGATGCCAAGCTCGGATGTGCTTCCGAAACGGTTTTTCATGCTCCTTAGTATGCGGTACATGTAGTGTTGGTCGCCCTCAAACTGTATCACCGTGTCAACAATATGCTCCAGTATCTTCGGCCCGGCGAGCGTTCCCTCCTTGTTGATGTGGCCTATGAGTATGACGGGTATGCCGCTTGTCTTGGCGAAACGCAGCAGTGCCGACGCACACTCGCGCACTTGGGCGATGCTGCCGGGGCTGGAATCGACGTCTTCCGTGGAGATTGTCTGTATGGAGTCGATGACTACCAGCTCGGGAAGTGTCTCCTTGATGTGCGAAAAGATGTGCTTGAGCGACGTCTCGCACAGTATCAGGCACGCTTCATTGTCGGGATGGCTTATGCGGTTGGCGCGCATTTTCAGCTGGTGTGCGCTCTCCTCGCCGCTGACATACAGTATTCTTCTTTCCGGCATGCGCAGTATTGTCTGGAGAGTGAGCGTGCTCTTGCCGATACCCGGCTCTCCGCCTATCAGAACGATGGACCCCGGCACAAGCCCGCCGCCGAGCACGCGGTTCAACTCGTCGTCGTGCATGTCGATACGCGGCTCGTCTTCGGCGCTTATCGCCCGCAGTGGCATGGGTCTGTTTTTGCCTTGCTGTCCCGAACGCACGCTCATCGCAGCCGATTTGGCCGCCATCGAACCCGTATCTGCGGCAATGCGTATCTCCTTAAATGTGTTCCACTGTCCGCAGCTGGGGCATTTGCCTATCCATTTGGGCGATTCCTGCCCGCAGTTGTCGCAGACGTATGCCGTTTTGTCCTTTGCCATATATGAAAAGATGTCTTTTGGAAAAGCCCAGAGGGCGGTCTGGGCGTGAAAAATATGAGGGCAAAAGCCCTGAAGTTCAGTCTTCGCGGCTCATGAATGCCACGACTGCGGCCAGCGAAGGGTCGAGATAGTAGGTGTCGGCATACCGTTTGCCGCCGCTCTTGTATGTGGCTTTGATGAAAAAGGTGCAGGGATAAGCCTTGCCGGTGGTGTAGTTGATGCCGGCCTTGTACTGCTTGGCGGAAACCTGTGCCGCCTTCCGCAGGGCGAACACCGCCGAATCGGTGATGTGGCGCGTGGAGTCCATGCCCTCAAAGTGCAGCTGCTCAAGCGAAGACGGTTCGTTCAGGTTCTCTTCCATAAAGCCTTTAACCGTCTGTTCGGCGCTGTGCTGCCGTCCACACGAGGCGAACGGCAGCGCAAAGGCCGCACATATAATAAATGTATTAACCGTTTTCTTTGTCAGAGTCATTTCTTCGGTATGCTTTTCAGTACTTCGAGCAGATGGTCCCACACCATTTCCACTGTGGGAATGTGCAGTTTCTCGTCGGGAGTGTGCACGTTGCGCAGCGTGGGGCCGAACGATACCATGTCCATGTTGGGGTATCGCTCCGAGAAAAGGCCGCACTCAAGTCCGGCGTGTATGCCTTTTACCACAGGCTCCTTGCCGAACAGCTTCCTGTAAGTATCCACGACAATCTTGGTCAACTGGCTGTCGGGGTTCATCTTCCATGCCGGATAGCCGTCGTTTTGGTGCACCTTGGCGCCTGCAAGTTCAAAGGTTGCCCTCACCGTGTTGCACTCATTCTCCAGATTACTCATCACGTTACTGCGCTGCGAGGCCACCACGGTTATCGTGTCCTCGCCGGTTATGACACTGGCGACGTTGCTTGACGTCTCAACGAGCCAGGCTATGTCCTCATCCTGGCACATTGCGTACACTCCGTTATCGACTGCCTGTATGGAACGGATGAAGTTTTGCGCAACGTCCTTTGCGATTGCCTTTGCGGGGCCGGCACTCTCCATGGCGAAAACCATCTCCTTGTCCGACACATGGAACTCGTCTGCCACCTCGCAGGCAAACACATTCCAGTCTGCCTTGACGTTTTCCTTGGCCTCTCCGGGCACTGCAATCACGAAAACCCCGTCGCGCGGAATGGCGTTGTGCATCTTTCCGGAGTTGAACTCCACAAGACGCAGGTCGTACTTGCACATCTCTTTATAAAGGAAGCGGCCGAGTATCTTTATCGCATTGGCGCGTTTCTTCTCAATATCGTCGCCCGAATGGCCGCCCTTCAGCCCCTTCAGCGAGCCTTTCAGGAAGAAGTAGCCCTTGCCGGCGGGCAGGTCTTCCTTCTCAAACGTGAACGTGGCGGTCGTGGTCCGGCCTCCTGCGCACGACACGAACACCTGTCCCTCGTCCTCACTGTCCAGGTTGATGAGCATATCTCCGCTCATGAAGCCGGCTTTCATGCCGTTTGCTCCCGTGAGCTGCGTCTCTTCGTCAACCGTGAACACGCACTCTATCGGGCCGTGCTCTATGTCTTCGGCTTCAAGGATGGCCAGTTCTATGGCAACGCCTATGCCGTCGTCGGCGCCAAGGGTCGTCCCCTCGGACGTAAGCCACTCCCCTTCGACGTGTGTGCGTATCGGATCGTTGTAAAAGTCAAACTCTACATCCACGAGTTTGTCGCATACCATATCCATATGGCTTTGCAGTACCACCGTCTTGCGGTCTTCCATGCCAGGCGTGGCAGCCTTCTTTATCAGCACGTTGCCCGTTTCGTCCGCCTTAGTCTCCAGATTGTGTGCCTTGCCCCAACTGGTAAGGTACCCGATCATCCGCTCTTCGTGCTTTGAAGGGCGCGGGATTTTGTTTATTTCCGCAAACTGTGCGAAAACGCCTGCCGGCTTTAAGTCTCTTTTATCCATAATTTACTCTTTTTTTATTGCCCGTTTATATCTAATCAATTAAATTCCATTACCTTTGCAACCGCAAAGTTACATTATTATGACCGAACTGTTTTTGCTCAGCACGTTAATAATTGCTATCTCCATGGCATTTCTTTGTGTCAAGGTCTTTGCCCGTAAGGACGGAAAATTCGCCTCCCGGCACATTCACGACAGTAAGGCTATGAAGGCCAAAGGCATCGGTTGCGTGCTGGAACAGGACCGCGAGGCGCGCCGTACCGCAGGCTTTGCCGTCAGCGAAAAGGGAAAAAGAAACAGTAAAAACCAAGAATACAAGATGAAAAAGAACAACTTTATCGGAGCCGTAGGCATTGCGGCGTTGTCCGCTTGCACACTTTTGTCGTGCAACAACTCGAGTCCCAAGATGGACGAGCAGCCTTCAGCAGAGAAAACCGGCCAGACTTCGGGCATGAAGATAGCCTATGTCGAGGTGGATTCGCTCATGTCGCAGTACAAATTCTGCAAGGAATACTCGCTTATATTGCAGAAAAAGAGCAACAATGCGCGCAATACACTGACCCAAAAGGGCAAACAACTGCAGGCTGCAGCGGCCAATTTCCAGCAGAAAATGCAGAACAACGGCTTCGCAAGTCGCGAACAGGCGGCAAGCGTACAGGCCGCTATCCAGCGTCAGGAGCAGGACTTGCAGGAGCTGCAGAACCGTTTGGGTTCTGAACTCGATGCGGAAACGGCCAAATACAACACTGCTTTGCGTGACTCACTGCGCAACTTCCTGAAGGATTACAACAAGTCCAAGAAGTATGACCTCATCATTTCCAAGGCTGGAGACAACATTCTTTATGCCGATTCACGCCATGATATTACCCAAGACGTGGTGAACGGGCTGAACAAACGCTACAAGTCAACCGTCAAGAACGACAAGTGACGGCACGGAACTATGCGCTTTTGTGCCACAGCCACGGCGTCAAGACTTGAAAAGAGTGGCATTTAGCCATCGAAACCGTGGCATTTAGACAAGGTAAAGCGGCCGTTTGCGCTATGTAAACGGCCGCTTTGTTGATTGAAAGAAAGCTCTTGCGATCTAAAAGGGGTATCCTTTGCGGTTAGAAAGAGTGTCTTTCTCTGTTTGAAAGAATGGCTCTTCCTGCGAAAAACCGCTCATTTTCTCCGCTCGTAATCCGCGAATGAATAGCGGTAGGCGTGCTTCTCGTCTGTGGAATGCGGTTCCCTCGCCACTTCATTCCAGCCGCTGTAGTCCGGGAAGAATGCGTCCGCCTGTTGCGGAGTGTCGTCTATTTCCGTGAGACAGAGCCTGTCGGCAATGGCGATGGCCTGCCTATAGACCTTTTCCCCACCTATTATATATACCTCACCGTCGCCTTTGCAGGCAGAAAGTGCCTCTTCGAGTGATGAGAAGCACTCGCATCCGGGAAGCGACTGCACGGTTCGGCTCAACACTATGTTGCGTCTGTTGGGCAGAGCGCCCTTCGGCAGCGAGCGGAAGGTGTTGTGACCCATGACAATCGTGTGGCCTGTGGTCAGCGACTTGAACCTTTTCAGGTCGTTGGGCAGCCAGTAGAGCAGCTTGTTGCCCAGTCCTATCGCCCTGTTCCTGGCCACTGCCGCTATTATGTTTATGCTCATCGTTGTGTGTCCCTTTCCTTTTTGACTATACGGCCACGGTAGCCTTGATGTGAGGCCACGGGTCGTAGCCCTCAAGTTCAAAGTCTTCGTAGCGGAAACCGAATATATCCTTCACGTCGGGGTTGATTTTCATCTTCGGGAGTGGGCGCGGAGTGCGCGCAAGTTGCAGCTTGGCCTGTTCCAAGTGGTTGAGATACAGGTGCGTGTCGCCCGTTGTGTGGATGAAATCCCCCGCTTCAAGCCCCGTCACCTGTGCCACCATTTGCAGGAGCAGGGCGTATGAGGCAATATTGAACGGCACTCCGAGGAACGTGTCGGCCGACCGCTGGTACAACTGCAGGCTCAGGCGCCCGTCAGCTGCATAGAACTGGAACATGGTGTGGCAGGGTGGCAGTGCCATCTTATCGACTTCCGCCACGTTCCATGCGCTTACGATCATGCGACGCGAGTCCGGAGTGTGCCTGATCTGCTCTATTACGTTCCTTATCTGGTCTATTGTGCCGCCGTGATAGTCCGGCCACGACCTCCATTGGTGGCCATATACGGGTCCGAGGTCGCCGTTTTCGTCAGCCCATTCGTCCCAGATGCTCACGCCATGCTGCTTGAGGAAGCCGATATTCGTATCACCTTTGAGGAACCAGAGCAGCTCATAGATTATAGACTTGAGGTGTAGCTTCTTTGTAGTGAGCAGTGGGAACCCGTCAGTCAGGTCGAAGCGCATCTGGTTGCCGAACACGCTGAGTGTGCCTGTACCGGTTCTGTCGGTTTTCTTCGCTCCTTCTGCGAGTATGCGGCCGAGTAGGTCAAGGTATTGTTTCATATTGTTACTGTGAATTGTTCGTCTTT
Source organism: Lachnospiraceae bacterium (assembly GCA_963590445.1). Taxonomy (GTDB): domain Bacteria; phylum Bacteroidota; class Bacteroidia; order Bacteroidales; family Bacteroidaceae; genus Prevotella. The sequence continues at coordinate 2,454 of CAVAPI010000084.1, read as the reverse complement.
GAATATTGGCTGCACCGCCGGCGTGTGCCCACTCCTTATCCGCCATTCCTGCGGATACAGGTTGTTGGCTCTGTTGCCCAGGTTTTTCATGAAGCCGAGCGGTGTTCCGCAGTATGTGGCGAGCACATATCCGCGCGGTGTGGCCTCCGGCAGTGCGGCAACGGCCTCGTGGCGCAGATAGCTTATGGCTGTGGCATAGTCAAGTTCGGCTTTCGGAAACGCATCCTGCTGCATTGCCGCGGACAGAGCCAGCGATTGCGACGGCACAAGGTCGCGCCCCTTGGTCGTGGCGAGGCCGATTCCGGCGTGTATGACGCGCAGTGACTGGCGCGCAGTCAGGTACATATCCGTCATATTCCTGGGTATGGCCGCCACATTGCCGCCGTCTGCGAACGTGAAGTATCTGTCGGCATCGGCTATCCAGTCGGTTTTCGTTTCCTTTATGCCGCCTTTGTTGCTCCCGGCGGCTTTGCGCCTTGTCTGTTGCGGCGGGTTTGGCCCGTCGTCCGGTTTCCTCACGGCCGCCATGAACAGGCCTTCGCCGCGCGACGTGCCGGGTATGAACCGACAGACAGGCTTGTCAAAGCCGGAAAGGAGCGACCCGGTGACTCCCCATGCACCGTCCACGCTGACAGGCAGCACCTCTGCGCCGAGTTCGGAGCACATCCACTGCACGTTTTCCTCGTTTTCATGGGCGTTGAAGGTGCAGGTCGAATAGACGAGCAGCCCTCCCGGTACGAGACAACGCCACGCTTCGGCCACGATACTGCGCTGCAAATGGCGGCATTTCTCCACGTTCTGTACGCTCCACTCGGCCACTGCGCCGCCGTCTTTGCGGAACATGCCCTCGCCGGAGCACGGTACGTCGCACAGAACCACGTCGAACAGCAGCCCGGAACGGGCGTAATCTGCCGGGTAACTGTTGGTGACAACCACATTGGGACACCCCCATTTCTGTATGTTCTCGGCCAGTATCTGCGCCCTAAGCCCCACCGGCTCGTTGCTGAACAGCACACTGCCGCCCGGCAATGCCGCCAATGCGGCCGTTGACTTGCCTCCCGGCGCGGCGCAAAGGTCGAGCATACGCACGGGAGCGCCCGCGTGTTCCTTTATGACATGGTGGATGAACATGGACGAAGCCTCCTGAACATAGTAGCAACCGGCGTGGAGCAGGGGGTCAAAGGTAAACGCCGGCCGCCCCGGAAGGTAATATCCGTACCGGCACCAGCCCACCTGCTCTTCGCCGACGGGGTGTCTGTCGCCCTTGAAAGGGTTGACGCGCACGCTTACAGGAGCTTCTTCGTCGAGTGCGGAGACCATATGGCGGTACAAATCCTCGCCCATGAGGCTGCAGGTGTAGCGTTTGAAACTTTCAGGGAGGTTCATTCTCGGTGTTTTGTATGGCTGCAAAATTAGCAAAAAATATGCTTTTCCAAGTAAAAGGCGGGGGATTAAGTTCCGCAAGTCCTCCTCTGTGCTCCGGCATTGCCGGACTTTCGGACGCAACCCGGGCGTTTACAGGTGTCAAGTGCCGCGTTTGCTGTCTCCAAGTGCCGCGTTTGCTGTCTCCAAAGGCTGCGTTTGCGAAGCGAAACCGTGGCTTATGGAAAGCGAAACCGGCAAAGTTCTGCAATGAGACTTTGCCGGTTGCCTTATGAATATGGTACAGTTGCTCTCACGGACTATTCCGTTTCGTCTTCAGAAGCTGCCGGTTCGGCGAGCTGAATGTCCATGATTGGAAGCTGCCGGTCGATGGCTGAGTTGAACGAAATGATGGTTTCGCTCCTTGAAAGGCCCAGGGGCTGCAGCTTGTCGTGTATGATATTGAGCAGGTGGTGGTTGTTTATGGCGTAAATCTTGATGAACAGGTCGAAGTCGCCCGTCGTGTAATGACACTCAACCACCTCTGGTATCTTCTTCAACTCGGTGACTACCTTGTCGAAATTGCCCGGATTGCGCAGGTTAAGGCCGATGTATGCGCAGGTTTCATAGCCTATTTTTTCTGGGTCAATGATGAATTGGGAACCTTTGAGTACACCGATTTTCGTGAGTTTCTGTATTCTCTGGTGGATTGCGGCGCCGCTTACGTTGCAGGCACGCGCCACTTCAAGGAACGGAATACGTGCGTCTTCTGCTATCAGACGCAGTATCCGCTTGTCGAGTTTGTCTAATTTTTGAGTTGCCATTTGCTATTTCTTTTAATGCAAAGGTAAGGAATAATTCCGATTTGGCAATGATTTGTTATAAAATAACGCCGTTATATTGGTATTTAATAGTTTTCCTTTTGCCGGGAAAGCGCTTCTGTTATAACAAAAAGAAGGTGGAAACTGTATATACTAAAATAGCCTTGATTTGACATAACGAAATTTGATGGTAATATCTGCAAACAACTGATAATGAGGAAAACAAATGCAAATAGCCAAATCATAAATAGATTTAAACGGATTGATGTTT
>CAVAPI010000083.1:0-8855 GCA_963590445.1 Lachnospiraceae bacterium | reverse complement strand
ATGATTGCAAAAAGCGCATAAGGAGCGTTTTTGCCATGTTTTTACGCTTATATTTGCCTTATAGACCCTATTCTGGAGGTTATTGCCATTATAATTCTACTTTTGAATGAAAAAATAAAGCCTCGCTGTATGGCTTTGTATCGGCATACAGCGAGGCTTGTTTTTTATAATTCAGGGTTTTGACACACCCCCGTTGTCATTTTGTGTCGTGCCGCTTGGAGAATGTCACCATACGGCAAGTGGGTTAAAGCAGGGCAGGCCTTTATCTTAGAACCTTGGCATTGTTCGTGACAAAGATGCCGTGTTTCAAGTTTCCGCTGGCACTTGACGGGTCAAAAGGCTTGCCGTCGAGAGTGTAGATGTTGCCGTCATGGAGCTTGCGTCCTGCGTTGACGCCGGCTATGCCGGTCAGTTCCTCAACCGAACCGGCAAAGCCAATGTGGCTGATGACGGAAGTGCCGGTCGTGGAGGTAAGGCCGAAGATGGTAGCTCCCTGCGAAATGTTCCATGTGTCGCCCTTGCAGTTGTCATCAATGTTCGACTTGGTTATGTCCCAAGCCACCAGAAGCTCGTCACCTACAGCCCTTGCCACATCTGGAGGCACCTGTGAACCCCGGTTCTTGCCGTTCAGCCACCAGAGATAGCTCTTTCCGGTACCCGTAGCGAGGTTGGTTCCCCTCACTACAAGGTACTTCTGTGTGCCCTTAACGTTATAGTCCGTGTTCGCCCAGTCAAGGGTCAGGCAAACGTTGTTGTTGCCTGTGCCGCAGTTAACCGTGATTTTGTTGGCCTCAGTGTCGTAGCTTATCTTGTCTTGAGCCACGCGTCCGGCATCGCCGGTCGTCCATTCTGTGGCCACAAACTTATAGGCTTTGTCGTCAAACTTGTCCAGTAAGCGCAGGTAATACAGCCCCGGGGTCAGTGTATTGCCGCTGGCTGTCAGGCGGAAAGTAATCTTTTCCTTGACGGAATTGTCCGCGTTACGCAGCATTTCTTCGGGTATTCCGAACTCAATGTTATAGAATCCGTTGTCGTCAGCGGTCTTGTAAGACTGCGGAATGGTTACGGTTGTCAGTTCCTGCCCGTCGATTGTGATGGTGCCGACGCGCCCCTTGTCGGCGGTAGTGAACCTGCACATGATGGAAATGCTGTCGGTCTTGCCGCTTGTGTTGGCCAGTGAGAACTCCATGTATCCGCCTTTTGGAGCGTCGCGATAGCTTTCGCCCTTGTAAACGCCGGTGCCAGAACCTGAAGAGTAGGCCACATCGTGACCGGCTTCGCTCTGTTGTTCGCCCGGAACCACAAAGTCCATGGTGCGTGAAGCGAGCGCTTCCCTCTTGGCTTCCTCCCGTGCCATGTCGCTTTCTGCATAGTTCTCGGCTGTCTGCTGGTACCAATAGCAGTTGTAACGGGCATGGTGTATGGTGTAGAACGGCACGAGCTTCAACTTGTTCCACCGCCCTTCGTTCTGTTTGTCGCTCACGTCAATGTTGAAAATGCAAGGCTCGTCGGTTGCGGAGGTGCGTTTCAGCACAGTGTCGCGCCCACCTATCAGCAGGGGAGAGTATGATAGGGACACGCTGCTGGCCATTGAGCCTGGCGCATGGTCCATTCGCCCCTCGCCGCCATACTCGTTTTGCAGTGTCTCGTATTGCAATCCGGTCTCCGAAGCCTCCTCTTCGCTGCTCGCAGTGGTCTGTGCGGCAAGGAGAATAGGCCCGTATTTGAACGCAATGTAGTCGGTATAGTTGGGACAAACCTCATAGCGCAATTGCATTGGCAGGGCTATTTCCACCACATCGCCGGCGTTCCACGAGCGTGACACGGTCACATAGCCGGCCTTGCCCACCGTTACGGGAGTCTCAACCGCCGTGCCGTTCACCTTTACCGCATAGCCTTCGCCAGCCCAATGCGGATGGCGTATGGCCAAACCGAACGTTCCGGCCTTGTCAATCGTTATCTTTGTAGCCTGCGAATAGGGGAATTCCGTCTCCTGAGTCAGTGCGAAATGCCCGTCGTCCAGCTTGGATGCGGTGAAGAGGTTGACGTATAGCGTCTTGTTGTCCTCGGAGTGGGTGTAGATGAAGTGGCCGTATTTGGAGTGGTTCTCCATGCCTGTGCCCACGCAACACCACATTGCCTGGTTCACTTGCGAGTATATGCGGTAGCCCTGAGGCCGCAGTGTGGTGAAATAAACGTAGCCCCCGGTTTGCGGGTCTTGGGTTGAGAGTATGTGGTTCCACATTGTAGCCTCGTAGAAGTCGGCATATTTGGCGTCATGTGTCTCGTCGAAGAGGTCTTCAGACAGCTTTAGCATGTTGTTGGAGTTGCAGCTTTCGGGTCCGTCAAGGTTGGATATGTACTGCTCCGACTTGTTTGCGGGCAGGAAGTGCTCGCTTACGCTGTTGCCACCGATGCAGACAGTGCGGTTACCGGCCACGTCGTCCCAGAAATTGTGGGCGGCTTTCCGGTAGCTCTCGGTCGTTGAGCCACCGTCACGCAGCTCTTCCTGATATACACGCTCAAATCCGATGTACTTGGGCACTTGGGTATTGGCGTGCTTGCTGTCGAGAAACGATGCGTTAAGCGTCTGCATACCGTCAATCATGGTCTGGTGGCTGTACTTCTTTGCCGCATCCAGATACTTCTTCTCGCCGAACAGTCGGTAGGCATCGGCCAGAGTCTCGTTCATTCCGCCGTGCTCCCATCCGAGAATGTCCTGCATCTGGGTTGTAGTGAGGTTGCTCACCACGTCCACACTCCAGTCACACAGTTTCTTGTACAGCGTCTTAGCCAGTTCGCTGTCGGTATAGAGCCAAGCGTCGCGCAATCCGGCCAGCACTTTGTGTTCGCAATAGAGCGGCACCCAACCGCCGTACTTCTTGAATTCTGTCAAGTTGCCGACGTAAAGCCCCGTCCATATCTGGTTGATGGGCTGACCTCCGAGAAATCCCTTCATGCCTTTCGTGTCGTTGTCGAACGCTTTTTGGCAGTCGTCGAGCACGTTCAGCATATAGTCCAGCCGCTCTTTCAGCGCACTGCGCATGGTTTCGTCGCGCTCGGCGGCGTAGGCCAGAGCCAAGGCCGTAAGGTAATGGCCACCTACATGGCCCTCCAACGACCAGTTGGACAGCCCCCAGTTGGAGAAAGACGGGTGGTTTGCCTGCCATTGGTGGTACTTTGACGAAGCGTCGTCGGCCAGTCCAGCCTGGCGGATGAACGGGGTTAGCAGCCGGTCGGCATCGTATTTCAGAAGCAAAACGGTGTTGGTTTCCATTGCTTTCTTGAACGGCCCGTCCAGCAGAGTCACCTGTTCCAGGTTGAAATGCTGCGGATAAATCTCCTGCTGTGCCAGCGTTGTCTGTGCGGAAAGGCCGCAAAGAGCCAGTGCGAGGAGTGCTCTCGCCTCCTTTCGTGATGGTTTTGCCATAGAATTGTAGGTTTTTAGTTATTGTAATGTGTTGTTTAAGTTAATTGCAATGTATCATTAGGCGTGCCTCAATCGGCAACATTTGTATGCAAAAATAGGCATAATTGCAATAAAATCCAACGCAAAACGTGAAAAATGCCACCGATTAGAACCGTTGACCTACCCTTGACTTTCTCTAATTTTGCAGTCGGATTGACTGGCTTGAAGCCTCTTTAGAGTGAAAGTCCATACAACTATTGACCAGTCCTGCCAATATTAAAAACAAAGGCATGAAGAATTTATTTGTCGGAATTGATTTCTCGAAAGAAAAAAAAATGAGGTGGCTGTACTTTCAGCCGAGTCAGTTTCAACCCCGTCATAAGAGAATACTACGGGAGGCTTCTGGCCTGAGGGGAGAAGACGCAGGTGGCACTGAACAATGGCAAGAACAAACTCATCCGCATTGTCGCCTCCATGGTCAAGAACCGCCGTACCTTCAACCCGGATTTTAAGATTTATCCGCAATGCTGAAAATAACAGCTAAAAAGTTTGGATTTTACCACAGAAAACTTTGACCCCAACATATAGGGCACTGTCCATATACTGTCCATATTTGCCTGTTTTCGTGATTCTTTCTGCGCTTGGTTTTCTGTCAATACCAATGTTTTTCTGTAATTTTGTGGCTGACTTGGACATTGCAACCATGCTTATTACTGCAAGAAACCACAAATATTCAATATCCGAATATGGCAAACAGGAAACATAACATACTGACAATCTGCGTCTTTATGCTTTGGATGTTGGGTGCAGACATGGCTGTGGCACAAAAGAACGCAAAGGTTCAAAAACGAGAGAAGTTTGAATTTGCCTTTGACTTGCCTTGTTATGTGGAACAACTCAAGGAGGAGCTGACTTATCCCCTGGCCTGGGAAAATTCAGGCATTGACAATTTTGACGAGTGGCGGCAGAAAGCGCGTTCTAAGGTCATGGAATGTATGATGACTCCGCCGAAGAAAGCGCCGCAGTTTGACATGGTTGTGACGGCCAAGGAGGAGCGTGACGGCTATACTGCCATGAAAATCGAGTTCAATGTGAACGCCTATTCACGCATAAGCGCCTATCTTCTTGTGCCCAAAGGCAACGGCCCGTTTCCGGCAGTCAATGTTCTCCATGACCATGGCGGCAATCTTTTCATCGGGAAAGAGAAGATGGTGCGTCCTTTTGGGGTTGACTCCGTGGTGGCCAATGACGCGTCCAGATGGGCAAACCAGCTGTATGGCGGGCGTTTCTTCGGCGATTTCCTCGCATCGCACGGCTATGTGGTGTTCTCGGCCGATGCCCCCATGTGGGGTGAACGCGGCCGTGAGGAAGGTGTGGACAGGAACAAGTACGACATAATAGCCGGCAACATGATGATGTTGGGGCGTGATTTGTCGGCTTTTATGACCTACGACGACATTGCGGGCACGGAGTTGCTTGCCTCCCTACCCTATGTGGATGCTGGAAGGATAGCCTGTACTGGCTGTTCCATGGGCGGTTACCGCGCGTGGATGCTTGCCGCACTCAGCGAAAGGATAAAGGCGGCGGCGTCTGTGTGCTGGATGGTGACCACAGATGTGCAGATGTCGGTAAAAGACAAGAAGCGCGAGTATGGCGGATTTGCCAACTGTCTGCCCGGATTGCGCCAGTATATGGACTATCCGCACATCGCCTGTATGGCCTGCCCCAAGGCTATGCTCTTCATCAACGGCACACAGGACCGCCTGTTTCCCACAGATGGCGTGGAAAAGGCGTTCGCCATCATGCACAAGACGTGGGACAGCCAAAAGGCAAGCGACAAATTGGAGACGGAACTGTTGGGCATAAAGCACTCGTGTGGCATTGATGTGCAGGACAAAGTGCTGGATTTTTTCCAAAGGAACATGAGATAGCAGTGCCAAAGCTGAAGTTTCAGCTCCTTATTGCAACGTTAGTGGACTAAGAACAGTAACGTTGGAAACTAAAGACGGTAACGTTAAGGACTAAAACTGCCATAAAGAATTATCCCCCGATTCGCATCGGAGGATAATAACAACACAAACACAAAATAAAACACGGCCATACAATGAAATGAACGACCGGTTTCTTTCTCTTATATACCACGCTGCGGCTTACTGTATGCCGTCTTCGCGAAGTTTCTTCTGCCAGTTCCAGGCCGACTTCAGGGTGTCTTCGAGACTTGTCTCGGCTTTCCAGCCCAACACCTTGTTGGCTTTTTCCGGATTGGCCCACACTTTCTCGATGTCACCGGCACGCCGGGGCGCATAAGTCCAGTTCAGCTTGACACCGGTGGCCTTTTCAAAGGCGTCAACCACTTCCTTTGTGCTCACACCGTGGCCTGTGCCGACGTTGAACACCTCCAGTTTGTCGCTGTCAGAGTGCAGCACGCGCTCCATAGCTTTTACGTGAGCCTTGGCCAAGTCAACCACATAGATGTAGTCACGTATGCATGTGCCGTCGGGAGTGTCGTAGTCGTTGCCGAAAATCTTTAGCTGTTCCCTTATTCCCATGGCCGTTTGGGTGACGTAAGGTATGAGGTTCATGGGCACGCCGTTGGGCATTTCGCCTATTATAGCCGTGGGATGCGAGCCTATCGGGTTGAAGTAGCGGAGCAGAATGGCCTTTATGGGTGCGCCGCTGTTTATGTCGTCGCGTATAATCTCCTCGTTCACCTGTTTTGTGTTGCCGTATGGGCTTTCTGCGGGCTTGATCGGCGCATCCTCAGTGACGGGCAGGTGTTCGGGGTCGGGCTGTCCATAGACCGTGCAGCTTGAAGAGAAGATGATGCCCTTTACGTTATGTACCGGCATAAGCTCCAGCAGGTTCACCAGACTGAGGATGTTGTTGCGGTAATACAGCAGCGGCTTCTCCACACTCTCCCCCACTGCCTTGCTGGCGGCAAAGTGTATGATGCCCGTAATGCCGGGATATTTGGCGAAAACGCCCTCCAGAGCCGCCTTGTCGCAGCAGTCAACCTTTTCGAAGGCAGGGCGCACGCCCGTAATCTTCTCGATTCCGTCAACCACTTCGGCGCGTGAGTTCGACAGGTTGTCCACTATCACCACGTTGTAGCCGGCATTCTGAAGCTCAACGGTGGTATGGGAGCCGATAAAGCCGGTTCCCCCGGTAACTAATATTGTATCTTTCATAGTTTAACTGAACTGTTATTTATGAATAATTGATGTGTTCTGCCACGCCGGTGTGCCGCGCGGAGACGGCCATGGGCAATGGCTGCGGCGGATTTGCGCAACACTCCCACAGCCCATCTCCTATGCAAAGGTAATAAAAATGGCGTAAACAAAACTTTTACAGGCGTTTTTTTGATAAAAGAACGCTGGCTGTGTTATAGATAACGCCCACTATATTATATATAATGTGTAAGTTTACTTTGTGCCTTCGAGCAGCTGGCTCTCCGAGAGGCCGCAGTCTTCGAGCAGCTTGATGGCGTCCACATACTGCGCGATGCCCAGTGCCACATCCTTGGCGGCCTTCATGGCCAGCACAACGGTCTGCGGGCGGTGTACGACGTCGCCTCCGGCAAACACGCCGCGGCGCGTTGTCATGCCCATAGGACGCTCGCTGACTTTCACATATCCCTTTTCGTCCACCTCAATGCCCTCGGTTGTTGACACAATGCGGTTGGCCGGGCGCGAGCCGATGGCCAGGAATATCCTGTCAAAGGGCAGCTCCTTTTCACCGTCGGGCGTGGTCACGCGCACAGCCTTGAGCATTCCGCTCCCGCTGTCGATAAATTCCGTGGGATTAGTCTCCCACATGAACTTCACGCCCTCGCGGACTGCCTCCTCATACTCGCTCTCATTGGCCGGCATGTCGGCCTGTGTCTTACGGTAAATCACCGTGACGTCGGCCCCAAGGCGTATGGCGGTGCGCGCAGCGTCCATGGCTACGTTGCCTCCGCCTACCACTCCTACCCTCTCGCCCTCGCGCAGAGGCACCATACTGCGGCTCATTGCACCCTCATTGTAGCTGTTCACACAATGCAGGAGGTGGGTTGACTGGCTCACACCGCGCAGGCTGGCTCCCGGAACTCCGTCCATGTTCTGCGGCAGGGCGGTGCCCGTGCCTATGAAAATGGCGTCGAAACCGTCACGGAACAGGCTGTCCACGGTGATGTTGTTGCGCCCGACCAGACAGTTGAGCACGAAGTTCACGCCAAGAGCCTCTATCTTTCTGGTCTCCTTGCGCACAACGCTCTTGGGCAAACGGTACTCCGGTATGCCGTACATGAGCACTCCGCCAGGCTCTTCCTGCCCCTCGAAGATGGTAACGGCAAAGCCCTTGCGAGCCAAGTCGCCGGCTACGGTCAGTCCGGCGGGTCCCGAACCTATGACAGCCACCTTTCCACGGGTCTTCTGCGGCATCTTTTCGCGGATAAGCGCCATGTCTGCGTCAAAATCGGCTATGAACTGCTCCAGCTTGCCTATCTGGATAGGCTCGCCTTTCTTGCCCAATACGCAGTGTCCCTGGCACTGTTTCTCGTGCGGACACACCCTTCCGCAAATGGCCGGCAGGTTGCTCTTCTCGTTGATGATGCTCATTGCCATGCCTATGTTGCCCATCGAGAGGGCATTGACGAAGTCGGGAATGTCGTTTTCTATGGGACATCCCTTGCGGCACTGCGGCACTTTGCAGTGCAGGCACCGCTTGGCCTCGTCTATGGCCTCCTTTGTTGTATAGCCGGTATTGACCGCTTGGAATGATTTGTTTTCTGTTTGCATGATGTAGTTTTCCCGTTTGCGTGTAATATCCTGTGTGCAAAAATACACAAAAATCCCTATAAGACACCACAAACACCCAAGTAAAGTCTGCAAAGGTTTGCTTAACGAAAGAGAAAAGCCAATAGGCCGTTCCCGTTTTTGTAAAGAATCAGAGAAATGGTGCGGCAATCCGGCAACAAAACCGGAGCGAAGACGCACGCCCCTACTGCTTCCTGCGCAGCAATTCTTCATTCGTCGTTCATTACTCTTCATTTTCCCGTTCCCACTCCGAGCATTCCTCGTTCCTATCATTAGGAAGTGTTAACGGTTGCAGAGGCTAATGTAAACGCCTTTTAACACGAATTTCTTGACTGTGCCAAGATAATATGTTACCTTTGCCCGGTTTCTCTATTAAAAGTTTGTGCTGTCAATGGATGTTTGTCCTTTTGCAGCAACGCTGAAGTCTTCGGGCAATGTAACTTTGCCCTTCCGTAGGAGGGGGTGTGTCAAAACCCTGAATTATAAATAACAAGCCTCGCTGTATGCCGATATAAAGCCATACAGCGAGGCTTTATTTTTTCATTCAAAAGTAGAATTATAATGGCAATAACCTCCAGAATAGGGTCTATAAGGCAAATATAAGCGTAAAAACATGGCAAAAACGCTCCTTATGCGCTTTTTGCAATCAT
>CAVAPI010000082.1:0-8883 GCA_963590445.1 Lachnospiraceae bacterium | reverse complement strand
TCGCCTATGCCGAGCACCTTGTTGCCGGTTATCTGCCAGTGCACATAGCCGGCGAGAGTGGTCAGGTATTCTATGCTGTTCACGTGCTCCTCCTTGTTGAGGATGGCCTGATACAGATGGGAAATGCTCCACCTCAAGGGTATGTTGTAGTTGAACAGCGATGACAACTCGGCCGCCGCCTGTGCGGTATTGGTGTTTCTCCAAGTTCTGAACGGCACGAGAATCTCCTCATCGGTGTCGAATGCCATGTAGCCGTGCATCATTGCGCTCATGCCGATGGCCGCCAGAATTTCGATGTCCGTGTCATACTGCTTCCTTACATTGGCGCGCAAGTCGGAATAGCAGTTCTGCAGACCGTTCCAGATGGCTTCTATACTGTATGTCCAAAGGCCGTCTTCCAGCTGGTTCTCCCACTCGTGGCTTCCCTGGGCAATGGGCTTGTTGTCCTGGTCAATCAAGACAGCCTTGATTCTCGTTGAGCCAAACTCCACGCCCAGTATGGCTTTGCCTGTCTCAATGGTCGTTTTTGCGTCTAAACTCATTTTCAGATGTCGTTTAAGTTGAAATGTGACAAGAGTAGGGAGCCGGGATTGTGGCAAAGAGCCATTGCCAAACAGCGGCGGGATGGCCTTTGCCTTGCGTCAAGCGAACTGTTCACATTGCCGCAATCCCTGCTCTCCACATGAAAAGGATGGTTATTTCAACGCCTTGTTGAGCATGTAGTAAATCTCGTTGTTGCGCAACTGCTGCTTGAAGGTGCTGATGGTAGTGTTCTTGTCGATATTGACGAACTCAATGCCAAGCATCTCGCAGAAGTCCTCCCAGTATTCAGCGGTGATGTCGTAAGAGAATGCGCTGTGGTGTGTACCTCCGGCAAGAATCCATGCGCCTGCACCAATTTCGAATGTGGGCTGCGGAACCCAAAGGGCTGAAGCCACAGGCAACTTAGGCATTTCCTGTGGCTCGATGCACTCTACCTCGCTGGCGATGAGACGGAAGCGGTTGCCCAGGTCTACTACGGTAGCCTTGATACCCTTGCCTGTCTTGGATGTGAACACGAGACGTGCAGTCTGCGACTTGCGAATACCGATGCCGAGGAAGTGTACCTCAAGCTTGGGCTTGTCTGTGGCTATAAGCGGACAAACCTCAAGCATATGACTCTGGAGGCTGGAGGTCTTGTCTGCAGCAAAGTTCAGGGTGTAGTCCTCAAGGAATGAGCAGCCCTTCTCCAAGCCCTGGTTCATCACCCAGAGAGTGCGATACAGACAAGCCGTCTTCCAGTCGCCCTCGGCACCGAAGCCGTAGCCCTCGGCCATCAGACGCTGTGAGGCAAGACCAGGGATTTGGTCGAAGCCAACAAAGTTGGGGTCGTTGACATCTGCGTCGCCAAGGTCGTCAAAGTTAGTGGTGAATGCGATAGCGCCCTCGTCCTTTAATACGCGGCGCAAAGCAATCTCTGCTTTGGCGGCACTCTTCACCTTATCCCAGTAAACTTCTTCGCCACTCTCGTCTATCTTTATGGTGTATTCCTTCTTGTATTCCTCCACGAGGGCGTCAGCCTCTTCGTCGGTTACTTTCTTGAAGTATTCCATGAGTGAAGACACAGGATAGTAGTCAACATGATAGCCGAGACGCTGCTCAAACTCCACGCGGTCGCCATCGGTTACTGCCACATTGTTCATGTTCATACCGAACATCAGGCAGCGCACGTTGTGGGCATCGGCAACGGCTGCTGCCACTCGTGCCCAAGTAGCTATCTGCTTCTGTGCCTCCTCGCTCTTCCAGTAGCCTACCACTACCTTTCTTGGAACGCGCATACGGGTGCAGATGTGACCAAACTCGATGTCACCGTGTGCCGATTGGTTGAGGTTCATGAAGTCCATGTCAATGTCTTTCCATGGCAATTCGGCGTTGTATTGCGTGTGGAAGTGGAGCAGAGGTTTCTTCAATGCCTGCAAACCCTTGATCCACATCTTTGCCGGAGAGAATGTGTGCATCCATGTTATGATACCAATACACTTGTCGTCGTTGTTGCTGGCTTTCATTATCGCCTCAACCTCTGTCGACGAGTTGGCAGTGCCTTTGTACACCACCTTTACAGGAATGATGCCGCTGTTGTTCAGACCGTCTACCATGTCCTTGGAGTGACCGTCAACAATCTTAACCGTTTCGCCTCCGTAGAGAAGCTGTGCTCCGGTTACAAACCAAATCTCGTAATTCTCAAATGCCTTAATCATAGTTGTAGTGTTTTTAGTTGTATTTTATGTTTTTGTATGTTTGAAACAGCTCTCACAACCAGTTCTTCAAATGTCAATCGGTTGCGGGAATACTTTTATAGTTGTCGCTTATTGCTTCTTTTTCTGGCCGTAGTAGGCGTTGGGACCATGCTTGCGGCTGAAGTGTTTCTCCACGAGAAGTGGGTTCATCGTGGTGTTGGGGTTAACGGAGAACGACACAAATGCCATCTTGGCCACCTGTTCCATGACCACAGCGTTATACACTGCGTTGTCGGCATCCTTGCCCCAAGAGAAAGGACCGTGGTTTTTTACGAGCACACCGGGCGTATGCACGGGATTGATGTTGCCTTCCTTTATGCGTTTCACGATGACGTTTCCCGTTTCAAGCTCATAGTCACCGTTCACTTCTGCGGCGGTCATGTCGCCTGTGCAGGGTATTGAGTCGTGGAAATAGTCGGCGTGGGTGGTACCAATGTTTGGTATGCCCTTGCCGGCCTGCGCCCACGCTGTGGCATAGGTGGAGTGGGTGTGTACAATGCCTCCGATCTCTGGGAACGCCCTGTACAGTACGAGATGTGTAGGCGTGTCTGACGATGGGTTAAGCTCTCCTTCAACCACCTTGCCCGTGTTGAGGTCAACCACAACCATGTCGCTTGCTTTCATAGTGTCGTAGCTTACGCCTGACGGCTTTATCACTACCAGTCCGCGCTCGCGGTCTATGCCAGACACATTGCCCCAAGTGAATATTACCAGATTGTGCTTTACGAGGTCAAGGTTGGCCTGAAACACTTTCTTTTTCAGTTCTTCAATCTCAATCATGATAGTTGTTATAATTTAAAGTTAGAGTCGTTTTTATAGGTCTTCTTGTTGAAACGGTACATGAAAGCACCGCGTTTGGAACTCTTCTTGTCTATTTGATCTGTCTTTTCGATGAACTTCATCTCTTTTACGCGCTTGCGGAAGTTGCGTTTGTCTACCTCTTCGCCGCAAATGGCTTCATATACGTGCTGCAACTGTGTGAGTGTGAACAGTTCGGGCAGCAGGTTGAAACTGATAGGCTCGCATGAAATCTTTTCCCGCATCATCTCCAACGCCTTGTAAATCATCTGTTTGTGGTCGGAATACAGGGGAGGTATGTCATCCAAGGCAAACCATTTCAGTCCGTGAAGCTCCATTAGCGACTTGTCATAGTCCTTTACGTTGATCATGGAGTAATAGACTATGGATATTACACGTTCGCCGGGGTCGCGGTCAACGTTGCCGAAAGCTCCGACCTGGCGCATGAAAAGGTCATTCAACCCGGTGAGTTCTGACAGCACTCTCGTGGCTGCGTCGTCAATACTCTCGCTGTTTCCGACAAAACCTCCATAGACTGACCATTGTCCAAGGCCGGGACACATCTTCCTGCGCCCTATCAGCACTTTCAGCTTGCCGTTGTCAAAGCCGAAAACTATGCAGTCAACGGAGACCAGAACTTTAGGATGCTCTTCGTAGTAGCCTTTCATAGAAAAGGTTTTTGTGGGTTTGACCGATTGAATAGGGGCAAGGCTGCACGGGCAGACGGATGCCTTTTGTTGCTGGCGGCTCAGCTTGCGCGGCCAGCCTTGTCCCTATACCATTATATATGCTTACCAGAAGTAGCAGTAGAACGCTGCGCACAGTGCAACCACGCCAAGGGTGGCCACCACGTCCCACAGATTCCAGCTCTCCCGGATTGCCTTTTTGTAGTCGCCGGTAAAGGTAATGGCTGCAACCTGTTCCTTTGACGGTGCTTTAGTGAAGCAGGAAACCGCCACCATAAGTACTATGATGAACACCAGCAGCCACACTTCGAATATCAGCCAGTTGGTCTGCCAGAACCAAGAGGTGTATTCCCAGAACGCACCGTCCATGGCTGCTTTGCCAGACTCTGTGACTACGTTGGTGAGAAGCCTTACCATACCAATGAGGAAACCGCCGATGAGTCCCCATTCTCCGGCCTTCGGAGTAATCTTTTTGGAGAATATACCGAGCGTAAACACTGCCACCATGGCCGGGGCTATCAGGGACTGTATGTCCTGAAGGTACGAATAGAGGTTGCCCATGTTCATCATTATAGGCATCCATGCCAGTCCGAGAAGCACAACCACTACTGTGGCTATACGTCCGACGAGCACATAGTGGGCCTCGCTCATTCCTTTCTTCATGGGTTTGTAGAAGTCTTCTGTGAAAAGTGTTGCACAGCTGTTGAAGAATGCGGCCAGAGAGGCTACAAGGGCGCAGATGAAGCCGATGGTCACCACGCCTTTCACTCCTGCGGGCAGGATGTTCTTCACCATCATGGCAAACGCTCCGTCGGTGTCGTGGGTGTTGTGGATGTCCATAACGATGCCGCTTCCGGCCTGTTGCGAAAGCGCGAAGGCCACCATACCGGGAATCAGGAACATGAAGACGGGCAGGAGCTTGAAGTAACCTGCGGCTATGGTACCACGGCGTGCGCGCTTCATCACCACTTCGTTGGCCTCCCCCTTGGTCTGACCCAGCACACGCTGTACGATATGCTGGTCGGTACACCAGTACCAGAAGCCGATTATGCTCGCTCCGAGGAACACCACGTAGCCCGGGAACTGCGGATACATCGGGTCTGCGGGGTCGGTATGGAACATGTGTGTAGTGCCGAAGCCGTTGTGGGCGGCGTTACATACGTCCATCATCGTTGACCATCCGGCCGTGATGCTGCCGTTTCCGAGTATGTTCAGGCCGAGGAAGAGCACGAGGAACGAACCTACAATAAGAATAGGTGTCTGTATTGCGGAGAGGGTCATTACGCCTTTCATGCCGCCGAAGACCGTGAAAATGGCCGTAATGACAATCAATCCTATTGCGCCGTACCAGAATGGCAGACCGAGAAGGTACTCAAAGAAGATGCCGCCGGTGAATGCAGTCACAGAAACCTTGGTCAGCACGTAGGCAATCAGCGTGATTATCGAGAGCCATGAGCCTGTGCGCTGTGTGTAACGGAACTTGAGAAAGTCGGGCATCGTTATGATTTTGCCCAGTTTGTTGTTGAGCAGCTGGTAGAAAGGCACGAACAGCCATCCGAGAATCAGTATCATCCATCCCTGCATCTCCCAGTGGGCCATGCCTACACCGTCCTTCGCTCCTGTACCGGCAAGCCCCACGAGGTGCTCGGAGCCGATATTTGCCGCGAAAATGGCCGCTCCGATGATGTACCATGGTTCGCCCTTGCCGAAAAGATAGTCCTGACTGTCTGCGCCGGCCATCTTTTGCTTGTCTTTCTTGATGCTGCGGTAAACCGCCCATACGATTGCTATGACTCCAATGGCCAGTACGGTCCAGTCAAGCCACATAAATTCGTTTGTATTCCAGTTCATTTGTGGTTTTAATTATTGGTAATTGTTATAGATAATGTAAGGCTTTTCACTTGATACTGAACCTGTAGGCCACATGGCTGTGGTACTTTTCACCCGGCTTCAGGTAGGGTGACGGCCAGTCTTTCTTGTTGGGAGAGTCCGGATATTTCTGGCTTTCCAGACAAACGGACACGTGCTTGGGGTACTTGATGCCGTGCTTGCAGCTGATGCCTGTGCCTTGGAAGTTGCCTGTATATACCTGTACGCCCGGCTCGTTGGTAAACATTTCGAGCAGGATGCCGGTTTTGGGTGAGTAGAGTGAGGCACACACTGTTGCGTCGTCGCCCTTTCCGTCCTTATAAGTGTTGAGACACCAGTTGTGGTCGTAGCCTGTGGCGTTGCGTATCTGGTCAAACGTGGTGTCGTTTATCGTTTCTTCAATGGCGTGCGGCTTGCGGAAGTCCATCGGAGTGCCTTCCACAGGCTTTATCTCGCCCGTAGTCATGTATGTGGTGTCGGCCGGAGTGTAATTGTCGGCGTTGATGTAGAGCACCATGTCCATGCCTTCCTTCGACGGGTCGCCGTTTAGATTGAAGTAGCTGTGGTTGGTCATGTTGACAACCGTCTCCTTGTCGGTCGTGGCGTCGAAGGATATGTCGAGCGTGTTGTTGCTTAGCAACTTGTAAGTTGCCGTTGCAGTAACCGTGCCGGGGAAGTTGTTGTCACCGTCAGGCGACACTATCGTCAGCTCAAGCGTCGTGTCGTTGGGCTGTTTTGCGTCATACACCTGGTACATCCAGCCCGACGGGCCGCCGTGCAGACAGTGTCCGAAGTTGTTTTGCGGCAGTTGGTATTCCTTGCCTTCCACGGTTATCTTGCCTTTGTTGATGCGATTGGCATAGCGACCCACCGACGAGCCGTAGTCACTCGGCGAGTTTACTGTGTCGGCATACTGCGCAATGTTGTCGTAACCCAGCACCACGTCAGTCGGTTTGCCGTCCTTGTCGGGCACAACGAGCGACACTACGCGCCCGCCGAAGTTGGTTATGCACACTTCCATGCCGCTTTGGTTCTTCAGCGTGAACAGTGCGGTCTTCTTGCCGTTGATTGTCGAGTCGAAATCGGCCGGGTTAAGTCCTGACACCGTCGTTTCTGCCTTGTTGCCTGATGCACATGACGCAAGCATTGCCAAGGCAACGCCAGTCATTGCAGCCATTGATTTTGCATTTCTCATTGTCAAAAAGTTATTAGTTGCTGATAAAGATTATCTTATTTGGGTGTAAAAATACAACGAATAATCCAAATGACAAAGGTTTCATGGCAGAAAAAACGGTAAAAGAGTGTTCTTTTTACACTTTTCTTGGCGGTTTAACAACCTTAAACAGTAAACCTGCACATTTCAGAGGCCGTTTTGCATATCGGAGAGCCGCTCGCTGCACACTGCAAGTGACCCCGCATTGTCCCTCGAAGCCCACATTTCATTGCTTAAAGGGACTGTGGCCTGATGACAAAACCACATCTTGCAGAAAGGAAAAGGCCACCCAATGCTATTGGATGGCCTTGTGACTCCGATGGGATTCAAACCCGTAACCTTCTGATCCGTAGTCAGATGCTCTATTCAGTTGAGCTACGGAGCCTGATTCATTGCCTTTCATCCCTGAAATGCGATGCAAAGGTAGTGCATTTATCTCGTTTCTGCAAATGTTTTGGGCTTTTTCTTATAAAAAGTTTTTGGTTGCGGAGCGAAAAGTGAAGCCGTGGTGTGTGTCTGGGTGCGGCTTCTGTCCTGTAGTCCAAAGGTTTGGCTTCAAGAACCCGGTGGCTTCGCATCGGCAAATTGGTTGTTGGCTTACAACAAATGGCCGGTTGGTTTCAAAGACTCGGTGTTTGTTTCCGGAAAACCGGCGGTTTGCAATGAAAAACCCGGCCACTTTTGACTCAAGACCGGGCGGGTTTTGGGTCAAAAGTGGCCGGGGTATGGAAGGGACTGCCCGTCAATGATTTACGGAGCAGGCCGTTTGACTGTGCAAAGTGGGGGTGTCCGCCTTGAAAGCGGGGCTTCCCGTGCCGCGTATTCGGCCGTTTTCACAGTTTCACCTTTTTCTTTGCGGCCTTGCTCTCGTTCTGTATGCGGTTGAGAGCCGTCACCACGTAGGTGTATTTGGTGCCGCCGTCGGAGTAGGGCAGACGGTAATGGGTGTCATCCGTAACGGCTACAATCTTGGATGGGTCGCCGGTGTTGACTTTTTCGCCCTTGCCGAACCTGTATATCACGTATTTTGCGGCCATGTCGCGCCAGTCTCTGCCCTTGGGTGCCGTCCAAAAGAGCACGTAGCCGTCGGATGTCCACACGGCTTTCAGCCGCTTCACCTTCTTGGGGCTTTTCTTTTCAATGAACGGCATGGCGGGTTGCAGTGCAGGATACTTCCAATAGACGGTGCGGAGCATAGTGCCGTATTTGCCAATGTCATCGACTACGGCCTTGGAATACCACAGAACAGTGCCGCCAACGTTGGGGAGGCTGCGGTGGAGTGCGTATTTTGCCGGCATCTGGTTGAGCTTGGGGTTGTCAACGTCGGCGTATTTCACCGTCCGTTCCACGTCTTCGCCGATGAAAAGGGGACGGTTGGAAGCGTGTCTGTTCCACCAGTTTATCAGAACCTTGTAGTCTGCAGCCGGATGGCCTATCTGCCAATACAGCTGTGGCACGCAATAGTCCACCCAACCGTTGTTGACCCACAGCAGAACGTCGGCATACAGGTCGTCGTGGTTTTGCAGTCCGTTGGTGTCACTGCCGTTGTCGGCACTCTTTTTGTTGCGGTATATGCCGAACGGAGACACTCCGAACTTGACCCAAGGCTTTATGCTGGCGATGGTATCGTGCAGCTGCTTGACGAAAAGGTTCACGTTGTAGCGCCGCCAGTCGGCGATATTGCTTATGCCGTTGGGCTTTCGGGCAAACAAGTCCCGGTCGGGTATGGTTGCTCCGGCGGCAGGGTAGGGATAGAAATAGTCGTCCATGTGAAGCCCGTCGATGTCGTAGCGGCGCACAATGTCGGCCACAACACGGCAGATGTACTCTCTGTTCTCGTCAATGCCGGGGTTCAGGATGTACTGGCCGTCGTATTCAAACACCAAGTCGGGCTTTTTCACCGCAATATGCGACTGTGCCAGGGCGGTAGTTCCCTTGGTCTTGGCGCGGTAGGGATTAATCCATGCGTGCAATTCCATGCCCCGTTTGTGGCATTGCTCCACCATCCACTGCAAAGGATCCCAGTATGGCTGCGGAGCAC
>CAVAPI010000081.1:0-9142 GCA_963590445.1 Lachnospiraceae bacterium | reverse complement strand
ACACCAACGACGAGCAGTACATAGGCGGCCTTAGCGGCGACAAAGGCACGTATCTCAGCGCATCGTCGAAGAACACTACCAATGCGCAAATGATATGGCACATAGGCGGAGCCAATACGGACGAGACCTTCAACGGCACCATCGACAACAAGACTTCGGCCCAGAAAGACGCCAATACCTATATAGTTAAGGAAGGCTCAGGCATCTGGCGGCTGACCGGAACCAACACCTTCAAAGGCTCGACAAAGGTGAACAAGGGTACGCTTGTGGTCAACGGCACCAACTCGGGCACCGGGGCAGTGACCGTAAACAGCAATGCCACACTGCGCGGCGAGGGCACTGTGGCCGGCAAGGTGACGGTGATAAGCGGAGGAACCGTGGCTGCCGGCGACACGGTGGTAAACGCCAAAGTGCTGAAACTCACGGGCGGCTGCACCGTGAACGAGGGCGGCATTGTGGAAACCGCACTGGTGTCGAACGAAACCAAGACCGTGGCCAACAGAATAAAGGTGACAGGCAACTTTACGGTGAACAACGCTGTGTTGAACCTTGACGTTACGGAGGCTGAAACGTTTGCCAACGACAAGTCGTTCTACGTGTTCGACCTCAGTTCCGCCACTGTCAGCGGCACAGGCTTCGCTTCTATAGAGCCTGAGAGGCCGTCGGCCACACAGGTGTGGGACGCTTCCGAACTGCTGACCAAGGGTGTGATATACGTGCGCGACGCTTCCTACACAGGCATCGGCGGCGTTGAGGCCGAAAAGGGCGACGCTCCCAAGTACAGCGTGAACGGTCTCCGCCTCAACGGCAATGCCAAGGGACTGTATATCCAGAACGGAAAGAAGCGCATGGCCAAGTAGCTCCGGCTGAAGCGGCCGCTGACAGCCAGTCCGTGGCCGCTTCGTAACGCCGGACGGGGCTGTATCACAACGGAACCATGCCGTATCAAGCAAAAAACCGCCTGTTGGCACATTGCCAACAGGCGGTTTTTGCATGCTGCCCCGGCGGTTTGCGGGCGCTAACCGGCCGGTTTGCGTATGCCGTCTGCCCGGTTTTGCAAAAGGCAGGCGTACTGTCGCAAATGGAAAATGACTGTCTGCAGGAACTAAAGCTGCCTGAACACCTCCTGATAGTATTCGGCTTTGCGCTCCACACTCATCGGGTAGGCACGCGAAGAGCTTGGCATACGGTACAGCCGGAGCTGCCTTTTGCGGAACGTGAAGGCGGTGTGGCTGCCCACTCCTGGCTCTTCGATACCGTAATGGCGGCAGAACAGGGTGGTGGCCAACTGCCCGGCGGTTACGACCATGCGGCATTGCGGCAGCGAAGACAGCATCCCGTCGAGGTCGGTAGGCTCTATGATTTCCAAATCCTTGTCGGATGCGGTGTTCTTCGTGCGCCTTACCTTCACGGCAGTGTCGGACAGAGCTATTTTCCTGTCGGTCAGGAACGGTATTATGGCCTGCAGGTCGAACCGCTTTTCGGCTTCTATGGCGAAACGGCTCTTGTCTCCGAAGAAGCAGAGGCCGAATATGCGCCACATGTCGTTCTGATAGTTGGGATAATAGAAGTCCATGCACCACCGTTTCCGTGCCGGCGGAAACGTGCCGAGCATCAACAGTCTGGCTCCGGCGGGCAGAAACGGCTCAAAAGGGTGGACTTCGGTCGCGCAGTCCATGGACTATTTGTTGTTGAGCAGCTTGTCTATTTCCTCAAACTGCTTGCCACGGTTCAGGTTGAGGTATATTTTGTAGAGTGCGGGCGCCCACTTCTGCTTGTCGTCAGGGGCAAGCGCACGGCATTTCTCCATGTATGGCAGAGCCTTGCCGTACAGTTCCATTATGCTTTTCTTCTGTTTGCGTGCGTCAGAAGCCTCTTCCGTCAACAGAATCTTGTTCATATAGGCCATGCCTGCGTTGTAGTAGGCATCGGGAATGGTGTCGTTGAGGCCAATCAGAGTGTCGGTTGTAGCGATGCAATCGTCGTATCGGCCGAGGTTGAGCAGCGCCGTTGACTTGGCAAACAGGAACAGAAGGCTTGTGGAGTCGGTGGCCAAAGCCCGGTCAGCCACCTGCAATGCCTTGTCTGCATTGCCGTGTCCGTTATGGTAATCCATGAGGTGGGTGAAGAAGTATTCCGACTTCGGGAACCGCGAAAAGCCCTCTTCCAAAGTGGAAAGGTGGGCAGTGTCGTTCTTGGCCGTGCTGTATGCTTCGGCCATATACATGAGCAGGAACTGCAGGTTGGCCGTGTCGCGGCGTGCCATGTCGGCATATTGCAGCGTGAGCGTGGGGTTGTTGAGCTTCGCGCCGCAGTATGTAGCCCAGTAGGCGGCCTTTTTCAGAGTGGTGTCGGCCTGTTCATAGTTGTAGTCCGTGAACAGGGGTTGCTTGGAGCAGCCGATGTATGTATCGAAGAATGTGTATGCTGTGGCGTAGTCCTTCTTCCGCGTGTAGAAAGAGCCGCCGAAGTAAAGGTTAGGACGCAGCTTGTCGAGCAGTTCCGCATGCTTGTGCCTGTATTTCAGCTTCGGTTTGCCGTTCTTTTGCGGCTGTGCGTCAATGCTGTCGAGCGATTCGAGTATGGCAAACATCCGCTTGGCGAGGTCGAATATGAGCGCCGTGTCATAGTTCTGCTTGAGATACAGCTTCTCGTTGCCCGCCTCGTACTGGCGCAGCACCGCCTGGTGCCACATCAGATACACCTTCGGATTCTGTCTTCCGGCGGAATCCTTGGCCACAATGTCGGCCATGAGTTTCTCAGCCTTGTCGTAGTCCTTGCCGCTCTTAATGTAAGACCGTGCCTGTGAAAGCTCTTTGCGTTGGGCATTCAGGCACGGTGCTGTCAATAGTAAGAGAAGCGTAATAAGAATCGGCTTCTTCATGCTTCTAAGTGGATTGTTGGGGTGGGGCGGCCTCGGCTTTTTGTCCCGCACCGCCCCGCCCTTGTTTGTCAGGTTCGCCTTATTGGTTGAGCAACTTCTCGTATTCGGCCGACTTAACCTTGTCGCCAAGCGAGTAATATACCTGATACAGAGCGTAGGCCCAGTTGACAGTCTTGCGCTCGGGGTCGAGTTCCTGAGCCTTTAGCAGGTAGGTTTTGGCCTCTTCAAGTATCGCTTTCACCTTGTCAGCATTGGCTGTAGTGAGCTTACCTGTCTTTTTGTCCGACAATTGATCCTTGACTACGATAGCTTTGGAGTTGAGACTTGTGCCGACATTGAACACCACAGCGGTGAAATTCGGGTCTATTTCCAGAGCTTTCTTGTATGAAGCGATGGCTTCATCCCACTTCTCGGCTCTCATTTCCGTCTCTCCCTTGATGGCCCAGGCCATCTTGTTGTCGGGAACGAGCGTCACTTCTTCGTTGATCCACGCCTGTTTTTCAGCCGGATGCTCGTTGTAGTAGGTCAAAAGCATATTGAAATATTTGCTTTCCTGCGGCTTTGCCTTGTGCAAAGTCATCAGGTCGGCGATGAAAGCAGCCGAGTCGGCAGCGGTCTTGCAGCTCTCCCGCTTGGCGAACAGCAGTATTTCGTCGGCGTCAGCCTTCAGCTTCTCCGCCTCATCCTTCAACTGGGCGTTGTCAGGATTGAGGTTTATGTCGTTGTCTGCGCACTCCTTGCACCGCTGGGCATACTTTATGGCCGTGGCATAGTCCTTTAGCTGGTAGCCGACAAGTCCCGTATAGTAGGCGAACTGCGAGATATACTGGTCTTTCGACATGTCTATGCCTGTGAACAACGGCGATTCGTGAGAGTCAACATACAGTTTGAACGCCTCAAGCGTTGAGGGCATGTCCTTTTTGCTGTTGAAATACTGTCCGGCTTGCAGGCATACGATGCGCAGCTGCTGCCCCCTTACCTGATTGTCCTTGCGGTGGCGCAGCTTCACCTTGCCCTTTTCGTTGGGCTGGGCATCGTATTTGTCACATTCCATGGCGGCCTTCAGGGTTGCCACACCGGCCTTGTACATGGCCAATGTGTCAAATGGAGTCTTCTCCTTCTGCGTGGCGTTGGTCACTTCGATGGTAGAGTTCTTCACGTAAATCTGATACTGATCCTGACATTCCTTGTTCCACTTTTCAGCTTCTTCCTCGGCTGTCTGACCAAAGGCAGATGTGGCTAATGCGGCCATTGCTGCCATCATCATTGCTTTTCTCATATTTATAATAAATGTTTGATTGTTGGTTCTGGTTTCTCTGTTTGTTTTCCGCAGTACGGCCTCACTCGTTGTCGGTCTCTGCGGTTTCTTCGGTGGCGGCAGGTGCGTTCCCGCTGTTCGAAGCGAGGTCGGAGTTCATCCTGTCGGCCGTTTCTTCAAACTCACTTTGACTTTCCAGCTCGGCCACTTCCTCGTCTGTCGCGCTCATCACCTTGCATACGCTGGCGATAGTGTCGTTCTTCTTGGTGAGGTTTATCAGGCGCACGCCCTGTGTGGCGCGTCCCATGACACGAACGTCGGCTACCTTCATACGTATGAGTATGCCGCTCTTGTTTATAATCATAAGGTCGTTCTCGTCAGTCACCACCTTTATGGCCACGAGCCGTCCGGTCTTTTCCGTTATTCCGAGCGTCTTCACTCCTTTGGCTCCGCGCGCCGTCTTGCGGTAGTCCTCCACATCGCTGCGCTTTCCGTAGCCGTTTTCGCTCACAACCATGATTGTCTCCTTCTGCGGGTCGTTCACACAAACCATGCCAACCAGCTCATCATCGCCGCCATCGAGCCTCATGCCGCGCACACCTGTTGACACGCGTCCCATGACTCTCACGTCGTTTTCGTTGAAGCGTATGGCGCGTCCGTTGCGGTTGGCGAGTACTATCTCGTTGTTGCCGTTCGTGAGGCGAACGCCTATTACCTTGTCGTCATCAACGATGTTGATGGCTATCACGCCGTTGGCTCTTGGACGGCTGTAAGCCTCAAGACACGTCTTCTTGATAGTTCCTTTCTTTGTGGCAAACATGACGTAGTGGCTCTTGAGGAACTCTTCGTCGTTGAATTTGCTTATGCGCAGCACCGCATTGATGGCATCGTCGGGTTCTATGTTGAGCAGATTTTGTATCGCCCTGCCCTTTGAACTCTTGTTGCCCTCGGGTATTTCGTAGCACTTCAGCCAGTAGCAGCGGCCTTTCTGGGTGAAGAACAGCAGCGTGTTGTGCATTGTGGCCGGGTAGATATACTCCGTGAAGTCCTCGTCGCGTGTGTTCGCTCCCTTGCTTCCCACTCCTCCCCGGCTTTGCTCGCGGAACTCCGACAGTGCGGTGCGCTTGATGTATCCGAGGTGGCTGACGGTTATGACCACAGGGTCGTTGGGATAGAAGTCCTCAGCGTTGAACTCTTCGCTCGAATACTTTATCTCCGTGCGGCGCACATCGCCGTACTTCTCCTTGACCTCCTGCAATTCTTCCTTCATCACCTGCTTGCAAAGCTCCGGGTCGTCGAGTATTGCCTGCAGATGGGCTATCAGCTTCTCCAGTTCCTCAAACTCCTGGTGCAGCTGGTCCATTTGCAGACCGGTCAACTGGCGCAGACGCATATCCACAATGGCACGTGCCTGTATCTCGTCGAAGTTGAAACGCTGCATGAGGTTGTTCACAGCCTCCTGCGGAGTCTTTGATGCACGTATTATGTGCACCACCTCGTCGATGTTGTCGCAAGCCACGATGAGGGCTTCGAGTATGTGTGCGCGGTCCTGCGCCTTCTTCAGGTCAAATTTCGTGCGGCGTATCGTCACGTCATGGCGGTGGTCAACAAAGTGGCGCACGCAGTCTTTGAGCGAAAGCAGCCTTGGCCGTCCCTTCACCAGTGCGATGCAGTTCACGGAGAACGAGCTTTGCAGCGCAGTCATCTTGAACAGCTTGTTGAGAATCACGTTGGCGTTGGCCTCGCGCTTCACATCTACAACGATGCGCATGCCCTGTCGTCCCGACTCGTCGTTGACATTGCTGATGCCCTCTATCTTCTTTTCGGTGGCGAGGTCGGCGATGTATTTCACCAGGTCGGCCTTGTTCACACCGTAAGGTATCTCCGTTACAACGATCTTGTCGTGGGTGTCGCCGCTCTCAATCTCGGCTTTGGCGCGCATCACTATGCGTCCGCGGCCTGTTTCATAGGCGTCGCGCACTCCCTGAATGCCATATATATACGCTCCGGTGGGGAAGTCTGGAGCCTTGATGTGCTCCATCAGTCCGTCGGTGTCTATGTCGGGATTGTCTATATAGGCGCAGCAGCCGTCAATGACCTCGCAGAGGTTGTGTGTAGGTATGTTTGTGGCCATACCCACGGCTATACCGTTGCCTCCGTTCACCAGCAGGTTCGGTATCTTGGTCGGCATCACCGACGGCTCCTGAAGCGAGTCGTCGAAGTTGTTCACCATATCGACGGTGTCCTTCTTGAGGTCGTCCATTATGTGCTCGCCCATCTTCGACAGCCGGCACTCTGTGTATCGCATGGCGGCAGGCGAGTCTCCGTCAACCGAACCGAAGTTTCCCTGTCCGTCAACAAGCGTGTAGCGCATGTTCCAGTCCTGTGCCATGCGCACCAATGCTCCATATACGGAACTGTCACCGTGGGGATGGTACTTGCCGAGCACCTCTCCAACCACGCGGGCGCACTTCTTGTACGGTTTGTCACTTGTGTTTCCGATACCCATCATACCGTACAATATACGGCGGTGTACCGGCTTGAATCCGTCACGCACATCGGGTAAGGCTCTTGCCACGATTACTGACATGGAGTAGTCGATGTACGACGACTTCATTTCCTCCTCGATGTTGATCTTGATAATTCTGTCCTGGTCTAATGTCTGGTCCATTTGTTTCCTTTAAGCGGGTGCCTAAGACAGGCAAGCCCCGTCGTACCTTATTTTATTAATGTGGCGGCGTTGACTGTCATGCCGTCTTCCGGGCATAGCCTGCCAACGTTGCTGCCTTTGTGTCAGCCTTGTCTTTTCAATGCGTTTTCGCTTCTAAGGGCATTTGCGGCCGTTCTGGCGGCTTTATGCATGTTTTCTGCGTCCAAAGTTACTGCTTTTTTCTGACCTGTGCAACGATAGAATACTTTTTGAAAGCCCATCGCCGGGCATTTGCCGCAAATCCGGCGGAGACAATTGCCTAATATAATAATGTATAATCCTTAACTCCTGTCACTTGTACCAATTTCGGATCTTTCAGACATTCTCCCCATTTCCCTACCAAGACCATCCGCCTCGCCCATTGTTTCCCTTCCGGTGTCACAGACAACCGTTTTCGTTTTTCAGACAAGCGTATATCATCGGAAAATGCTGGCTGCGGAACAGTGCTTTCTTTTTTATCAGTTTTATCAGTCCCTCACAGGCCAAGAAAAATGTCAGAGTTGTTCAAGGATGTATGCAATCTTTGCCGAAAATCATATAGATCTTTGGGTAAAATGTATGCAATCTTTTTGGACGGGAATACCGGCGGGGCTAAGCCGTTGGTGCACAGTGGCTTTTGCAAGAGCCTCCCCTTGCGGATGGAAACCCCGGTTTTGTAAGGATTTTGCAGTGGAATTACCTGTGTCTGCAATGTGCCTCTCTGTTATTTACTGCGTATCATCCCGGAGTTTGCAGCGCAGTTTTTGTGGCAAGATACAACAACAAAGCGGCGACCCTCACAGGCCACCGCTTTATATCTTCAATAGGTATTAGTCTTTTAAGGTAAAAAGATTGTTTTCAGGATAACGGTTACAAAGATATGCCTTTTCCTTTTAACTGCAAAAACATTTCTTTGTTATTTTTTATAAAATACACTGTGTGGGGACACAGCCCGATTTTCAGAGAAAAAGAGATCCTTCCGTCGAATGGACAGATATAGCACATGAACCGATACATAAGATTAAAAGGAAGCATCAAAACGAGGGGATGCGGCGAGGGCGCGCACCTGCGACGATTTGCCAGCGCACCCATATTAAGAGCCAAAGTCCGCCATCCACAGATTTTAAGCGGAAGAGCGAAAAAAGACGGGGTTGCGGGTGAAATTGAGCGGATTCCCACCGTAAGGGAGTGCGGCTTGTGTCGAAACGGGTGAGGGGAAGTGGCGGAAAGGCATGGGCGGTGAGGAGGAAAAATCCTCTGCCAAAGTCGGATATTCATGTTCCAAAACATAGAAAAAGGCTGTTGAAACAGGATAATCGGCGTTTTTTGCTTGAAAAATCTTTCCATGAAAATATTTTTGGAGTAACTTTGCAGCCGTCAATATGCTGTAGGTGGGTTCTATAAATTACCACCGTAAGAAAAACAACAAAACAATATGGGTTACGTTTTGCCGTCTTTTGGTCTCTTTCCGGCTCATATCGCCACCTCACCCGGTCGTAATGCCCGCATTACTCCCTTGTCCGCTGACAATATGCTCTCGGAAACAGTCCCAAATCCGGCAAGGCTAATTTATAGAACCCACTATATAGAATATGTATGAGACGGCTTCCGCATATAAATAAAGGTATGGAAACGGCTTCCATGAGGCTGCCTTTGCTGGTTGTGGCCGTGGCCTGCGCACTGCTGACGGGCTGTTTCAAGGACGAACCGGCCAACTCCGAATGTGACGTCACGACAGCTTGGGTGCATATGGACGACCCTTCAAAGGCTTTTTTCAGCCTTACCGACACGCTTGTCGGCGTACAGTCGGACAAAAGTGCAATAGAATTTAATGTGAGGGAGGGCACTGACCTGACGGCAATGTCGCCCTTGTTCACCATAACCGGCGGTGCCAAGATAGAGCCGGCAAGCGGTTCGGCGCACGATTTCAGCAACGGGCGGCAGGTGAACTACCGCGTTACGTCGGAAGACGGGGCGTGGCACCGCGACTATACGGTGGAGTTCGTGCCGGAAAGGCGGGTTGTGGGCGACACGCTGTGCTTCGATTTCGAGCAGTACTCGCTCTCCGGCAAGTATTATGTGTGGGACGACCCCAACCCATACTGCACCTGGGCTACGGGCAATGCCGGCTTTGCCATAGCGCGGAGCAGTGCCAAGGCCGATGAATATCCCTCGGTGCCGATGGCTGAAGGCTACGACGGCGCTGCCGTAGCCCTTGAGACGCGCGACACAGGGCCTATTGCCGCATTAGGCGGAATGAGGCTTGCCGCAGGCAACCTGTATCTCGGCACATTCGACCCCACCAATGCCC
>CAVAPI010000080.1:0-9401 GCA_963590445.1 Lachnospiraceae bacterium | reverse complement strand
AGCTCTTGAAGAGACAGTCATGCGCAGACGGTTCCGCCAACCGACGTTTTTCTTATACGCACCGCCTGTCACACTTGCAAAAATAGCCATTTTTGTCGGCATTATCAAATAAATGGCGTATTTTTGCTCGCATGAAAAGAGAGGAGAGATACCGCCTTGTGCTTGATTACTTCCGCAGAGAAATGCCCGAAGCGGACACCGAACTGGAGTTTGGCAGCGTTTTCCAGCTGTTGGTGGCTGTGGTTTTAAGTGCGCAGTGTACCGACAAGCGTGTCAACACCGTCACTCCGGAACTGTTCCGCCGCTATCCGACGGCCGGAAGCATGGCCTTGGCCGAGCCGGACGATTTGTTTGACTATATAAGGAGCGTGTCCTATCCCAACGCCAAGGCTAAGCACCTTGTGGAGATGGCCCGTGTGATAGCGGAAAGGCACGGCGGAGAAGTGCCGTCCGATATGGACAGTCTGTTGAAGCTGCCCGGTGTGGGAAGAAAGACGGCCAATGTGATGCTGGCAGTGGCCTTCGGACAGACGGCAATGGCCGTGGATACGCATGTCTATCGCGTGAGCCACAGGCTCGGACTGGCCGGTAAGGCCGACAATACGCCATATAAGGTGGAGCAAAGGCTGCTTGAGAACATCCCCCGGGCCGATATTCCGCTGGCCCATCACTGGCTGTTGCTCCACGGAAGGTATGTCTGCACGTCGCGCAAACCGCACTGCGGCAAGTGCGGACTGGAGGCTTTTTGTGCAAAAAGGCTTGACGGTTCCAAGTTGGAGTAGCCTCCTTTTTCATTCCATACAGCGGCTATACACCATTCGTGTAGCCGCCTTTTTTGTTTCTGTTGCCGCTATAATATATTAAGGTTCGCTTGTTATATTTATTAATGTACGCGCGTACATTTAACAAACTACTCCTTGTATATCCATTTCAGCACCCTGTTGAGCCAGCCGATGGTCACAATAAACCAGCGGTAGGAGCTTACAGGCTTGCCGCCGAAGCGAAGTATGAACTCGCGGAAAAGGTTTCGGCGGAAGGGGAGGCCTACATCCATGAAGCGGATGTGGGCGTAGCCGTTGGTATGGGCGTGCTTTATCACCGCCCACACCGTCGCTATGTCGGGATGGAGCTTGACATAGCTCTTGCGGAGCGATGCCAGATACCATACATAGGCGTTTCCGCCCCAATAGACACAGGCGCAGCACCCGACAGTGTGCCCCTTGTACTTGGTAATGAACAGGCGCGCACTGCCGTCAGCCTGCATACACCTGAAAAACGCTCCGTCCGGTATGTGGCGGCGCGGCTTCAGCATGTTGTGAGCCTTCATAAGGCGCACAAAAGACTGGAGTTCCTCCTCGCAGTCCACTTCCTTTGTGGCCACGCCCCGCCGCTCTGCGTTGGCAATGCGCCGCTTCATGCGCTCGCTCAGCCGCTCTTCGGGCGCATGGCTGTGGAGTGAGTTGTGTATGGTCATCCAATGCACGGGGAAATAGCCCGCCCTGCGGAAATCCTTATACCCGAACATCTTGCGCGAAAGGTTGCTGAACTCCACGTAGAGCACCCTGTGGCGCATCCTGCGGGTCAGAGTGTTGAGCATTGCACCGAACAGTTCCTCCTGCCGGGCGTACTCCCCGCAGTTGTAGTCGCCCTCACCGATTACCCGGCAATGCATATACAGGTATGGCGGAAGCAGCGTCCAGCGGTAGCTGACCACGGCCAGAAGGTGGGCAACGGTCTCATTGCCGCACACCACTGCCACCATGAGCGGTTTGTGGCGCGGGGTCTGCTCGTATATGCGGAACAGCCGCGTGCTGTGGAAGAAGTCTTCGCACTGCATGGGCGGTATGTCCGCACTGCGCGTGTATATCACTGTCTTGTAGCCATCCATAACTCTGTTTGTGTTAAGGCGGCCTGTTGCCGGTCAAGGGTTTGGTCTTGCGGGAGGGATAACCGCCTGTTGCCCGTGGCTGTCACTCCCCG
Organism: Lachnospiraceae bacterium; assembly: GCA_963590445.1. Lineage (GTDB taxonomy): Bacteria > Bacteroidota > Bacteroidia > Bacteroidales > Bacteroidaceae > Prevotella. Next base: position 7,421 of record CAVAPI010000080.1, on the reverse strand, counting down.
TCGTTGAGGGAAGCGGCACGGACGCGGCTCAAGGTTTCGGGGGTCATCTGCAAGAAGCTGGCCACATAGACCAGCGGGGCGCGGAGTACCACCTGCGGATGCAGCTTCATAAACCGCTCGTAGCGGCTCTTGGCCGACTCGAAGCGCATCATGTCGGCGCACACCTGGCTGCGTATGAGCGACTCTTCGAGTATCTTGCGGTAGAGCATCTGTATGTTCACGCTGCGTATGGCCTTGCGTTCCAGTTGCAGACGAGGCATAGCATAGACCACAGTAGGCTCTACGGCCATTATCTGAAGGTGGGTGGGCTTCTCGCGGAAGAGGCTTTCGATGCTCATAACGATGTTGTTTTCCACGGCCAAGTGCTCGGTCAGCTCCTTTCCGTTCTTCTCGTAGAACAGCCGGACGAGGCCTTTGGCTATCCAATAGATGTCTTTCGCCACTTCGCCCTCCGCCAGTATCAGCTCGTTCCGCTGGAACTTCATTGGTATAAGCACGCTTTCCAACTCGTCAAGCTCGTCGTGGGTCATGGTACTGTACCTGCGAGCCAACTCGCGCGCCACATCACGTGTGGCAAGTCCTGTGGTGTTGTTCATTAGTGGTTCTCCTTTCCGTTATGAGGTCTCGTGTTGCGTGTAATGAATAGTAGTGTATGGTGTGGGCAAGAGTATGGCCCGGACTTGTCGTCAGTCGAGTTTCAGCACTGCGAGGAAGGCTTTTTGCGGCACTTCCACGTTGCCTATCTGCTTCATGCGCTTCTTTCCCTTCTTCTGCTTCTCCAGCAGCTTGCGCTTACGGCTCACGTCACCGCCGTAGCACTTGGCGGTCACGTCCTTGCGCACGCACTTTATGGTTTCGCGGGCGACTATTTTCGCTCCGATGGCAGCCTGTATGGCTATGTCAAACTGCTGTCTGGGTATCAGTTCCTTCAGCTTTTCGCACATCCGGCGGCCGAATGTCACTGCGTTGTCCTGGTGTGTCAGTGTGGAAAGCGCATCCACGGGTTCGCCGTTGAGCAGTATGTCGAGCTTCACGAGCTTTGACGGGCGGAAGCAGTCCACGTGATAGTCAAACGAGGCGTAGCCTTTCGATATGCTCTTGAGCTTATCGTAGAAGTCAATGACTATCTCTCCGAGCGGCAGCATGAACCGCAGCTCCACCCGGTTGCCGCTTACGTACTGCTGGTCGATGAGTTCGCCGCGCTTGTCGAGGCAGAGTGTCATTATGGGGCCTATGTATTCGGCTGCCGTTATGATGCTTGCGCGGATGTAAGGTTCCTCTATGTGGTCTATGAGTGTCAGTTCGGGCAGTCCCGACGGGTTGTGCACCTCCCTCTTGCCGCCCTGTTTGTCGTAGCACATGTACGACACGTTGGGCACAGTGGTTATCACGTCCATGTTGAACTCGCGGTCCAGCCTCTCCTGGACTATCTCCATGTGGAGCAGACCGAGGAAGCCGCACCTGAAACCGAAGCCCAGAGCCACGGAAGACTCCGGGCTGAACGTGAGGGCTGCGTCGTTGAGGCGCAGTTTCTCCAGCGATGCGCGCAGGTTTTCGTATTCCGCAGGGTCTATTGGATACACTCCCGCAAACACCATGGGCTTCACTTCCTGAAAGCCCTCGATGGCTTTTGTGCACGGACGTGCCGTGTGGGTGATGGTGTCGCCCACCTTCACCTCCGTGCTGTCCTTTATTCCGCTTATTATGTAGCCCACATCGCCGGTGGAAAGGCTGTTGCGCGGTATCATGTCCATGCGCAACACGCCCACCTCGTCGGCGGTATATTCCATGCCGGTGTTGAAGAACTTGACCTTGTCGCCCTTGGCTATGCTTCCGTTCTCTATCTTGAAGTAGGCGATAATGCCCCGGAAAGAGTTGAAAACAGAGTCGAATATCAGAGCCTGGAGCGGCGCTTTCTCGTCGCCGGTGGGGTGGGGCACCCGGTCAACCACGGCGTTCAGTATGTCTTCAACGCCCTCTCCCGTCTTGCCGCTGGCGCGTATTATGTCATTGCGGTCGCACCCTATCAGTTCCACAATCTCGTCTTCCACCTCGTCGGGCATGGCGCTGGGCATGTCAATCTTGTTGATTACGGGTATTATCTCAAGGTTCTGGTCGATGGCCATATACAGGTTGGATATGGTCTGTGCCTGCACTCCCTGGGTTGCATCGACCACCAGCAGCGCTCCTTCGCACGCCGCGATACTGCGGGACACCTCATAAGAGAAGTCAACGTGGCCCGGAGTGTCTATCAGGTTGAGCACATATTTCTGCCCGTCGCGCACATATTCCATCTGTATGGCGTGGCTCTTGATGGTAATGCCGCGCTCACGCTCCAAATCCATGTCGTCGAGCATCTGCCCCTCGGTCACTTGTATGGTCTTGGTGTACTCCAAAAGGCGGTCGGCCAGGGTGGATTTGCCGTGGTCAATATGGGCTATTATGCAGAAGTTGCGTATGTTGTTCATCGTGGTTATGCCGTTTTTAAGTGCGATATGGTGCAGACGGGCGGCAGAAACGCCAGCTCTTGGTTGCCCGGATGCAGCTTATCTTTTGCAAAGATAGTAAAAAAGAGGATAAAACAAACGTGACATGGAAAGAAAATAGGCCGGGTTACGGGTCGTAAACGGGCGCTTTACGTGTCGTAACCCGGCGGTTTTCGGAGCGTAAACGGGCGGTTTGTCGGAACAGCCCGTGCGCATTGCCGCTTGGAAGGTCTGCATTTTCAACGCCGGAGGGGCTGCCCTTTTCAAAGTTTATGCTTAATTTTGCACTTGCAGGTTGGCCCCTTATATATACAAGGCGTAACTTTCAAGGCGGAATGTTGACAGACGGACAGACACAAACGGACGGTTTCACGGCGGCAGGTGCGGCGGGCAGGACTGCGGCCTTGGTTCTTGAGGGCGGAGGGATGCGCGGCGTGTTCACAAGCGGCGTGCTTGACGCCTTTATGAAGCACGGTTTGCAGTTCCATTATGTCGTGGCAGTGTCGGCAGGTGCGTGCAACGGACTCTCCTACATGAGCGCACAGCCGCGCAGGGCGCGCATGTCCAACATAGACATGCTCGTGAAATACGACTATATAGGCGTGCGCCACCTCGTGACCCAAGGCTGCATATTCGACCCGGAGCTGCTTTACGACCGCTTTCCCAACGAGCTGGTGCCCTACGACTACGACACATACTTCAACAGCGATGCACTCTACGAGATGGTCGTGACCAACTGTCTCACCGGACGTGCCGAATACCTCTCGGAACACGGCGGCGACCGCCAGCGGCTCATCGACATAGCCCGCGCAAGCAGCAGCCTGCCGTACGTGAGCCGCATCGTCACCGTTGACGGCAAGCCCTGTCTCGACGGCGGAATAGTGGACAGCATACCCGTGGAGCGGGCCTTTGCCACCGGCCACGGCCGCTGTGTGGTGGTGCTGACGCGCAACCGGGGCTACCGCAACACAGGGCGCGACCGCCGCATACCGCCGTTCATCTACCGCAAATACCCCCGCTTGCGCGTGGCACTCAGCCACCGCATAGAGGCATACAACCGCCAGCTTGAACTTGTGGAGCACATGGAAGACGAGAAACGCATAGTGTGCATACGTCCGCAGGGGCCGGTTGAGGTGGGCCGCATGGAGAAAGACGTGGCCAAACTGGAGGCTCTCTATGAAGAAGGCTTCCGCGAGGGCGAACGCTTCTGCGCCATATCGGCGGGCGGAAGGACGCCTTAGGACGGAAAGGCCGTGCATCCGCATGTGCCGCCCGGCCTGTTTCCGTATGTCCAAACTGCGCAAACGATTACGAATGTTTTGCCTAAATAGCCGTCGGTTTTATTGTCCCGTTCGGGATATAGTGCTAACTTTGCAGTGTAAAGAGGGGTTTGCGGCCATGCAAATCTACCATAATGAATAACAAGACAGGCAAGGTAAGACATTCAGGCGTTGTCGAGGCTGTGACCAAGTCCGGCGTAAGGGTGCGCATCACCCAGACTTCGGCGTGCGCGTCGTGCAAGATGGCGGGGCATTGCAACGCTTCGGAGAGCAAGGTCAAGTATGTTGACGTGGCCGGAGCGTGCACCGGGGGCTTGAAAGTGGGCGATGCAGTGTCGGTGTCGGCCTCGCAGACGGTCGTCATAAAGGCTCTGCTGCTCAGCTTCGGCGTGCCTTTGGTGGTGCTTGTGGCCGTCCTGGCCGCCGTGTATGCCTCCACCGGCAACGACGTGTTGAGCGGCGGCGCGGCCATAGCGTCGCTTCTGCCTTACTATCTGCTCCTCTACTGCCTGAGAAACAGGATTGGGCGCAGTGTCGTGTTTACCATTGACGGCAGGGAATAACCAATTAAAACTAAAATACTGTATGAATTTCATTGTCATTGCGGTGATTGTGCTTGGTGCAATAGGTCTGGTTTCGGCCTCCGTATTGTACGTCTGCTCCAAGAAATTCGCCGTGAAAGAAGATCCGCGCATAGGCCAGACGGCAGCGTTGTTGCCCCAGGCCAACTGCGGAGGATGCGGTTTCCCCGGCTGTTCCGGCCTTGCTGAAGCCCTTGTCAAGGGCGCTGACGCCGGCGGTATTGACGGGTTGTTCTGCCCCGTTGGCGGACAGGAGACCATGAACAAGGTGGCCGACCTGCTCGGAATGGCCGTTGCCAATGCCGAACCCATGGTTGCCGTTGTGCGCTGCAACGGCACTTGCGGGAACCGTCCGCGCATTGCCGAGTATTCAGGCTTGCTCACGTGTACGGCCATGAACGCCTGTGGCACTGGCGAGACGGCCTGTGGCTACGGCTGTCTGGGCTGTGGCGACTGCGTTTCGGCCTGTTCCTTCGGCGCAATCAGCATCAATCCCGAAGCCAAGATTGCCGAAGTCAACGAGGAACTCTGCACTTCGTGCGGCGCGTGTGTCAAGGCTTGTCCGCGCAACCTTATCGAACTCAGGAAGAAAGGACCCAAGGGACACCGCGTTTACGTAAGCTGCCGCAACAAGGACAAGGGTCCTGCCGCGATGAAAGCGTGCAAGGTGGCCTGCATAGGCTGCGGCAAGTGCGGGAAGGAGTGCCCGTTCGGAGCAATCACAGTGGAGGGTAATCTGTCGTATATCGACTACACCAAGTGCCGGCTCTGCCGCAAGTGCGTGGCCGTATGCCCCACACACGCCATCGTGGCCGTCAACTTCCCTGCCCCGAAGCCAAGGCCTGAGGCAGCTGGTGACGGCGAAGCAAAACCAGTAATGAACGAAACGCAGTCGTGAAACCATGAACATAAGAACATTTAGAATAGGTGGAATACACCCGGAAGAGAACAAACTGACAGCCGAAGTGCCCGCCAAGGTTGCCGAACTGCCCAAACAGGCATGCTTCCCCCTGTCGCAACATATCGGCGCACCGGCCACTCCTGTGGTGAAAAAGGGCGACAAGGTAAAGGTGGGCACCATGATTGCCGAGGCCGGAGGCTTTGTTTCCGCCCCGATATTCTCGTCAGTTTCTGGCACAGTGACCAAGATAGACAATGTGGTTGACGCTTCGGGCTATGCCAAGCCGGCCATTATAATAAAGGTGGAGGGCGACGAGTGGGAGGAAAGCATCGACCGCTCCGACGAACTTGAGACCCTTGATAAACACAAAGAGCTTACTCCGGAGGAGATAGTGGAGCGCATAAAGGCCGCCGGAGTGACCGGCATGGGCGGTGCGGGCTTCCCCACGTTCATCAAACTGTGTCCGCCGCCTGCGGCCAAGGCCGAGTGCGTGATAATAAACGGTGTGGAGTGTGAGCCTTACATCACGTCTGACTACCGCCTGATGATGGAGCACGCCGACGAAATAATCGTTGGAGTGGAGCTGCTGATGAAGGCCGCAAAGGTAAACCGGGGCTATATAGGCATAGAGACCAACAAACCGAAGGCCATAGAGCTGTTTGGGCAGAAGTTGGCCGGCAACCCCGACATCGAAGTCGTACCGCTTAAACAGCGTTATCCGCAGGGCGGCGAGAAGCAACTCGTCGATGCAGTGATACGCCGTCAGGTACCTGCGCCTCCTGCCATACCGGTTAACGTGGGCGCAATAGTGCAGAACGTGGGTACGGCGTTCGCTGTTTACCAGGCTGTAATGAAGCATAAGCCACTGTTTGAACGCTATACAACCGTTACAGGCAAGCATCTGCAAAGCCCGGGCAACTTCCTTGTGCGCATGGGAACGCCGATGGGCGACCTGATTGAGCAGTGCGGCGGTATGCCGGAGGGCGACAACAAGCTGCTCGCAGGAGGGCCTATGATGGGTAAGGCTTTGACCACGGTGAACGTTCCGGTGTGCAAAGGCACAAACAGTGTGACCATTATCGGTGCAGAAGAGGCTCGCCGCAAACAGGTTCAGCCCTGTATCCGCTGCGCAAAGTGCGTAGGTGCGTGCCCGATGGGGCTTGAGCCGTTCCTGCTCGCAACCGCTTCAGTCCACCATCTGTGGGAGAAGGCGGAGGCAGAGGACATCACCTCGTGCATAGAGTGCGGCTCATGCCAGTTCACCTGCCCCTCACACCGACCGATACTCGACAACATCCGTCTCGGAAAGTCAACAGTAATGGGCATCATCAAAGCCCGCAACGCCAAAAAGTAATTCAAGAAGAAATGGGAAAACTAATAGTTTCATTGTCGCCCCATGCCCATGGGACTGACAGCGTGGAGCGTAACATGTATGGAGTAGTCATCGCGCTTGTTCCGGCCCTGCTTGTTTCGTTCCTCTACTTTGGTCTTGGCTCGGCCATAGTGTGCGCCACGAGTGTTGCGTCGTGCGTGTTGTTCGAGTGGGCCATCAACAAATATCTGCTGAAGAACGCCTCCTGCACCGTGTGCGACGGTTCTGCCATACTCACGGGTTTGCTTCTCGGCTTCAATCTGCCGTCAAACCTGCCCGTATGGATAATAGTAATAGGTGCTCTCGTGGCCATCGGCGTGGCCAAAATGACCTTCGGAGGACTGGGCAGCAACCTGTTTAACCCCGCTCTCGTGGGGCGTTGCTTCCTGTTGGTGAGCTTCCCGGCACAAATGACATCATGGCCTAATGTGGGACAACTGACCAGTTACATCGACGCGGAGACGGAAGCCACGCCGCTGAGCGTGATGAAAGCGGCCATAAAGCAGGGCGATGCAAGTCTGCTTGAGCGGCTTCCCGACTCGCTCCACCTGCTTCTCGGCAACGATATGGCCGGAGGAGCGGGCACCATCGGCGAGGTTTGCGCCTTGGCCTTGTTGCTTGGCCTTGCCTATATGCTGTGGAAGAAGATCATAACATGGCACATCCCGGTGAGCATCATTGCCACTGTGTTTGTATTTAGCGGCTTGCTGCACGTGGCCAATCCTGTGTATGCATCGCCTGTTGCCGTGGTTCTCAGTGGCGGTCTCATGCTTGGAGCCATCTTCATGGCCACCGACTATG
>CAVAPI010000079.1:0-9539 GCA_963590445.1 Lachnospiraceae bacterium | reverse complement strand
TTTCTAATTCGTAACCTGTCTTTCTCATGAAACCCAAAGTTGTTTCATTTTCAATTACTTATAAAAAGTAGTTTACTTTCGGTTCAAAAACGGCAGGGTTTCGCATCGTAAACATGGGACTTGTGTGCGCAAAACCGCAGGGTTTTACGGCATAGGATCAAAATGTAAACATAAAGTCCGCACGGTTTTGGTTCCGCCGATGGATAATTTTGATTATCTTTGTATATCCAAAGAAACCTGAAACGACATGAGAATACTCTGGCAACTACTGGCAATTGCCCTATTGGCCATAACAAAAATCCCGGCTATGGCAGCCACCGTACACCTGACTCCGCACCATCTGACAACGGCGCAGGGGCTGCCAAGCAACTATCTCTACACTGTGGCGCAAGACACGCGGGGATACATCTGGGTGGGCGGTACAGGTGGACTGAGCTGGTATGACGGTTACCGGTTCCAAACACTCAAGAACTTGCCGATAGGCAGTGGCGGCAGAACGGTGACTCCCAACATTGTGCGCATGGAGTTTGACAATGAACACAACCTGCTGTGGCTTCGGTCGTCCAGCTATATGTTCTTCTGCTACGATACCCAAAGCGGCGACTTTCTCGACTACACCGGATGCGGCGACCAACAACGCACTTTCCGTGAGGTTGTGCTGGGGCCGCATGGAGTAGCATGGCTCTTTCAGGACGCCAACGGCGCACGGCGTGTGAAATACGACAAAGGCAAGTTCTACTGTACGGACTATACGCTTGAGAACAGGCAACTGCCCTGCCAAGAGGTCAGGCAGGTAACGCCCACTGACGACGGCGGAGCGTTCTTCTCGACCGACAATGGCATCGTTTACGTCAATGCTTCAGGCAAGGCACATACGGTAGGCGCGGGATTCAAAGTGCGCCGCTGCATAGCGGCCTGCGGCCAGTATATCTTCTTCACGTCCGACAACAAGGCGCTTATAGCCCGGAAGAATGGGAAAATAACGGCAGCCATCAACATACCAGCCGCCATTGGCACAGTGAACCGCGTGACATCAGGCTGCAGCAGCGGGCATACGGCACAGGTGTTCACCAACCGAGGGACACTTGCCGTTGACTTGGCAAACCATACCGTACAGCGAAGCACGGTATGGCCTGACATTAAAGACGGATATTACTATGGTGAGTATGGCCGCTGCCACCTTGTCATAAGCCGGGCAGGCGAGCTGTGGGTCGTGGATGACGGCGGACATACAGTAGCCCGGCAACAACTGATGGAGGCAGAGACCATACAGTCGTTCCAGCGCACGTTTTACGTCACGGGCGGTGCACATGGCCTGGTCTATATAGCCACTTGCGGCAATGGACTCTTCGTATTTGACACCGCCACAAGGAAATTACACCATTATCTGGCTTCCGATGCCAATGCCATACTGCGCACCAACTATCTGTACCAGCCTATCATCGACCGCGAAGGCAACCTGTGGCTTACCACACAGGGGGCAGGCATCACGCTTCTGACCGTACTCCATGCGGCCGACGGCCGCTATCTGAAGCCTCAGCCGGAAGCCACCAACCAAAGCGCCAACACTGTGCGTGGGCTATTCCCCATGAGCGACGGGCGCATACTCGTATTCACCAACGACCAGGGAGTCTTTGCCCTCGACCTCTCCACCAATCGCTTTGAGCCGTTGCCACGAAAAGCCAGCCGTATAAATGCAGTAATGACAGACAGTAAGGGACATCAGTGGGTAGGCACCGATGGTGACGGCATCTATATAGACGGTGTGCAGTACACAAAAGGTGAAGGCAAGAACGCCATCGCATTCAACAATCCCTACAGAATGGTACAGGACGTCCGGGGACGCATCTGGATAGGCGCCCGCAACTACGGATTGGTTCTTGTCCCTTCGGCGCCTGTTCCCGGCGAGAAGCTCAGCTACCAGACGTTCCTCAACAGTGATGCCGCCGAAAACGGCATCACAGACATGCACACAGACAAAGCCGGACGCCTGTGGGTGGGCACACAAAGCGGACTGTTCATGGTTGACACCCGCCAAAAGGACATCACGGCAGCGTCTTTCCACAGCTTCAACCCGTCAAACAGCCCTCTGCCGGGCTATGCCATACTGTCGCTCTGCGTGCAGGACGGCAAGGTGTGGTGCAGTGTGCAGGGAAGCGGTGTGGCATGCTGCACATTCAACAAGAGCCGCACGGCCATGACCAACTGTGAGCAGTACACTGTCATGCAGGGACTGCCCAGCAACAACGTAAACATCGTGTGCCTTGACCGGCACGGGAACATCTGCCTCGGAACCGAGAGCGGCCTGGCTGTCATAAACGGGAAGACTCTCGGTGTGCGCACTTTCCACTTCAGCCAGCAGATTGCCGACAATTATTTCGTAGGCAACACATCGCTTATACAGCCGGGCGCACAGTTGTTCGGCACAATGGGCGGAGTGCTTGTCGTAAGAGACAGGTTAAGGGCTGACACTCTTCCCGCAGCACTTGACACTGCGCTCCTTTTCACCGACATTCACGTAAACGGCCACTCTGTTTACGACATTGCCAATGACCATTCCTTGGAGTCAGCCCGCAAGGCACTGTCGCTGGGGAAAAGCATTGTGCTCAATCACGACCAGAACAGCATCACCATACATTTCTCGGCCATGCGCATGGCCGATGCCGATGCTATCAGTTACCAGTACTATTTGGAGGGACTTGAACAAACGTGGTGCCCGATGACCAACCACCCGGAGGCCATCTACTCACAACTGAAGCCCGGCAACTATACGCTGCATGTAAAGGCTCTTGTGGACGGACAGTGGACAGAGGAACACACACTGCCGTTCCGTGTATCGCCACCATGGTGGCTCTCGTGGTGGGCATACATTATATATATATGTATAGCCGCAGCCATCGGCCTTTACATCTTCCACCTTTTGCGTAACATCTATCGTTTGCGACGGCATGTGCACGAAGAACGCCAGAGAGCCGAGATAGAACGGCAGCTGACAGACTACAAAATACGTTTCTTCACCAATGTTTCCCACGAGTTCCGCACCCCTCTCACTATCATACGCGGCATGATGGAACGGCTAAAGCAGCTCAACCAACAGGGCAACATGAAGCAACCGCTTGACACCATGCAGCGTTCTACCGCCCGGATGCTACGCCTCGTCAACCAGCTGTTGGAGTTCCGCAAGATGCAACAGGGCAAGCTCTCGCTACAGTTGCGCGAGTCAGACATCATAGCATACGTGCAGAACATCTTTATGGACTTCCATGAAGTTGCTGAAGAGAAGGACATCCGCTACGACTTCCGCACACAAGTGCACTCGCTGCGCATACCTTTTGACGCCAACTATATCGACAAGATTGTCTATAACCTTATCTCCAACGCTTTCAAGTACACGCAACGCAAAGGGGAAATCATCGTCTCGGTTCTTCTTGAAAGTGAAGATTTGAAGTCAAAGGCGGCAAACAAAGATATTCCGACCGGCGTCACCACAGGCCCGGTTGAAGAGATTGCGGAAACAAATTCTGCCCCATCCTCCCTTAACCATTATGTTAAGATTGTAGTCTCCGACAATGGCGTGGGGGTAGCCCCGGAACTGCGCGAACATCTCTTTGACCGTTACATGGAAAGCAGCCGTGTTGTAAAAGACTCGCTCGGCATAGGCTTGACGCTGACCGCCGAACTGGTACGCACACACCATGGCTCCATCAACTACGAACCCAACGACGGCGGCGGCAGTGTGTTCACCGTGGCACTGCCAACCGACCGCTCTGCCTATAAGGACGAGTGCTTTATGGCTGACAGCGCACTCTCCGAACAGGACGAAGAGAACGTCCGGAAAGGGTTTGAACAGGCTTATCGCGAAATGCAGTCCGTCCCGTTAAACGAGGAAGTGACGGTAATGGTGGTAGAAGACGACGGCGATGTGGCAGCATATATCAGCCAGATACTTGCGCCATACTTCCATGTAATCACCGCCAACGACGGTGAGGAGGCGCTAAAGCTCCTGAATTGTGGTAATACGGCAACGGATAATTCCGGAGAACCCGACAACTGTCTGCCTGTAATAGCCAACTGCCAATTGGTAATAAGTGACGTTATGATGCCGCAAATGGACGGTTTCGAACTGACACACCGGCTGCGCAAGGACGAGCGATGGCGGCATATTCCGATTATACTGCTTACTGCGCTCACCGATCAGGACAAATATCTGAAAGGTATAACCTCCGGCGCCGACCTTTATCTGCCCAAACCCTTCAGCCCGTCAATACTTGTGACACACGCAATGCAGTTGGTAAACCAGCGACAGCGTATCCTTCAACAGGCAAACCAAGCCTCTTCGCAAAAGGAAGGGGACGGCGCTTCCATTGCAGTGAGTGACATACGCGACAAAAACTTCCTGCGACAGATTGACGACTTCATCAACCGCCATATAAGCGACAGCCAGTTGTCTATAGAGACGCTTACCGACGGACTCGGCATAGGCCGTTCCAAACTATTCGAGAAGATGAAGGCGCTGATGAACATGACCCCCCGCGACTATATCCTTAAACGCCGCATGGAATATGCGGTCGAACTACTCAAGGAAGGGCAACTGAGCATTGCCGAAATTGCCTACAAGGCTGGATTCGACCATCCTCCTTATTTCACGCGCGTGTTCAAGAAATACTACGGTGCCACGCCTTCGGAGTATATCAAAGGCAAGACAAAAGAGGAATAACAGCCCAAGCAGACCGAAAAGTACGGACGTTTTTTGCAACAGTCCGTATTTTTTTGTCTATAGATCCTGCTGTTCTTTATTTATTTTTGCGGCATAAGAAAAACTGAAAACCGCAAAATTATCAATTCATGAAACGATTTGTATTACTTATCACCTTATTCTGCCTCGTCCTCAGCGGCGCACAGGCTCAGCGCATGTACCAGAAGCTGGGGCGCGGAGTCGTGGCTGTCACACGCGACGGCGGCACAAACGTCACCGTAAGCTGGCGCAAACTGACCAACGACCCCGACTCTTGTACCTATAACCTTTACCGGCGTGCCAAGGGCAGCACCGGCTACACCAAGGTTAACACCACGCCATACAGCAAAACCAACGTAGTGCTCAGTGGCAGTGTCATACCTTACGACTCCGAACTGGCCGTCACTACCGTTTCCATGACAGGTGTGGAGAGTGACGTGAGCACGCCTTATCTATACAAGAAGCAGCCTTGGAACAACGTGTTCATGTATATCGAGATGGACACTACCGTACTCAAGCCAGCCGATTACCGCATCAAATACGTATGGCCGGCCGATTTGAACGGTGACGGCGAGATGAACCAGTTTATCGTTGACCGTCTCGGCGGAGGCAGCTATGACGAAGAGGAGGACTCAACCAACGTATCCTCTTCGGCAACCAACCACAAAATACAGGCATACGACATTGACGGCACACTGCTCTGGACGGTTGCTCTCGGCCCGAACGTGAACATCAGCTCGGGACAGAACGACATGGTGACCGTATGTGACATAGACTGCGACGGCAAAGCCGAGGTTATCATCAAGTCAAGCGACGGTACACGTTTCTGGGACAAGGAGAACGAGACATGGGGCAAGTATCCTTTCGGCAAGGATACCGGCGATGTGGACGGTGACGGTATCATCGACTACTGCGCCAGCGGCGTGACACGCAACCCTCCGTTCTATATCTCTGTCATTGACGGCATGACCGGCGCCGAAAAGGTTTCCGCCGAGCTTGACTACTCGCAAGTTACTGACGGCACAGATGTATATACCCGCAACAACAAGCAGGAATATATGTCCAACAAGGGCTACTACCAGATGGGCGGACACTTCGCAATCTGTTACGATGGCGTGCGTCCGTTCCTCGCAATGAAGTGCCTTGACCGCACGGCAGCCACACAATACCACCACGACTACGTGTTTGCCTTCGGCTATGACTGGGTTAACGGGAATCCGACAAACTTCCGCCACTTCTTCACATGGAGCCGTAACGACAAGACACCGTGGCCTGCGGAGTTCCACGGCAACCGTGTGTGCGATGTCGATGGTGACGGTATCGATGAAATCATCCCCGGAGCCTTTGCTGTAAACCCATGGAAAGGCATGGTTTCCTCTGCCGGCATAGGCCATGGCGACCGCTTTACTGTAGGAGACCTTGACCCTACCCGACCCGGACTGGAGCAATTCGCCATCCAACAGTCAAATCAGTTGGGACAAGTCATCTACGACGCTGCAACAGGTGAGCACCTGAAAGAGTGGTACTTGCCCTCTGCCTACGACGTTGGGGCCGGACAGTGCATGGATGTGGACAGCACAAATCTGGGCTACGAGTGCTACAGCTATGTAAACTCATATATCTACGACTGCAAGGGCAAGAAAACCAACGTCACGCGACCTGCACCTAACGAGGGCGTATGGTGGGACGGCGACCTGCTGCGCGAGGCTCTGGTATCGCAGGGCGGCACTGGATACAACACCAACATGGACATTGAGAAGGTGCCAGGCACAAGCCGGCTCATCGATTTCTCGCGAGAAGCCTCGTGGGAAGTGCACGGTTGCACCGGCCGCCGCCCCGCTTTCTGGGGCGACATCACGGGTGACTGGCGCGAGGAGATTATCCTTATGAAAGCGCGCGGCGACGTTTCATCCGGCATCGTAGGCTACGCCACCGACAAAGCCTCCAACTACAGCATTACATGCCTGCAGGAGGACGGGCATTACCGTGGCGACTGTTCCACAAAAGGCTACTATCAAAGCCCGGCTACCAGCTTCTATCTCGGTCACGGCATGAAGCAGGAACCGCTATTCGACTGCGTTGAGACTGATTTGCGCTGGAAAGGCGGTTCGATAGAGAGCGGTTTTGTCACCTACAACCAGAAAAAGACAGCCGCATACGCTGACAACAAGAGTGTTCTCTTCGACATTTCCGGAGACAATTCCGCTCCGATATGCATAAACAATGCTCTAAACCCGTCAACTCTCTTTCTGATTAACCCCAAGGGACACGACTACATTTTCGACGGGAGCGGCACACTGACGGGTGAAACAGTAATCAAAAAAGGCATGCAGGGTACGGCCACGTTCAACATGGACTTGCGCCATACGGGCAAAACCGTCATCAGTGAGGGCACGCTCTGCGTCAACGGAGTCATTTATTCCAGCCCCATCTGTCTCATGTCGCGCGGCTCTCTCGCGGGAAACGTAACCATCAACAGTCCCATATGCTTTGAAGGAGCGCTCGCATACGACGGTTGCCGCCTCATGCCCGCCTCCACCGGCAGCAAGTTCGGCACCATCACAGTCAACCACAGCCTCACTCTGCCCGGCAATGTCTATATCGAGACCGATATAGAGACTGCTACTGGCAGTATAGACCGCTTCGTGGTGAACGGCGACCTGACACTTACGGGTGTCAACTACTTTACCGTCAACTGTCCAACGCCCACAGCCGGCACCTACACCCTTGCCGAATGTACAGGAAAGCTGGCCGCCACCACCGAAAACATCAGTATCCGCAATCTTGACGGCGTGCCCTACCGGGTGCAGATTGCCGGCAACAAGATACAAATAGTCATCGATACACAGCGTGAAGCCACTACTGACGTGACATGGACCGGGGCGGAGAGCACCACATGGGACTATCTGACCAAGAATTTCACCGTTGGCGGCACGGACAGTTACTTTGTTACAGGCGACAAGGTGGTGTTTGACGACACCGCTGACAAGACAGACATCACCCTTAACGGCAAGATGGTCATGGGCGGCATAATATTCAACAACAACGAGAAGACCTATTCGTTCACGGGAGACGGCGGCATAGGAGGCACAGGCGACCTCGTCAAGAACGGCAAGGGTGAAGTCCGGCTCATTCTGGAGAACAGTGACTACACCGGACGCACCATTATCAACGACGGACGCCTGACCGTGAGCATGATAAGTGACGGCGGCAAGGCCAGCAGCATCGGCGCAGCCGGAACAGAACAGGGCTGGCTGCAAATCAACGGAGGCGAACTGTGTATCGACGGAGACAATGTTGCCACCGACCGGATAGTAACCATCACAGACACAGCCACCATAAATATACAGAACAGCGGTTCATCTCTCTCACTGAAAGACCAGCTTAATGGGCGCGGAGTGCTCGTGAAAACAGGCGCAGGCCAACTGAATCTGAACTATAGCGGCACCAACGACTTCGACGGACTCGTCATCCGGGGCGGCACAGTGGCACAGGGCGCATGGAACGCCACGTTCGGTCGCACCGACGCACCCATCACTTTCGAGGGCGGAACCCTGCGCCAGCGTGCCAACACGGGCATGAATTCCACGCCCAATCTTACCAATCCCATGCACATAACCGATGGCACTGAGAACACCCTTTTGGGCAGTTACCGTGCCAATATACGCGGCAAGGTGACGGGCGGCGGACAGCTTACCATACAGTCGGGCGGCATACGCAACTATATATACAGCGACTTTTCCGAGTTTACCGGCACGCTCATAGGCACAGGAGCCGAGTTGCTGCTGCAAAACTCTGTCACCGACCTCTCGCAAGCCACTCTCAAACCCACAGGAAGCATCAGCGTGAGCGCATCCGAACTTTCCGTCGGACAGCTCATAAGCGACGAGAAGACACCTTCAGTCGGCGGCACTACAGTCAACGTAGGCTCGCTTAACACCGATTTCGCCTACGCCGGCAAACTTACAGGCACTACTTTCAACAAGGTTGGCACCGGCACCTGGGAGCTGACAGGCACCAGTTCGACAGCAAGTATCACGGTAAAGGAGGGCACTCTAAGGATTCGCAATTTCAGCGGAGCCACTACCTCAAGCAGCCTCACCGTTCTGGACGGAGCAAAGCTCACCGGGCGCGGCACAACGCAAAGCATTTTGTTGCGCAGCGGAGCTGTTTTGCAGCCCGGAATCGACGACAGCAGTATCAATTACCTCGGCACTTCGGGCAATTTCATCGGCTATGGCGGTGCGACTATCGTGTTCAAAGCCAACCAAAACGACAACGACCGCTTGCGCATCGGCGGCACTTTGCGCCTCACGGGCGACACTATCCGCATAAAACCCATCGACGGGAGAACGTTTATGGAGGGCGAGACTATACAGATTGTTGAGGGTACAGTCAACTCAAGCAGCAAATGGGTCATCGACGGTGGCGGCTATGACTGGGACGACAGCTACCTCAAGAGCAACGGCACGCTCGTTTGCCAAGGCAAAACCACCGACATTCACCGCCTGGCCGAGGATGAGCCTGACGGCACACGCTACTTTGACGCAGCAGGCACCGAGGTTACGCCAGCGCAGATGCGCCGTCATCGCGTCTATATAGAGCGAACAGTCGCAAAAGGACAGCTGAAAGTACTCAAAATCAGGAAATAAGTGATTGGCACAAGATGCTTTATGACGGTTGCAGCCCTTTAGCGCATATTCGTTTCGCTATATGTTCCTTTCTCTTCCGCAGCAAAGGGATGCCTGCCTATGCGTCATCGCGCCGCACTTGGGCGGTGTCACATAGAGACTTGCTGATTTGC
>CAVAPI010000078.1:0-9682 GCA_963590445.1 Lachnospiraceae bacterium | reverse complement strand
TACCACAGGGTCATGTCGCCCTGCGACTTTGCCGGCAAAACCATCATGGCCGCCAAGCAGACAGATAAGAGTAGTTTCATTTTCAAGTGATTGTTAATATGGTTAATAGTAATATTCAATGTCGCCGTAGTTTTTGAAAAAGACGTTGGAATAGTGGTGACAAAATATGAGCGGTTGTCTTTAATGATTGTAATAGTTCTAAATTCTTTTGTTTTTAATAGATAGTGAAATTTAAATGCTACTTTTTGCAAGTTTCATTATAACCCTTAATCTGTTGACAAATTTACGCTTTTCACTTTCCTTTGATGTTATATTTGTTGTTATGTATTTTTGTCTGACCACCATGGATGCGTTAAGGCGATTGTCAACTTCTGTTGTAATGCAAGAAGCGATAAGTATGGTTACGGCGTTAGGATATTCTGCCAAGGTATTTTCGAAAGATTTGAACATTGCGCCCAATCTTTCCAGTGCGCCCGCAGGGTCAAGGCCGGCTTTGATTTCTATTACGCCTACAATATCACCTTCGCTATTGTACATAGTTACATCTGGCTCTGACGAGAAGTACACCGAATATCCATTGGTAAGGTTTACGGTCTTTACCAAATCGATGTTTTCCACAATTGTCTCGCTGTCTTCTATTTCTATGACATCATTGTCTTTGTTGACGAAAGAAGACACTTCATTATGTCCTAGCAGACCATTTACAATAATCCGTCTTATGACGCGTTCGCCTTCCGCTCCGATTTGATTTCTCCAAGAACCATCAATGTTGGTGCCAGCGGTGGCGAACATCATCCCTTCTATCTCACGCTCGTTAATTTCCACCGCAAGCTGGACAACCAATGATACAACTTCATTGATAGCCTTTGTCAGCTTGCTTACAGTTTCCGCATTAAGCCGATTGCTGTCAACCTCGCCACTTTCAATGGTGTCAACATTGGAAACATGGGAAAGGGCTTTCAATCCCTTTTGCGGGATCATAGCTACAGACCTATAATATTTTAAGAAGGTGGGATTTAATTTCAACACTTTTGGATGTACGAAAACCAGCATTGGCGGGATACTGTTCTTTTGTAGCATGTTCCATGCGTCTTCACCGATATTCCATTTCTCTTTATCCCAGGTTAGTTTGTCGCCTTCTATTCTTGCTAATTTTCGTACTGATACGAACAACTTGAAATAACCATTTGACTTCAACTTGTTATAAAAGAATGTTGACTTTAATAGGTATTGCTCTTTTGTTATTGATTCTGGCACTTTAGGCATATCTTTTCTTTTTAGTCGTTAAACCATTGTTCCATTATTGATCTTGCAACGGCCTCTGCCAGTACTGGAGGCACGGCATTGCCCACTTGTCCAAACTGTGTCATGCTAACATTTCTTTTGGAACTGTAAGAGTCCAATCTAACCCCTTTGATTTCCCAGTCAATGGGAAATGTTTGCAGGCAAGCCAGTTCACGAACGGTTAACATACGGTCTTCATACGGATGTATAAAATCCCTATAACCGCTTCTTGTAACCGTATATGAGGGTTTGTTTGGGTCTAATCTTCTGTATGTGGAGCCGTAAATTTGCTCAACATCTGCCAGTTTGCCGCCTATAGGCACTTTCCTTATTTTCTCGATAGTAGAAGGGGAGTGTGCAGTGACTTGATG
The DNA here is from genome assembly GCA_963590445.1 of Lachnospiraceae bacterium. Lineage (GTDB taxonomy): Bacteria > Bacteroidota > Bacteroidia > Bacteroidales > Bacteroidaceae > Prevotella. The sequence goes on along the minus strand of CAVAPI010000078.1, from coordinate 8,027 downwards.
ATTCTTTATCGTTTTAGTATCCATATTTCTTAATCCTTTCTTTTATTGTTCCCGAGACTCTTAGTGCGACTTTTGAAGGCTGTTCAGGTTCAGGTAGATTTCCTATTGCGTCCCACACTGTATGGTGCGGTTCTTTTAATGGTTCCGGGTATTTATAATCCTTGCCTATCCTATTGCCTACCAGTATAAGCCTTTCTCTATACTGGGGTGCACCATAATCCACAGCATCTAATACTTTTGGCGGTGCAATATTGTATTTGTATTCTATTCCATTGTGCGATATAGGTTTCCCCAGTTCTTCAATAAGAAGTTTCATTGCACGTCCATTGTCCCAATTTGTCAATCCTTTGACGTTCTCCAAGACAAATCCTTTTGGAATAATCTCGCGGACGACTCTCACGAACTCGAACAAAAGTTTTCCACGCTCATCATCCAAACCTTTCCGTAAACCTGCCAGACTAAAACTTTGGCAAGGAGGCCCCCCTATGACTAAAGCGGCTTCACCTACTTCCAGTCCTGCGGTGTTTAATATTTCTTCGCCGCTTACATCCGTAATGCTTTTATTTATTATTGGCAATAGTGGTTTGTTGGCCCGTAAGGTCTCGCAACATGCTGTATCGACTTCAATTGCTACTGCAACTTTGAAGCCAGCCCTTTCAAAGCCTATGTCCAAACCTCCGGCACCAGAAAACAAACTTATTATTTTTTTGGTCTTTATCATAATTTCGGCAATGCTTTTGGAAAGTAAAGTTAATGTTTTCACCCTAAAGCCACTATAAAATCACATACTTTAACCTTAAGTAGTAAGGGGCTTTTCTGCGAAAAAGCGGCAAAGATTGCATATGTCTTTGCCGAGGCGTGCCTTGTTTGATGATGTCAGGCAAGAATAATCCGGATGTTGATGTATGTATTTCTCTGGTATTGCATGCATTCAGCGGCTTCTCCCCCACCCTTCAACAAACGGGAGCGGGGCTTTTCCGGTTGTCCAGGGAAGCCATTTGTATATTGCCCACACGATGGCTGTGGAGCAGAGGCAGACTATGGCGAAGGCTGCGGCCAGGAGATGGTAGCTGCCTTCGGTGTATTGTGGCATTAGGCGGCTTACTGTCAGCGGCACGCCGCCGCAGATGAAGTAGTAGATGAGGCTGTGACTGCCTATGTATTCCACCATTTTGATGCTTGGCAGACGCTTGCAGAGCCACACTAAGCACAATGATGACAGGACGGTGTCGGCGAAGAATAGCGGGAAGCTGTCTATTCGGATGACGTAGAAGGTCATGTTTGTGCCGTTTGCATATTCATATACCTTGATTATAACAAGCAAGAGGAACAATGGTATGTATGATGCGGGGTGCATATTGTCGATAACGTGCTCGCAACGCCTGAAGATGTGGCCGAGAAAGAGAAGCGCAAGGCCGATGAACGAGACGTTGAGTATGGAAAACGGCGTTATATCCGTGCCGTAAGCCACGGCCATGCAGGGCAGTGTGCACAGTATGGCGGTTATGAGAAGTTTTCCACGGCTTATTAACACTACCATGAGAAACAGCGCTTCGGCCACTATGAGCGACGATACGAACCATGAGGCTTCGCCCGACAGCACTCTTGCCATGATATTGAGAGGGTTTATGGCGGTGCCGTAGGCGAACGACTTGAGCACCGCTATCGTCGGGGTGTAGATAAGGTAGGGTATGACGAGCTTTTGCAGTATAGCCATGAGCTTCCGTCTTGCATTGGGAACGGCCGACGGGGTGCACCACCGGTTTCCTCCCACGGCTTGCCCGGTGCGGTTGGGCATGAAGAGGTAGCCGGAGATGAAGAAGAACATTGCCAGGGCGTTCTCCACATACATGGAATAGGGCGGAATGTCGCGGCCTGCGTAGTACATCGAGGTGTGGAACAGCAGTATCAGCATCATGCCTGTTCCCCTTGCGCGGTCTATCCAGCCTTTTCTCTCCATGCAAACAGTGTGTTTACGCATCGTAACTGTGCCGTTCACAGGCCGTAAGTATGCATTTTCACGGGCAAATACGGTGCGCTAATTGATTACGGCCACCTTGCATACTGTGCCTTTCGAGCCGTCCTGCTTTGCCGTCATCACGTTATATACTCCCGAAGCCACCCGCTTGCCGTTGCGGTCGTGTCCGTCCCATGTGAACGTGCCGCCGGTGCTGCGCCCTTCGGCCACGGGATGGCCGGTGGCGGTGGTTATCTTCACGTCGGCGTTGTAGCTTAGTCCCACGATGGTTATGAGCCCTGTATATTCGGGAGTGACGGGGTTGGGATAGGCATACACGTTGTCCTTGTCCATTTCCTCCACAGGTTCCGTGGCGTCGCTCGTGTATGAACACAATCCTTTTTCAGTGGCGAAGAACACTTCGCCGGTCTTTCCGTTTATCGCAATGCTGTTTATGGTGTTTGAAGCAAGGCCGCTGTTGTCTGTCGTGTAGTGGGCTATCTGGGTGTTGTTGTCGGCGCTGATGAGATAGACCCCGCTGCTGCTGGTGCCTATCCACTTGCGGTTGCCGCCGTCGATGGCCATGCTTTTTATTGAAACCCCGGTCAGCAGGTAGTCGGCATTGTTTGTTCCGTCGTTGCGTGCCACCTTATACTGGTTGAAAACGTCGTTCCCGTCTGTTATGTCCTGTGCCGAGAGGTAGAACAGCCCTGTGCTTGTGCCCACCCACACGTTGCCTTCCCGGTCTTCGGCGGCGCAATATACCGATATGGGCGAGTACCTTACCCCGTCCTGATTGGTGAAATCGGTGTATATCTTGGCCTTGTCGGTGGCCTTGTTGTAGTATGCCACCGACGGCTGCCGCCAGTGTTCGTTGCAGAACCACAGCAGTCCCCGGCTGTCGAAGAACATGTTTACCGCGTTTTCAAGGCTTTTGTTGTTATACATGAACTCCTCCTTGTGGTGGCCAACCCACTGTCCGTCGCCGGTATATTCAAACAGTGAGGTTGAGGGCGACTTGGAATTGAACAGCCACAGATTGCCTTCGCTGTCGAAAGTCATTCCGTTGACTATCACATAGTCCATCATTGACAGCGGAGACAGCAGGGGGCTGTTGTTCAGGTTGAACCCCTGTTTGAACTTTCCGTTCTCAAACTCGTACAACCCGCTCTTCCCGCCGACGAAAGTGTGGTCTGTGTCAGTCCTGCGCGTGTCGTTGGCTATGCAGTCCATGTCCCAATAGTGGTGACCGGTGGCCTCCTCTATGCCGTCCTGCTGGTAGTTTTGCCACTCATTGCCGTCCCACACCTGCGCCGTGCCTGTTTTTCCGCCGTCAGTCGTTGACGAATAGATGCCTCCGGTGCTGTACAGTTTGTTGCCGAACACCTTTACGAAGAAGAAGCGGTTGTAGTCCGGGCCGTCGGGGTTGAGCTTTTCCACTGTACTGTAGTACTTTTCCCAGTCGCTGTTGTCATCGGCGAACAGGCTGCCGCTGTATTCCGTCACTACAGTCCAGTTGCTTTTGTCTATCAGGTTGTCGCTCAGGCTGCCCATGTGTACCTTGCCGTCGGCGTCGAGCGCATAGACGGAGTTTGCGGCAAAGCCTATTTTCTGTATTTTCCCGTTGAGGTAGTAGGTCTCGTTGATGTCCTCCTTGGCCGCATCGAGCTTCACTATGCCGAAATTTGTGGCAAGATAGGTGTATCGTCCGTTGCTTTTCATGGAGTTGACCGTCTTGTCCTCCACCATGTTCTTGTCGTACAGGTCTGAGATATTGGTGGCGTTTCCGTCGGTCCCCACCATGTCTATGTTGCTGTTGTCATACACCACAACAAGTTTTCCTGCCGCACTGTTCCACTCTATGTCCTTCACGTTGGTGTCGTGCAGGCTGTTTATCTTGTCGAAAGTGGTTATCGCCCCGTCGCCGGTGTTATACATGTAGAGTCTGTCGGATGCTCTTACAAACAGGCGGCCGCTCCCTGCCGCCACTATCTTCTGCACTTCCTTGTAGGCGTTGTATGTCTTCCATGTGCCTATGGCCGCATCGGCGCATACCGCTGCCGCCGTTTGCAGCGCGAGCGCAAGTGTCAAGCGTGTTGCCTTGTTCATGTATTTTGCTTTTTGGGGGTTATTCCGTTGTGTGTATGTTATATCTTGCAGGGGTCAATGCGGAGGTGTGGCGATTGGTTGGCCTTCCGTCTGCGCAGCCATTCTTAGCTCTTCACTCTTCGTTCTTCACTCCCTTGAGATATTCCGCCAGCTTCTTCACAGCCCGTGCCCTGTGGCTTATCTTGTTTTTCACCTCGTGTCCCAGTTCGGCAAAGGTCTTGTCGCAGCCGTCGGGCTGGAATATAGGGTCGTAGCCGAAGCCTCCCTGCCCTCGCCGCCCGCGTATTATCTCGCCACAGACGATGCCTTCAAACTGGCTCACCTTTGGCTGTGCGCCGTCGTCCGCTTTCTCTATTAACGCTATCACGGTGCGAAATCGTGCCTTGCGGTTGTTATTTTCTCCTAAATTGGCCAGCAGCTTGGCCATGTTAGCCTCGCTGTCGTGACCTTCTCCGCCAGCATAGCGCGCACTGTACACTCCCGGCTCGCCGCCAAGGGCGTCCACCTCAAGCCCCGTGTCGTCTGCAAACACGCTCAAGCCATACTTCCTGTATATATACTCCGCCTTCTGCATGGCGTTTTCCTCAAGCGTGCTGCCCGTTTCCGGTATCTCGTCGTGGCAGTCTATGTCTTCGAGTGACAATACTTCCATGCCCTTGCCGAGTATCTCTCTTATCTCGGCCAGCTTGTTTCTGTTGTTTGTTGCGAATACTATTTTCATCTTTCTGTTCTGATTTATAATCAATAGTTTGTAATAAGCAAGTGTGTTACTTTCTTATAAAAAACATTTTGTGCATATGTGCTAAGTTCACTTTCTTGCCATCAGCTTCATTTTAGAATCATTGCCAATTCCATTAGGAAACGCACTGCTGGCGCAGGGCAAAGGTAAGCATAAAATCTGTGAATACAGTCCCTTTCTTGTGCACAGTCTTATTAATATGAACATACTCACATACAAAGGAGGATACAAAAATGTTGCTATATATCCTGTGAGAATGTCTTTCAGGTCTGTATTTGCAACTTTTTTCCAAAATATCGCCAGGTTGCCAGTGCCGGCCAAGCATAAAGAAGGGGCGCAATGTCTGGGTTATAAGCCCGGCATTGCGCCCCGTTCATAGTATTATTAAATCCCGTTTACAGTACTGTCCCGTTTCCGCTCCACGGGTCTTTTCCGACAGGCAGTGTTTCCGGGTCGGAAGTGTCGAAATTCGGAGTGTCGGGAGTGGTTGGAGTGCCCCCCGAAGTGCACAGCATACCTGCGCAGTCAAGCTCCATGATGTTCGCCGTCGGCTTTATATATTCCTTTTTCATGTCCGTTCTTGTTTGGTTGTCGTTACTTTACAAATATCTTCTTGCCGTTCACAATGTTCAGACCCTTAGTCAGACTCTGCTTGCGCTGGCCGTTGAGATTGTATATTGCCGACTTGCCGCTTGTCTCCTCGGCCAGTTTGGTTACAGGAATGAAGCCTGTGATGTCACCGTCCTCGTCGTCGAAGCTGAGGCTCAACGAGGCCTTGGCTTCAGAAGTGCCATCTGTGGAAACTGCGCTTGTGGGTATTTGCAGGTAAGCCTTGTAGGCCGAGACTGCGGTATTGTTAGCCTTGTAGAAGCCGACACCGGCGGCAGCATCGTTGGCGAGCACATAGTTGGTGTAAGAGCCGTCAGTCTCTGCCACCGTTGTCTCTGCCAGTGTACCTACAAGCAGATTGGCGTATGTATAGTCTGTTGCGGCAACAGGTATCTCGTATGTGCCTGCGTTTCCCTTTACGATAAATCCTGTTTTTGCAGGTATCTTCATTGCACGTGTCAGCAGCACTTTGCCTTCCGAAGGACTGAAACCAGAAGCAATATAAGCCTTCACGTCTGCCACTTCCGTGAAGTCGAGGTCATCGTCAGAGCAAGCCGTGGCAATGCCGGCATCGGTGATGGTTACAGGGAAGTCGGTAGTCTTTATTGTATAGGTACTCCAAGGAGCTGTAGTAGCGCAAGATTCTTTCAACACATTCTTGCAATACAGTGTCGCGTCTGACGGATGGTTGTAGAATGCATCTTCAGCACAAGTCGTTGGCAGTGTACTGCCCAAGAGGGTAACCTTCTTCAAGCACAAACAAGCACTGAACGCCTTTTCCGCAATACTTGTCACGTTTGCAGGAATGGTGATAGACTCAAGGCTTTGGCAACCCAAGAACGCTGTTTTTCCAATGCTCTCCACACCACTGCCTATGGTAACAGAAGTCATACCTTTGCAACCACTGAATGCACTCTCACCTATGCTTGTCACTTTATTTGGAATAGCTACAGATGTCAGGTTTTCGCAACCATAGAATGCACTAATTCCAATGCTTTCAACCTCCTCTCCAATAGAGATGGTTTTCAAACTTTCACAACTCTGAAACGCATCCTTGCCTATGCTTGTCACGCCCTTACCAATCGTGGCTTCAGTCATTGCACAGCAATTCCAGAACGCACCGTCACCCATGCTTGTTACAGCATCTGGAATATTGGCAGATGTCAATTGTGAACAACCGTAGAATGCCTTATCGCCTATGGTCTTCACGCCTGTGCCAATGGTGAGTGTTGTTGCGGCTGAACAACCAAAGAACGCACTTTCACCTATGCTTTCCACGCCATCAGGAATAGCTATAGAAGTCAAAGCAGAACAACCATAGAATGCTTCCTTACCTATGCTCTTCACTCCAGTACCCATGGTAAGGGTTTTCAGTGCAGAGCATTTGTAGAACGCACCTTCGCCAATTTCGCCACTGCCAATGGAGAAAGTAGTCAGCTGAGTACAGTTAGAGAACACATAGTTGCCTATGCTTTCCATCTTTTCAGGAAGGGTGATTGATGTCAGTTTCGAACACCAAGCGAACGCACTTGCGCCAATGCTCTTCAAGCCACTGCCTATGATAACGGAAGTCATGCCAGAGCAACCTTTGAACGCACCGTCGCCAATGCTTGTCACGGAATTGCCGATTGTGACTGATGTCAGGCCTGTGCAACCACCGAACGCATCGTTGCCAATGCTTGTCACGGAATTGGGGATTGTGACGGAGGTCAGGCTTGAGCAACCGTTGAACGCACCGTCGCCAATGCTTGTCACGGAATTGCCGATGCTGACAGAAGTCATGGCAGAGCAATTCATGAATGTATATCCTGCGTCAATGCTTGTAACCTTATCGGGCAGGGCTATCGACAGCAGTTTAGAACAATCAGAGAACGCGCTCTTACCGATGCTTTCAACATTCTTGCCAATGGTGGCAGTAGTCATGGCGGAGCATTTTTGGAATACGCCGTCACCTATGCTCGTCACGCTGTTTGGGATGGTGATAGATTCCAGACTTTTACAATTCATAAACGCATTATTGCCAATGCTCGTCACACCTTCAGGAATGGTGACAGTCGTAAACTTGCAACTGTTGAACGTTCCACCATCGATGGTTTTAATGTTCTTGCTAAGAGTGACGGAAGACAGATTTGTACACCATCCAAACGCCATAGACCCCAGTGTAGTCACGTTATCTGGAATGATGACTGAAACCAAGCCCGAGCAACGCATGAATGCACAGCTACCAATGCTCGTCACACTTGTAGGAATGTCAATTGACTCCAGACTTGTACAATCACCGAACGCGTTATATTCAATGCTTGTAACAGTTGTCGGCAACTTTACGGTCTTCAGTTTGCTACATTTATAAAAAGTAAATTGTCCGATAACGTTGTCCGCAGTTTTTTTCGCGGTACTATAATAATTGTAGTAAGCATCATCGCTTTTCACTATGTTAGCGCCACTCAAGTCCAACTCGGCAAGATTGCCATCTGTTGTGTTCCCGTCAACATCGCATCCTGCCATTTCGCGCAGATACTTCACGTCCGTACCGTTAATCGGGCCGGACACTTTCAGGCTCGTGATTGTGAGCTTTTGGTCATCGCCAATTTTCTCAGACAGCGTACCAGCTGT
>CAVAPI010000077.1:0-9979 GCA_963590445.1 Lachnospiraceae bacterium | reverse complement strand
AGACTTCTTTCAATGCAATTCAAGCCTTATTTGAGGTTTGAGGCCTCGTCATGCACCTACCGCTGAATAGTTACCGCACACGACATGCGGGTTAAAGAATATTAATGGGGCGGTGTGCGTGTAGTCTTTCGTAATAATTCGTTATTTTTGCATAAGGCTTTCGCAGACAATGGGCTATGGTTCAGTTTCCGTGCGGGCTTTGTCCGACCTACAGACATATATACCTTATTAATATGGGACACACTAACAACTGTTATAAACACATATTACAATCAACATGAAACCAACTTTATTACTCTTGGCGGCTGGTATGGGCAGCCGCTATGGCGGTCTGAAGCAGTTGGACGGCCTCGGCCCGAATGGTGAAACCATCATGGACTACTCTATCTACGACGCTATCAAGGCAGGATTCGGCAAGATAGTGTTCGTAATCCGCAAGGATTTTGAGAAGGACTTCAAGGAAAAGATACTCAGCAAGTACGAAGGGCACATCCCGGCGGAGCTTTGCTTCCAGAGTCTCGACGCTCTGCCCGCAGGATTTGCCTGTCCCAAGGACCGCGTGAAGCCCTGGGGCACCAATCATGCGGTGCTTATGGCAAAGGAGACCATAAAGGAACCGTTCTGCGTGATCAACTGTGACGACTTCTACAACCGCGATGCGTTCATGGTAATCGGCAAGTTCCTGTCCGAATTGCCGGAAGGCAGCAAGAACAAGTATGCCATGGTGGGCTTCCGTGTGGGCAACACGCTGTCGGAAAACGGTACGGTGGCGCGCGGCATCTGCTCGAAGGACGACAAGGGGAACCTGACTACGGTGGTGGAACGCACCGAGATTATGCGCGTCAACGGCCCTGTCTGCTACAAGGACGAGCAGGGCGAGTGGGTGGCAGTGGCCGACACAACGCCCGTATCCATGAACATGTGGGGCTTCACTCCCGACTATTTCGAGCACAGCGAGGCTTATTTCAAGGAGTTTCTCGCCGACCCGAAGAACATGGAGAACCTCAAGGCGGAGTTCTTCATACCGCTTATGGTCAACAAACTGATAAACGAGAAGACGGCAACCGTCGAGGTGCTCGACACAACGAGCAAGTGGTTCGGCGTAACCTACGCTGCTGACCGCCAGTCGGTAGTGGACAAGATACAGAAACTCATCGGCGAGGGAGTCTATCCCGCCAGGTTGTTCTGATCTGCACTGTACTTCTTTTCAATAACTTTTCTTTTTCATGGCGTGCGGCGGTGGGCTTTTGCCCCATTGCCGCACGTTTTTCATTCCCCCAAAGCTCTCCTGGTGTTATACAGGGGTGCGTTTTTGTTCCCCAACCGTGCGCTTGGGTTAACTTTATCGTAACCCCGGTGTAACGTTACCGTAACACCCGCTTCGTACCTTTGCCGCCGTAACCAAACGAAAAGCAAAGAGTGAGAAGGACAATGGCTATGGTTGCTCTTGCGGTGTGCCTCGATACTGCCGCCCAAGAGTTCAGACCCGAGGTGCACGGCACCATCCGCAGCAAGTATGAGTACCAGACAGAGGAGGGCGAAGGCCGCTTCGAGGTGAGAAACGCGCGGTTCAGCCTCAGCGGGAAGGTGGTTGGCGCGGTGGAATACAAGGCAGAAATAGACCTGTCTGACGAAGGTGCGATCAAGATGTTGGACGCCTACACCCGTGTAACGCCGTTCCGCAGCTTCCAGATGACCATCGGACAGATGCGCGTGCCGTTCACTATCGACGCCCACCGGTCGCCCCACCAGCAGTATTTCGCCAACCGGTCGTTCATAGCCAAGCAGGTTGGCAACGTGCGTGACGTGGGTGCGACATTCGGATACACGGTCAACGCCGGAATACCCGTGAAGTTGGAGGCAGGACTGTTCAACGGATCGGGTCTGACCGGGCAGAAAGACTACTGGACCAAGGGCGTCAACTTCTCGGCAAAGGCGCAGCTGTTCATGCCGGGAGGCTTCAACCTGACGCTGAGCACGCAGAAAATAAGGCCTTACCAGACCACTGTGATGATGTATGACGCCGGTGCATACTACCACGGCCACGGTTTCCATGCGGAAGCCGAATACCTTTACAAGCATTACTCCCACGGTGCGTTCGGCGATGTCAACGCCTTTGACGGATTCATCAGCTGGGACATACCCGTAAAGGGCAGGAAAAAGCTCGTGAAAACGGTGTCGCCGCTCGTGCGGTACGACTATATGGGCGACCACAGTGACGGGGAAGCCGACAGCAATGGCGTGCTTGCCGTCAACGACTACAAGCGTTCGCGCATCACGGGCGGCGCAACGCTTCACCTGTCCAAGCCGTTTGTGTCCGACATACGCCTGAACTACGAGAAGTATCTCTACCGTTCGGGAGCGGTAGCCAAGCCCTCGGAGCGCGACAAGATAGTCATCGAGTTCATGACACGCTTTTAGTTTCCTGCAACAACCCTGCCGCCTGCTATGCGCAACCCGGATGTTTACACCCCTTAACCCGGCGGTTCGGCATCCGCAAACGGGCGGTTTGCGGATGCCGAACCGCCGGGTTGTTTCCGTCCTCCCCTGCCTTCACAAGAATAAAGGTGCGCTTGCAGCACCGTGCCTCTATGGGTTGCGGTGTGCCTTTATACCGCTTTGCCTGTGTTTTTGTGCCGTTTTTGCTATGCCTTTTGCCGAAAAATCGCTTACTTTGCACTGGCTATTGTTCATCAAAGTGTCCGTTTCAGCATGACCAAGAAGATTTTACGGTGGACGGGAGTGGCTCTTTTAGTCCCGTTTCTGCTCTTTGCGCTGCTGGCAGTGCTCCTCTATCTGCCGCCGGTTCAGGGCTGGGCGGTGCAGAAGGCGGCCTCATACGCGTCGGAAAAGACGGGGATGGACATCAGCATAGACCGCATTGCGCTCGGTTTCCCACTCGACTTGAATCTCCAGGGCTTCAGGGCGTTGCAGCCAAGCGGCTCTCTGAAGCAAGTGCGCGACACTGTGGCCGACGTGGGCAGCCTTGTCGTGGAGGTCAGGCTGTGGCCTCTTCTCGGCAAACGGGTGGTGATAGACGGACTCGACCTGCGCGACACCAAGTTCAACACGGCCGGTTTCGTGGCCTCGGCGCGCGTGAAAGGACAGCTGAAGCGGCTGTATCTGTCGGCCAGAAGCATCGATCTGGACAAGGAGACGGTCGATGTGGGCAACGTAATGCTGGCTGACGCACAGGTAAGCGTGGCCGTCAGCGACACCGTACCGCCCGACACTTCCACCGAAAAGTCACGGTGGAAGATAGCCGTGGCGCAGGTTGAGGTGAGAAACACCGCCGTTTCGGTCAGCCTGCCCGGCGACACGCTCGGCATAAGCGCCTATATGGGGCGGCTGACCGCGGCCGACACACAGGCCGACCTGGCGGAAGAGACCTACCGGGTGGGCGCAGTGGAGTGGCGCAACGGCCGTCTGGCCTACGACAACCGCTTCGAGCCGCACCAGAAGGGGCTTGACTACAACCATATCTCGCTGACCGGCATCAGCCTGACCATCGACACATTATTATACAAGGCTCCGCTCACGGTGCTGAACGTGCGCCATTGCGCCTTCAGGGAGCAGAGCGGCCTGGCCGTAAGCGACCTCAGGACAAGCCTGAGGCTCGACTCAACGTCCGCCAGCCTGCCCTCGCTTACCCTCCGCACGCCCGATTCCGACATTGAAGCCAGCGTTTCCACAGCCCTTAACCTGACGGACAGCAGCAATCCGGGCGCGCTCCGGCTGCGCCTGAAGGCGGCTTTGGGCAAGCAGGACATCATGCTGTTTGCCGGAAACCTGCCCCAGAAGTTCGTGCAGGGCTACCCCAACCGCCCCCTGTCGGTCACTTGCTCCATGAACGGCAGCCTGAAGCACATGGAAATCACGGGCTTTGACGTGGCTCTGCCCACCGCTTTCAGCCTGTCAGCCGACGGCTGGGCGGAAAATGTCACCGACACAAAGCGGCTGAACGCCGACGTCAGCTTCAGCGGAAGCACCGGCAACCTCGCCTTTGTCACCTCTCTGCTGCCGCAACAGGCCGCCCGGACGCTGCGGATACCGCAGGATATGGGCATAAAGGGCAAAGCCCAAGCCAGCGGAAGCCGCTACTCAGCCGACATAACCGTGCGCGAGGGCAACGGAACAGTGCACGCCGCAGGAAGCATAGACACCAGACAGACAGCCTACAAGGCCAAACTGGACATACGGGAGCTGCAAGTGCGCCACTTCATGCCACGGGATTCCATAGGAAAAGTGAGCGGAAGCGTCAGCGCGGAGGGGCGCGGCTTCGACCTGACCGACAGGAAAAGCCGCACAGACCTCGCCCTGAGCCTCGCAACCGTGGAATACGGCAGCTGGAAAGCCGACAGACTGACGGCCAAAGCGGTGCTGAAAGACGGCGTGGGACATGCCGAAATAGACAGCCACAACAGGCTTCTCGACGGCGTGGTGGCCCTTGACGCACTCGTAAGGGGCAAGACCGTACAGGCAACGCTCAGCACTGACATCAGGAACATGGACCTCCACGCCCTGCATATGGCCGCCTCGCCTATAACGGTAGGCCTCTCCTCGCACCTCTACATGGCCACAGACCTGCAAGAGGAGCACAAGTTGCAGGGCGCAGTCAACAGCCTGACGGTGACAGCACAGGGAAAGACGTTCCGTCCAAAGGACCTTGTCATGGACATATCCACCAACCGCGACACCACATGGGCACGGGTTTCGAGCGGAAGCCTTAGCCTCGACATGGAGGCACAGGGCGGTTACGGACTCCTAATGCGCCAAGGCCGACAGCTGATGGCGGAACTTGAGAGCCATTACCACAACAAAATCATAGAGCAAACCAAGCTCAAGGCACTGCTGCCCACCGCAACGGTGAACTTCAGGTGCGGCAGTGACAACCCTCTGGCCAACTTCCTGCGCATGAAAGGCATAGTGTTCGACGACATGAACCTGAACCTTTCCGCCTCTCCGTCCGACGGCCTCAACGGGAAAGGCCACGTCTATTCGCTCATAACCGACAGCACCCGCATAGACACAGTGGCGTTCTGCATTGTGCAGGACTCCGCTTCGCTCCACTTCAACGGCAAGGTCCGGAACAACAAGCGCAACCCCCAGTTCGTGTTTACCGCCCTGTTTGACGGCGAAATCCTGAACAACGGAGCAGGCCTCTCGGTGCGTTACCTCGACGCAGACGACCGGTTGGGAGTGTCACTCGGCGCAAAAGCGGAGATGGTCGATAGCGGCATTGCCGTCCACCTGTCGCCTTACCGCCCGATACTGGGCTACACAGCGTTCAATCTCAACCGGGACAACTACATCTTCTTCGGCCGTGACAGGAAGGTACAGGCCAAGATAGACCTCGTGTCCGATGAAGGCACGGGCGTAAAGGTGTCGTCGGAAAACCAGGATGCCGACCTGCTGCAGGACATAACCGTCAGCCTCAACAAGTTTGACCTGGCCAGAATTACCTCAGTAATGCCCTATGCGCCGCGCATAACCGGCCTGCTCAACGGCGACTTCCGACTGCTTCAGGGCAAGGAAGGGCGCATCTCGGTACTGTCAGACCTGCAGGTCGGCGGCATGACCTACGAGGCTTGTCCCATTGGAGACCTTGGTTGCGAACTCGTATATCTGCAGAAAGACTCCGTGTCCCACACGGTTGAGGCACGGATGAACCAGAACGGCAACGACGTGGGCGTGGTAAAGGGCACGTATTACGGCGACAACGGCGGCACAATCGACGCCACTGCGGAGCTGACACGGCTGCCCCTGTCCGTCGTAAACGGCTTCATCCCAGACCAACTGTTCGGTCTGAGCGGCTTTACCGACGGCAACCTGACCGTAAAAGGGGCTGTCTCCGCACCGGAAATCAACGGCGAACTGTATCTCGACTCGGCATTTCTGACAAGCGTACCATACGGTTTGCGCATGCGGATGGACAACGACCCGGTAAGAATCGTGGGGAACAATCTGCTGTTGGAGAACTTTACGATGTACGCCCATAACGACAATCCGCTGAATATGTACGGGAACATCGACTTCACCGACCCGTCTGACATGAAAATGTCGTTGAGAATGAGGGCGCAGAACTACCTCCTGATAGACGCAAAGAAGTCTCCTAAATCCGTAGCCTACGGGAAAGCATACGTAAACTTCCTCGGTAACATATCGGGAGCGGTCAACAATTTGCAGATGAGAGGCCGGCTTGACGTGCTTGGAAGCACCAGCCTGACATACATACTCAAGGACTCGCCGCTCAATACCGACGACCAACTGAAAGGCTTGGTGACCTTTACCGACTTCCGGGACAGCACCCTGCAGGCCGAAACCGCACGCCCTGCACTGGGCGGACTGGACATGCAGCTGATGGTAAACATCGAGTCAGGGGCACGAATCAACTGCTCTTTGAACTCCAACGAGTCCAACTACGTCAACGTGGAGGGCGGCGGCGAACTGCGAATGGTCTATTCGGACATGGACGGGCTGCAACTTTACGGCCGTTACACGATAAACGACGGCCAGATGAAGTACGCCTTGCCGGTCATACCCCTAAAGACTTTCAGCATAGGACAGGGCAGTTACGTGGAGTTTAATGGCGACATGATGAACCCGACGCTGAACATTATTGCCTCGGAACAGGTGAAAAGCCTCGTGTCAAGCGACGGTGGAGCAAGCCGGAGCGTCAAGTTTGACTGCGGCGTAAAGGTGACCAAGACACTGCAGGACATGGGTCTGGAGTTCACACTTGACGCACCTGAAGACCTTAGCATGAAGAACGAGCTTGCGGCAATGAGCGTTGAACAGCGCGGAAAGCTCGCGGTTTCGATGCTTACCACGGGCATGTACCTGTCGGAAGGCAACACCGGCGGAGTGTCAATGAACAATGCGCTCAACTCATTCCTGCAAAGTGAGATCAACAACATAGCCAACAGTGCCATGCAGACCATCGACTTGAGTGTCGGACTTGACCAGAATTCCGACGGTACGGGCAACACTTACACCGACTACTCGTTCAAATTCGCCAAAAGACTGTGGAACAACCGGGTCAATATCGTTATCGGCGGCAAGCTGTCAGGGGCAGACAACACCACCGGAAGCACGCAGGACGAGATGTTTATAGACAATGTATCGCTCGAATACCGCCTTGACCAGACAGCAATGCGTTACGTCAGACTGTTCTACAATAAGGAAGCGCAGGATTTACTGGAGGACAGAATATCGGAATACGGCGGCGGCTTCGTGTGGCGCAAGAAGATAAACAAGCTAAGCGAACTGTTCACGTTCGGCAAGGGGGACAGACGGCCCGGCAAGCTGGACAGACAGACGGCCATACCGGCAAGACAAGACTCGGCAAGGCTTGACAAGGGCAACCAATAAACACCTGACAGCACTCGGAAAGGCGCAATGAAAGCAACAAGAAGATACCTGACAGCAGTCCTTATGGCCGCACTTGCGGCCGGCTGCTCGACCACCAGCAACCTGCCGGAGGGCGAGACGCTATACACAGGCATCAAGGAAATAAAGTACACCGATACCTGCAAGGCTGAAAACTGGGCCGATGTGAGCACGGAAGTCGAGGCTGCGCTGGCCTGTCCGCCCAACGGAGCCATACTCGGAAGCTCGTCTTTGCGCTCTCCATTGCTGCTTGGGCTGCGCGTTCACAACAAGTATTCAGGCTCGGAAAGCCGGTTCGGGCAGTGGATGCTGAACCATTTTGGCAGCAATCCCGTACTGACAAGCAGCGTAAACCCCGAAGTGCGCTCGCTCGTTGCGCAAAATGTGATGAAGAACAACGGCTTTTTCAATGCGGAAGTGACCTACAAGACTTTCCCGAAGGGCAAGAGAAAGGCACGGTTGGGCTATTACGTCACCGCCAACGGCCTCTCGCGCATAGACACGCTGCTGTATCTGGGCTACCCGCCCACGGTTGACAGCCTGATAGCGGCCTCCCGGACGGAGCGGCTCGTCAGACGGGGCGACCCGTTTGCCGTTTCAAAGCTCGAATTGGAGCGCACCCGCATAAGCAACATGATGCGTGAGAACGGCTACTACTACTTCCGCCCTGCCTATTCCACCTTTATAGCCGACACAGCGTCCGTCCCAGGCCGCGTGGAGGTGCACGTCCAGCCCGCTGAAGGGCTGTCTCCGATGGCAACACGCCAATGGTATTTGGGGCGGCTGAGCATAGATATGCGCAGGAACATGACCGACCAGCTCACCGATTCGCTCGTTTACCGCATACTCACCGTGCGCTATTCCGGCAAGAAGCTGCCGGTTCGCCTGCGCGCATTGCTGCGTGACATGAAGCTGAGGCCGGGTCAGCTGTTCCGACAGAGCACCTATTCGGAAACAGCCGCCATAATAAACAGCATGGGGCTGTTCTCCATGTCCGACTTCTCGTTCACTCCGCGCGACACGACGGCCGCTTGCGACACCTTGGACGTGACTTTGAGCTGCGTATTCGACAAGCCCTACGACGTATCCATAGAGGCTAACTACAAGCTGAAGAGCAATGACCGCACGGGACCCGGCCTTGTGCTGGGGCTAACCAAGCGCAATGCGTTCCGTGGAGGCGAGAAACTGAGCGTCAATCTCAAGGGGTCATACGAGTGGCAGACCGGGAAACGGGTCGGAGGCAGCAGCTCTACGATCAATTCCTACGAATACGGAGCTGACATCTCGATAGAATACCCCCGGTTGGAGACCCCTTTCGGACTCTTCAAGCGGCACCGCTTCCATGCTCCCCCCACCACTTTGTTCTCGCTGTCGGGCGATGTGCTCAACCGGGCTGACTATTTCAAGATGCTGACCGTTACAGGTGCGGTAACATACAAGTTCCAGACATCGGCCAACTCGCGCCATGAGCTAAGCCCCTTCCTGCTTGACTACAACATACTGCGCCGGACAACGGCCACGTTCGACTCCATCATGACCGCCAACCCGGCCATCTACGTGTCGATGCGCAACCAGTTTGTGCCCAAAATCAAGTACTCCTACACCTACGCCAGCCCCTCGCGCTACAACAACCCGATAGCCTGGGACATATCACTCACCGAGTCGGGCAACCTGCTGTCGCTCCTGTATATGGCAGCCGGCAAGAAATTCAACGAAAAGGAAAAGGACTTGTTCGGCAACCCGTTCGCCCAGTTCCTCAAAGTGAACGCAAGCCTGCGCAAGACATGGCAGTTGAGCCAGAAATCGCAGCTCGTGGGGCGCGTGGCGGCAGGACTTCTATATGCCTACGGCAACAGTGAGCGTGCGCCATACAGCGAGCAGTTCTACGTAGGCGGTGCAAACAGCATACGCGCATTCACCATCCGCAGCATAGGACCGGGCAAGCACGTGGCCTCATCCTCGCGCTATTCGTACCTTGACCAGACCGGTGACATAAAGTTTGAGGCCAACCTTGAGTATCGGTTCAACCTGTTCGGCAGCCTCTACGGCGCGGTTTTTCTTGACGCGGGCAACATCTGGCTGCTGAAAAAGGACGGGAGCCGCCCCGATTCCGAGTTCAATCCCGCCACTTTCCTTACGCAATTGGCCACGGGAACGGGCGCGGGACTGCGCTACGACCTCGACTTCCTCGTGCTGCGCCTTGACCTTGGAGTGGCCGTCCACGTGCCTTACGAGACGGAGAAGAGCGGTTACTACAACATACCGCGCTTTAAGGACGGACTCGGACTGCACTTTGCCATCGGCTACCCGTTCTGATGCGTACCGCAACAAGTCGTGTCCCTTAATGGCGGAAACCGGCTTTCCGCCTGCGACAAACGGCCTTTTTCTCCGGAACCAATCCCCTTTTCCACAGCAACTCCACTATTTCTGTTTGACAAACCGCCCGTTTACGATGCGAAAGCGAGTTATAAAAAGTGAGGGGAGGAAGATTGGGGTAATTTGACTGGGATTCAATGGCTTACATTGATTGTGGGCTGGATTGTGAGGACAGGTGGAGACGGGAATGGGACAAGATGGGACGGGGGAACGT
>CAVAPI010000076.1:0-10012 GCA_963590445.1 Lachnospiraceae bacterium | reverse complement strand
AGTTTCAAATTAAAAGTTCTCAATCCCTCAAAAATCGTTTTGACACACCCTCCTCTCTTACTTGCTGTCTTTGATTTGAAGACAGCAAATAACAGGACTGCTGCTTTCAACGGTTCAAAGAAGTCTGCGAATACTTTCAGATTCCGAAAGTCACAGTGGTAAAACCTCTAAGCATGGTCTTGGCATCCGGCTCGATTGGCTTATCTTTATAGTCTATCTGCATGATTTTGTCATCGTCAGAGAGGTAGAAATGGTAATTGCCTATTCTGAACACGTTGCCACCAGCACCAAGAAGCAGATTCCACAGCTTTTGGCTTTTATCTGCATCGGCTACTTCTGTTATTTTCATCAACTCTTCATGTGTCGGCAACCGCCAGTTGGGCACGCCTTCCACGGCCATTTCGGCCAGTCCGGCATCAGTCAGCTCCTTCCATTCCGCCTGTGTGTGATCCTTGGTCGTGGTCATGCCGCCTTTCTCTTCAACGCTCATCAGTGTGGAGGTTATCGTTTTGGCAACCTCGTCGGTGTCATTGCGCAGCACATAGCACTTTTCCTTGTATATCGAACCGACTTCCGGGGCTGACACAGTGGCCGTTTCGTCATTGTCGTCAGAACCTTGGGAGTCCTGAGAGTCTGTCATGTCGAACGTTATGTCGTGTGTTCCTGCCCAGTCAGTACCCGTAACGGTGCCACTGACAGTGAAGCCTCCGGGCTTGTACGTGCCGGTTATGTTTATCTTGTAGTTGGCTTTCAGTTCGTCGGATGACTCGTAGGCGTATGTCTTTGTGCCGTCTGCGGTTTTCATCGACACCGTTATTGCCGCTTTTCCGCAGGCTTCGAGCAGGTATGCGCCAGACTCCAAAGCCCATGTCGAGCCGTCCGTGCCTTTTGTCAGGTCGGCTGTGAAGGCCCCGTTCGTGCCAGTGCACGTGCCGTCAAGCAACAGTGTGGTGTAAAGCGGGGATATTGACATTGACACAGCGGTGACTTCCGTTGGGACATCGTTCATCTTCACGCTGCAAAGTTGCATCACTTTGCGCGACATCGACAGGGTTAGTTCGTTGGTCTCGTCCGCTCCGACATTAACGATAGCCTGTACGGATGTCATAATGTCACCATGGCTGTGACCATCGAGCAGGGTTATGGGCGAATTTCCTGCGGCATTGTCTTTTGTTGGCAGTATATAATCATCTGTAGAGGCTCCTCCGACTGCCTGAACAGTATAGCTGCCATTGGAAAGGTAAACCGACAACTCGTCATCAGCCGACGAAAGGGTTGCTGTAGCGGCGCACGAACCGTTGCTGTCGAATACATACACGTTTACAGGATAGCTTACCTCGCCGTCCACGCCGCGAGTGCTGACGGCCAGCGTACCCTTCGGCGAACCGTTCTCCCCGGCATCCAGCTCCATTTCCTTTGCGCAACTGCCCATAAACAGGGCTGCCGTTAGTAGTACGGACGGAAGCAGAGCCGCCAAACCAGTGCGTACAATCTTGCCGCACGCCTCTTTCTCTCGTGAGAAAAAATTCTTTTCCATAGCTATTAGATTATTTGTTTTTCCTGTCCCCCATACTTTTATACAGACAGGCATACTGTAGTGTCCGTCTGGTGAAGGCAACATTTATGCGAATATAGGAATTTGCTACAATTTCCGTGCAAGTTGCACTAAAAAAGTGACGCTTTGCTGGAAAAATTGTGTCATTTATCCTTAAAAAGGCAACGCTTCAATATGTAAATGCCACAGTTACGAACCATAACTGTGGCATTTACGAAGGCAAAGCGTTGCACTTTTCCTTTATTTTTTGTCTGTCGGAGCTGCTTGTTCGCTACCTTTTGCTGCCTCAGGAGTGCTGGCGGCTGGTTTCGTCTGGCTTGCTCCAAAGCCCGGAAGGTTGTTTGGATTGGCCGTAGGGTTCTCCACGCCTTCCATTACCGATGTCTCTGTCGAAGCCTGAGGGGCGACATACGCACAGGCAATGCTTATCACAACCATTGCAATGGCCAGCCCCCATGTTGTTTTCTCAATGAAGTCGGTCGTCTTGCGCACGCCTCCGATTTGGTTGTATGAGGCAAAACTTGAAGAAAGGCCGCCGCCTTTTGACTCTTGGATGAGCACGATGCCAATCATAAGCACCGCTGCGATTAGAATGAAGATTACAAATAATGTGTAAAGTCCCATTTGTTTAATCTGTTTTTTTATTGTTATTTATTATAAGTTTCTCCAAGAAACGCATTTGGTCTGCAAAGTAAGCGTTTTTTTTTGGATAATTCAAACTTAATCGCCGAATTATTTCCAAAGCCTTGGAATATCGTTCCTGTTTTATATATATACGTGCCAATGTTTCCGTAAAGTAGCTTTCCTCGCTGTCATTGCCGTTGCCGTCGTTGCAGGCTGCACCGTCTTCTATCTGCGGAGCGAACTGCGGAGTCTCGTTAAGCACTATTTTGCCCTGTCCGCTGTTGATGAAATCGTCTATCAGATCCTGCCCTTTCATCTGGGGAGTGCCGTCGCCGTGCTGTTCATCCGCCTCGTTTTCGGTTTCCATGAGGTAGGCTACATAATCCACGGCTGCATCTGCAGGGGTGGGGCGGCGTTTCTTTTCCTCCTTGCCTGACTTTTCCGTCTCCTCGTCTTTAGGTATTGTGTCGAGGAAATTGTCTATCAGCGAGATGGTTCTGCTCCCTTCGTGCCTATCGGATGCCGCCGTACCGCTTGCCGAAGCGTCGTTGCGGTCCCTCGTAATGTGCGCAGTGCGGTAGTGCGCAGCCTCGATCATCTGGAATATAACGCTGCGGTCGGTTATGTAAACTGCGGCCCGGCGCAACTCTTCGTCAAACGTCGGGTCGTGCAAAAGGTAGAGATTTTGGAGCAGGAGCAACCGTGCCGTCTGGAAATATGGGAAGACGGCCAGCGTGGAGCGCAATTCATAGAGGGTTTCTCTGTCGAGTCGCTCGGAGTGGTTTATCAACTCTGTTATGTCCATTGTGCCTGTCACCAGTTGGCCACTGTAGCGTTGAATATTTGGTCGGTTATGTTTTTCACCATTTGCGTCACGAGTTCTTCCTGCACGGCACTTAGCGACTGGGTGTTCTCGTAGGTTGCTGTGGCCGAGAACTGCCTTTCGAAGTCCTCCTTGTGGTTGGCGTTGTTGGTGAAGCGCACGTTCACGGTCATTGAAAGTTCCGTCTGCGCGGAGCTGCCTTCGCTTGTCACGGCCTTGTTGCGTTGGCTGTATTGTGTTATCTCGCCCTCAATCTTCATGTCGCCGTTGCGTTTCACCTGTATCAGGCGGGTGTTGTTGGCATATTGGTCTTTGAGATTGTTGTTGAAAATGCTCGCCATAGGCCCCCAGACATAGCTTGAACGGATGGGGAAGTCGGCTATCTGTATGGTCTTGGTCTTGGAGTAGTCGATGCTCGCCCCGTTGAACTTGTATGAAACCGAGCACGCTGTGAGCAACATGACGGCCAGACATGCGGCCGCGGCTTTCAGTTTGATTGCGGCTTTTGTCTTGTCTGTGTTCGTGTTGGTTTTGTATCCGTTGTCCATGCTGTTCTTTGAATGTCCCCAATGCTTATTCCCTGTTGTCCAGTCCGAACTGCTTTATCTTCCTGTACAGTGTACGGTCGGATATGCCCAGCTCTTTGGCCGCTTTCTTGCGGTTGCCGCCGTTGCGGTCAAGGGCTTTCTCTATCATTTGCCGTCCGAGTACAGTCAAATTAAGGTTCTCCTGCTCTTTCTGCGGCTCAATATACTCCTCGGCTTCGGCCTCTTCGGCTTCAGGCTTGGCCTGTTGTATATATATATGTGGGCGGGATGTTGCAGAGGAAGATGCCGCAGGCAGGTTCGATTCGTTGGCATCGCCGACAGAACCGGCGCTTCCCGCCTGCTCCATCTGCTTCTTCATTGCAAGCATCTCGCGCCTAAGCTCACCCACATTGCCGCGTAGCTCGAACAAAATCTTGTATAAAATCTCCCTTTCGCTCTCGAAACTGTGGTCAGAGTGCTTCGCTACGGTGGCGAGTTGCGTGCTTTCCTCGTCCTGCGGAATGAACCGCGACAGCGTTTCCTCGTCAATAAGCCGCTGTGGGCTTAATATCGACACCTGCTCGGTTATGTTCTTGAGCTGTCTGACATTGCCCGGCCACTTGTAGCGCATGAGTAATCGTTTGGCACCGTCGGTCAGGGTGACCTTTTCCATCCTGTACTTCTCGGCCATCTGCATGGCGAAGAGTCTGAACAACAGGGCTATGTCCTCTCCACGGTCGCGCAGTGGAGGCATCTGTATGGGTATTGAGTTGAGACGGTAATAGAGATCTTCCCTGAACCGCCCTTCGCTGATGGCCTGCTTTATGTTTACGTTTGTGGCGGCCACGATGCGCACGTCGGTCTTGCGCACTTCCGTTGCGCCAACTGGTATGTATTCGCCTGTTTCAAGCACTCTCAGCAGCCGTGCCTGTGTGGCTACGGGCAGTTCACCCACCTCGTCGAGGAAAAGAGTGCCCTTGTTTGCCACACCGAAATAGCCGGGACTGTCATTGACAGCACCGGTGAACGACCCCTTCACGTGGCCGAACAGCTCACTGTCGATAGTGCCTTCCGGAATGGAACCGCAGTTTATCGCAAAATATCTTTCGCGCTTGCGTGGCGAATTGTCGTGTATTACGCGCGGGATAATCTCCTTTCCCACACCGCTCTCGCCGACTATCAGCACGCTGAGGTCGGTCGGCGCCACCTGAAGTGCCACGTCAAGCACATGATTCAGTGCATCGCAGTTGCCAACGATGTTGTATCTTTGTTTTATAGCTTGCAGTTCCTGGGCTTTCATTTAGATGGCAAAGTTACACAAATTATTCGATACTCCGCTTGTTTCGAGGCGGTTAAAAGCGGGAAGCGGTAATTTCCCTGTTGTTTGGGGGCGATTTGATTGTGCAAAGACAAGCCCGCTGTTACGGCTTGTATATATTTAATGTACGCACGCATATGCTTCACAGTCACAAATGCATGCCTTTGTGGCTGTAAATGTATGCCTTATGATTATAAATGCACGCCTTTGTGGTCACAACCCGCAGGTCTTTCGGAATTATATGGCCGATGCTTCAGAACTTTCTGCCGAAGCAGATGCTGACAAAAGTCTTGGTCACAATCTTGCAGTCGAGCCACAGTGACTGGTTGTGCAGGTATTCCAAATCCATATCAAGGCGGCGTATCATCTTGTCCATGGTGCTTGTGTAGCCATTGTATAGGGTGGCCATCGACGTTATGCCCGGACGCATGGAGTAAAGCTCGGCGTAGTCGGGGCGAAGTTCCATGATTTTGTCTATGAAGTACTTGCGTTCCGGACGATAACCCACAAACGACATATCGCCGCACAGCACGTTCCAGAGCTGGGGCAGTTCGTCAAGATGGTGCTCGCGCAGGAGTTTTCCGAAACGGGTGAGCCGTTCGTCGTTGGCTTCTGCCAGCTGCGGTATGCCGTTCTCCTCGGTATTGACCACCATAGTGCGGAACTTGTATATCCTGAAAGGCTTGCCTCCCAGCCCTATGCGCTCCTGACTGAATATGGCGGAGCCGCTTGTGGAAAGTTTCAGGCCGATGTATATTGCCAAAAAGACAGGCGACAGCAGCACCAGCCCACAGGCGGAGCCGCACAAGTCTATCGTCCTCTTCATGTGAAGCATTGCCCTATTCCGCACGATAGAACACCTCCTTGCCTTTTTTGCGTATGTAATGGTTTACAGCTTGCTGTGCCGCTATCCATATTGCCACGTCTGTCAGTACAATCACGTTGATATTGAGACGGCACAGGAGCAGACAGTTGAGAACAATGAAGAGGACAGCCAGAGAAAGTATGGCAATGAGCGCCTGGTGCTGGCTCATTCCCATGCGCATGAGCTTGTGGTGTATGTGGTTCTTGTCGGCCTCAAACACCGGCCTGCGGTGGATAAGGCGCACCAGAGTCACCCTTACGACATCGAAACACGGCACTATCAGAAACGTGTAGGCCATCAGCAGACGGCTGTGGCCGATTGAAGCGGCGTTAGGAGTGTCCATGGAGAGCTTGACGAACAGGAAACTGAGTATGAACCCCACAGACAGGCTGCCCGAATCGCCCATAAAAATCTTGTTCTTGTCGGCTTTCGCAAACAGATTGTAGTACATGAAAGCCAGCAACACCCCCATCAGACCGGCAATGAGGACGCAATAGAGCCATATCCCCTCGTTGTAGAAACACACGAGGAAGCCTCCCAAGGCCAGTACGGCGAGCCCTGACGAAAGTCCGTCGATACCGTCAATCAGGTTGATGGCGTTGTCAATGAAAACGATGGCAAAAACCGTTAGCGGAAAGCCCGCCCAGTAGGGAATGCCGTGTATGCCGAGGAATCCGTAGAGGTCGTTTATGTAGAGCATAGACCACGGCAGCAGTGACGCAGCCACCACCTGCACTGCAAATTTGGCCTTTGGGCTAAGGCCGATGAGATCGTCAAGCAAACCAACGCAATAGATTAGTGCGATACTTATGAAGAATATCAAAGACCAGAGGCTGAATGTTATCTGCCTGTCGCTGGAGACGTTGTTGAAAACCGACATGGCTATCAGAAAGGCAAGCAGCATACTCGGCACGAAACAGATGCCCCCAAGCCTCGGAATACCGCACTTGTGAACCTTGCGCACGTTCGGCAAATCATACAGATTGTGCCTCTTGCAGAAGGAAACAATGGGCGGTATCAGCGCAAAGCCGCAACCCAAACTGACAAGGAACGAGCCTAATATGTAGAGTATCTCCAAATTCATTCTTTTGAGTTATACCTATATAACAAGGAAAGGCGCAGAATATTGCATGAAAATGACAATAATTTCCTGGGTATTCTGACGCTCCGTATTCATTGTAAGGGCATATGTCAACAAAAGAGGCCAAGACGCAAGTCTCGACCTCTTCCGTTTTCGGAACGTATTAACTTCGCACAGGTAGTGTGCCCTTTGTTGTGCGAAGCCAAGATTGCACTTATGCCTCTGCGGGAGCTTCTGTCCCGGCAGCAGGAGCTGCTTCTGTTTCAACGGAAGCCTCTGCTTCAGCAGCGGGAGCGGCTTCGTTCTCTGCCTCTGCTGCGGCAGCTGCGGCCTCGGCAGCCTGCTGTGCTTCGGCTTCAGCCTTGGCTGCAGCGATGGCAGCCTTCTTGTCGGCCACTTTCTTGGCTATGTTTTCGTTGATTTTCTTCTCGGCTTCAATCTCCTTGTTGTAGGCTTCCTTCTTGGCCTTGGCCTCGTTTGTACGGATAGTCTCCAGTCCTTTCTCCTTGTCAGCCTTCCAAGCGTCGAAGCGTTTCTGCGCTTCAGCCTCGTCGAACGCGCCTTTCTTCACTCCGCCGAGCAGGTGCTTCATCAGATAGACACCCTCTTTGCTGAGAATGTTGCGTACTGTGTCTGTGGGCTGTGCGCCAGTTCCCACCCAATAGAGTGCGCGCTCGAAATTCAAATCTACCGTGGCAGGATTGGTGTTCGGGTTGTATGTACCAATCTTCTCAGTAAATCTACCATCACGTGGTGCTCTTGAATCAGCGATAACGATACGGTAGAACGCATAGTTCTTGTGTCCGCCGCGCTGCAATCTGATCTTTGTTGCCATTTGTCTTGAATGTTTTTATATATAATTAGGTTTGAATTGTGCCGCCAACTCGTGACAGCGGGTGCAAAGGTAATGCTTTTTGGCGGTTCAGAGCGGGCAGTCTCCGGCTTATTATTGTTTTTTAACAAGCGTAATGCCCGCTTGCATGCCGTTTACACTCTTCATTAGCGAGGTGACAGTCTTAATGCTTGTGTTGCCCGATGCACTTCCCATGGTCTTCATCAGGGTGAGCAGCTTGCTTGCATTGGTCACAAACTGGAGTTTGTTGCCGCTTATTTGGGTGGTAATCTCGATGGTTCTGACTCCGAGACAGGTGATGTAGAGCTTGGAACCGTTCACTTTCCATTGGCCGCTCATTGTCTTTGCGCCGAGCGTCTCGCTGAATGTGCCGTCAGAGTTGAACGTTATCGTCAGCGCACCGGGCTTGATGCCGTACTTGTTGAGATGGGTTTGCAGCTGCGATTCGAGCTTTCCTGCTGCTATCGATGCGCCTGCCTTGGTCAGAAGGTTGTCCGACTGGAACACAATGGCGGGTTCGGAGTACTCCCATTTGCCCACTATGCTGTTCTTGTCGGCCTGTTTTGACGAGGAGAACACCGATGTGATGCCTGAAACGAGGTCGTCGGTCGTCGTACCTGTTGCACTGCTTGCCACAGCGCCGAGAATGTCGCTCAGGCTTTGGGCGTTTGCGCTGATGCCGCACATGAGCATCATGCCCATTAAAGCTGTTTTCATTGTTTTCATCTTTTCTTCCTTTCGTTTACAAATATTCCGTTTCTTGAATGAAATGTTTCGCCTTGTGTCCTATACCTTAATTATATATAAGGGGCGGATGCCCCGGATACGGACTTTTCTGCGTGCAAAACTACGCCTTTGCGGCCAAACGGCAAAACGCTGGGGCATGAAATTTGACCGTACAAAGTGCAGCCGGCCGCTTCCGGCGGTGCTCCGCCATACCGCCAAGGTTGTGTTCCTGCAAGAAAATGATGCACTTCAGGACTTTTTTCGGGCAGTGCGTTAAACCATTGCCGCTGCCGGCCGTCATACAGGCAGTTGCAACATACAGAGAAACAATACATTTAGTAGTTTAACCCGTTAAAAGACAGAGGAGACAAGAGCATGAAAAGGATGATACTGGCCGTGTCGGCCGCAATAATGATGGGTTCTGTGGCAATGGCACAGGACGAAAACCAGCAGCGCAAGGGGCGCGGAGACCGCAAGTTCGACCCGACAGAGATGGTGAAACGCCGCACTGACGACGCTGTGTCGAAGTATAAGCTGAACGAAGAGCAGGCTAAAAAGCTGCTGGAACTTAACACCAAGTATGCCAAGGACATGGCTCCGCGCATGAGACCGGGCGGCCCGCGCAACGGAAACGGGCGCAAGCCGCAGGGCGACAAGCGGCCTGAGATGACCGAAGAGCAGAAAGCCAAGATGGAAGAGGGGCGCAAGCAGATGGAAGAGCGCATGAAGGCTTACAACACCGAGCTGAAAACGATACTTACCGAGGCGCAGTTCAAGAGCTATTCGGCCGATATGGAGAAGCGTGCGGCCAAAAGACCGCGCCCGGAACGCAAATAAACTTCTATAAGATTGTTTGTGACAGGCAAGAGAGCCTGTCGTTCATATTCCCAGACGGATTAGTTTTATTTAAGCACAGGAAGATTCTTTGAGGATAACATGGCGGAGAGCATGGCTTTCCGCCTTTTTTCTTGCCCGAAAACCGGCGCTTTTTATCTGGCAAGCATGGCATTCTTCGGTTACATTTAGTGTGCTTTGCAAGTCTCCGGCGGCCAGTCGTTTGCAAAACCCGCCGGGTTACGAGGCGCAAACGGCAGGTTTAAGGGTCGTAAACGGCCTGTTTCCGACTCGTAAACGGGTGGTTTACGGAGCGTAAGCGGCGGGGTTATGTCTGGGGAAGCATGCCTTTGCCACTGTGCAACTTCGCCTTTGCCATTGCGCAGCCGCGCCTTTGCCGATGGTCAAGTCCGCATTGTCCGCTTGCCGACAGCCCGGATATATTGGAAACAGTCCCGTTTTCCGTCCGTATGTTTTCGCTTTGATTTTCGTCCAAATGCTACTTTTTGATGCAAAAAGCGTTCTTTTTGTTTGAATTTGAACGAAAAATGAATTACCTTTGCACAAGAAACATATGGAAACGTGCCTTTATGGCATTTCCAGCCACGGCGGAGAGCCGCCGGAAACGTGGCATCGGGAAACGCAGTTACTGCGCATGACGGCGACACGGCACGGGTAAAGACCGGAGGAAGTCCGTCAGCGTTTGCAAAACAGCCAGTTAACACATCATTTATACAACAACCAAAAGAAGAAAGAAAGATGAATGCAGCGAAAGTTGTGGAGGAACTGAAAGTAAGGTTCCCCAA
>CAVAPI010000075.1:0-10359 GCA_963590445.1 Lachnospiraceae bacterium | reverse complement strand
TAAGCTCGGTGTCGTTGAAGTAGTCTATGCGCATGGCGTGGCGCACCTCGTCCATCGTTGCCGCCGCCGTCTCGCGCGCCTTCTCCGTGCCGCGCTTCAGTATGTTGAATATCTCCGGGATGTCCTGTTCCAACTCGTGGCGGCGCATGCGCATCGGCTCAAGCATGTTGTTTATCACCGTGTTGAGGAACTTCTTGCACTTCATGTCGCCCAGCCCGCCACGGCGGTAGTGGTCTTTCAGCTCGTCGAGGTTGGCGTATTCAGGCCAATAGCTTGCGAAGTCATCGTCGGTGCAGAACGCGTCGAGGTAGGTGAACACGGCGTTGCCCTCCACCTTGCCCGGATCGTCCACCCTCAAGTGGTCGGGGTCAGTGTACATCGAGCGCACCTTCTGCCACACGTCCTCGGCAGTGTCGCTCAGGTATATGCAGTTGCCCAGGCTCTTGCTCATCTTCTCCTTGCCGTCGGTGCCGGGCAGCCGCCTTGCCGTGGCGTTTTCGGGCAGCATGATGTCGGGCTCCACGAGCACCTCGCTGTATGTCGAGTTGAAACGGCGCACCAGCTCGCGCGTAACCTCAAGCATAGGCTCCTGGTCTTCGCCCGCCGGTACTGTGGTGGCCTTGAACAGCGTGATGTCCGCCGCCTGGCTCACCGGATAGCAGAAGAAGCCCAGCGGGATGTTGGCCTCGAAGTTGCGCATCTTTATCTCCGTCTTCACCGTAGGGTTGCGCTGCACGCGGCTCACCGTGATGAGGTTCATCAGATAAGTGGTCAGTTCGGCCAGCTCCGGTATCTGGCTCTGCACGAAAATGGTGCATTTCTCCGGGTCGAGTCCGGCTGCGAGGTAGTCCAGCGCCACCTCTATCAGGTTCTGTCGTATCTTCTCCGGGTTGTCGGCGTTGTCCGTCAGAGCCTGAACGTCGGCCATGAACACGAACATCTGCTTGTAGTCACCCTCGTTTTGCAGCTGCACCCTTCTGCGGAGCGAGCCTATGTAATGCCCCAAGTGGAGCTTGCCGGTGGGCCTGTCGCCCGTGAGTATCACTCTTTCCATTTATTTTGTTTTGCTTGTTTCCTGTTTGCGCCATGCTTGCGGTGTCGTTCCTGCTGTCCGAACGCCGCTTGGCTTATGCAAAGCCAATGCAAGCGAGCGGAAAGAAAACCTGTTTTCGATTTCCCGAGTGCAGCTTGGCTTATGCAAAGGTAGTTGAAAAAAGCGAGTATGGGCAATGTCTCTGTCAATAATCGCCCTCTGCCTTCGGCTTTTCGTATGTTTCTGAAGAGTCTGGGCGGCGCCATTTCGCAAGCGTCGGCAAAACTGTAAGAAACAAGCGCCGTTTTGCTTACACACCATTCCCTGTTCGTTGCGCGGCAATTGCGCCTGTAACATAATCCGAGGCTATTGCTTACGGAATAAAACCAGTATGTCTATGGAGTCTGAATGGCACACTTACGGGGTCCAAATGGCCTGTTTGCGATGTCTGACCAATATGCTTGTGAAGCGTAAGCCGCCACTCTGCGTTGCCGAAGAGGCCGCCTTGGGAGAAATTATCGCAGCAATCCTTCTCTCTATCGGCGAAAAAGAGTATTTTTGTACTTTGATAAACGACGGAAAGACAGGCGCACTAAAGTGTGTGCAAATGCCTTTTGATGCACAGTGGGTGCAATGCCTTGCCTTTTGCAGCGTATTGTAACTTTCCCAATATGCGAAAAACGATGTCAAGCGATGGAAAAGAGCATCCAAAGATACATAAACAAAGTGATTGAAGGCGACTGCCTTAGCGTGCTGCCGGACTTGCCCGACAAGTCGGTTGACATGATTTTGTGCGATTTGCCGTATGGCACTACCCAAAACAAGTGGGACTCGGTGATAGATTTGGACAGCCTGTGGCGAGAGTATATGCGCGTGGTAAAGGACAACGGAGCCATTGTGCTGACTGCGCAGGGCGTTTTCACGGCCAAACTGATACTTAGCAACGAAGAGTGGTTCAGGTATAAGATGGTGTGGATAAAGTCGAAATCAACCAACTTCCTGAACGCCAAGAAGCAACCGTTGCGCAAGCACGAGGACATATGTGTGTTTTACAAGAGCCAGCCCACATACAACCCGCAAATGACACAAGGCGACAGCTACGACAAGGGCATAAGGAAAGACCAGTTCACGGGAAGCTACGGCGACTTCAAGCCTCACCATGTGAAAAGTTCCGGGTTGCGCTATCCCAACGACGTGATATGCATGGAGGAGCCAATGCCCCTTGCTGACGATTTCCTGTATTTCAAGACCGCAGAGTCGGAGGGCCGCGTGTTTCATCCCACGCA
Source organism: Lachnospiraceae bacterium (assembly GCA_963590445.1). Taxonomy (GTDB): domain Bacteria; phylum Bacteroidota; class Bacteroidia; order Bacteroidales; family Bacteroidaceae; genus Prevotella. The sequence continues at coordinate 8,040 of CAVAPI010000075.1, read as the reverse complement.
AAAGCCCGTTGCGCTTGGCCGCTATCTGATAAGGACTTTCACCAATCCCGGCGACATCGTGCTTGACAACGCTTGCGGCAGCGGCAGCTTTTTGGTGGCGGCAGCTTTGGAAAACCGCAGGTACATAGGGATAGAGAAGAACCAAAACGCGCTGTTGCACAAGAAGGAAAAGACAGACTATATCAAGGTGTGCGCCGAGAGGCTTTCCGTGGCCGAGCAAGAACGTCGGAAAGTGGAGCGTGAACCGGTTATAGGCGGACTTTTCGACAACGTTTCTTATAGCGCTGCTTCCAAATGACCATGGGCGGACTAAGCATAAAGCGGAATGAACGCGACTGGGCTGGGCAACTTGTCAGTTGGATAAAGTCGGCCATCGACAGTGGGCGCACTGCTTTTCAGGACGTGACCAACGACACAGGCGTGAAGCTGGCCTCTGGACGGACGAAGTTTCCCGACATACTTCTTTTCATTGACAAGATTTCAGGTGTCATATTCAATGGTTGGGAGCTGAAGTTCCCCGACACAGCCGTTGACGACGCTGCAATGCTCGGCAATGCGCTTGAGAAGGCTGAAAGGATGAAGTCAGATTCGTTTGTCACATGGAATGGCTCTGAAGCCGTGATATGGAAGATTGACACTGAGAAGTATTCGATCGACACTTTGAAACGCTTGAAGACCTATCCGCAAGAGCCGTCCATCGCCAGTCGTGACGACTTGGCCGACCCAGTGAAATATGCACAACGTGAGACCCTGCTGCGCAATCGTGCCCACGAGATATTGCACGACTTGGACAACCTGTACAGAAACGGGCGTCTGAAGCCGGCCATAAACGTATCGGCAGACATCATCCAAGCCATAAAGGATGCTGCCAGAATGATAATTCCGCAGTTTCATGCTGCCATTGCCTATGAAAAAGGCGCAAATCCGGCTTTTCGGCAGGATTTCGCCAAATGGAAGATATACGAGAGCTACACGCTTAGCGCATTGAACACCTCGTCGCGCAAGCAAGACACAGTCAAGCCAGAGGCCGTCTTGGCCAAATTCATGTTCTACAACCTCATGGGCAAGATCCTGCTCTACCAAGTGTTGAGTGGCAACCTTAGCGGTGAGCTGGAACAGATGTGGATTGGCGAGGCGAAAGACGTGAAGCCCATCTTGGAAACCTATTTCAATGCTGCCAAGGCAATAGACTTTCAGGCGATATTCAAGCCATATTTCACAGATGGAATAAGTTTTTCCGACACTGTAAACGCTGCGTTGACGCACCTTGTGGGTGTGTTGTCGTCTTTCGACTTCAGGCTTCTTCCTGCCACAGTGGTGGGCAACATATTGGAAAACCTTGTCCCGGAAGACGAGCGGCAGAAGTTCGGACAGTATTTCACGCCTTACCTGCTGGCTTGCATGGCCGCTTATCCTGTCGTGCTGACAAGAGACGACATCCTGTTTGACCCCACATCGGGGGCTGGAACATTCCTAAACGCCTTCTATGAGATAAAGACCCACTTTGGCAAGCGTGGACACAAAGACTTGCTAAGCCAGATTTGGGGCAATGACATATCCCATTTCCCTGCCATACTGTCGGTGATAAACCTCTACAAGCAGGACGTTACGGAGACCGACAACTTTCCTCGCGTCATCAGAGACGACTTTTTCAACCTTGAAGTGGGCAAGCAAGTGGAGTTCCCCAGTCCATACGACCACAGGCAGCGTGTGGATGTGCCAATGCCCTTGTTCGACGGAATTGCCGGCAACTTCCCGTTCATACAGCAGGAAGACATTCCCAACGGTGAACTTTCAGCCTTGTTTGAGCAGAAATTCGGGCAAAGCCAAATGTCGTTCATAAGGGACGGCCGCTTCAAGATAAACGAGCGTTCCGACTATTTCGCCTACTGCATCTACAATGCATTGGATTTCTTGAAGCCTGGAGGCCGACTCGCTTGCATTACGTCAAATGCTTGGCTGGGCAAAGAGTATGGGATGCAGTTCAAGAGGTTTTTGCTTGATAACTTTCATGTTAGGTATGTCGTCAGGAGCACCGCCGAACATTGGTTTAAGGACTCGCAAGTGTCCGCTGTATATCTTGTGTTGGAGAAAGGCGAGAGCAAAGAGCCTACAAGGTTTGTCACCGTCAACTTCAAGCTCGAAGACCGTTTCTCCAGCGACGAAGCCCCGTTGCGCATGAGGCAGATTGAGGATTTTTATAACGACATTGACACTTGCAATGACCCACACAACGCCAGTTGGCGGCAAGACAAAGCCGGCCTTGGCTTGTTCAGGCGCAAGGACGATGCGGCAACCGTGTGCATAGTTGGCAGAAAAAACCTGTTTGACAGTTTAGAAGCCAACGACAACTGGGCGCAGTTCTTCGTCTCTGCCGATCTTTTTGGGGCTTTCGATGACGTACTGACACCATACTATCCTGAAATAGCGAATGTCCTCAGGGGCGAAAGAACCGGTTGGGACAAGATGTTTGTCATAAAAGACGAAGATGGGGCGGCATCACGGATAGCCCGGCAATATCTGCTCCCATACGTGAAAAGACCGCAGGAACTGACAAAACTGGAGTTCAACGGCGATTACCACTGCCGTGCATTCGTGTGCTGCGACGCTTTCGACAGTCTTGACGACGGAACGAAGGCGTGGATAAGCAAGTTTCAAAGCGCAAAGAACAAGAACGGGAGCAAGACAATAAAGGAGGCGTGTAGCGGCCATCGCCCTTTTTGGTACTCGCTGCACCCGAAAAAAGCAAATGTCGTGACGGCGGTAAATCCCTACAACCGCTTTTTCTTCGCTTTCTCCAGCGAACCGTTTGCCATAGATCAACGGCTTATTGGTATGCAGGTGCGCAAGGAGTATGACGTGGAGCTTATAGCTGCATTGCTTAACTCGGCCTTGGCATATCTGATAATCGAGATGCGTGGTTCGTCGCGCAACCAAGGGGCATTGGACTTGAACGCAAACTACTTGAAGCGACTGCGGTTGCCGAACCCAAACTTGCTTGACGAGCGGCAGAAGAGGGATATACTCCAAGCCTTTGCCCCATTAAGGCGGCGTGAAGTAATGGACATAGCCGAAGAACTGGCCAATACCGACAGGATAAACTTCGACCGAGTTGTTCTGAAGGCGTTTGGCATCGACACAAAGTTGCTGGATGGCATATACCGGTTGCTGGCTTCGTCGGTTGCGGAGCGCATCTCGCTGAAAAACAAATAGAACGTTCGGAATGGCGTAGTCAATCTTCTCTTACATAATGGTAAAAGCCTTTTAACAAAACAAGTATGGCATATGGAACAACTACTGCACTATGTGTGGAAGCACAGGCTGTTTCCGCTTGAGCCGCTGGCCACTGCCGACGGGCGGAGCGTGGAGGTGATCGACCCGGGGCTGCACAACGGCCACGCCGGGCCAGACTTCTTCAACGCCAAGGTGCGCATAGGCGGCACGCTGTGGGTGGGCAACGTCGAGATACACGACCGCTCGTCCGACTGGTATGCCCACGGCCACGACCGCGATGCGGCCTACGACAACGTGGTGCTGCACATAGCCGGGGCGATAGACCGCGACGTGGTTGACGCACGTGGCCGGACAGTGCCGCAGATGCGCCTCGACGTGCCGCAGAACGTGGCCGACAACTACCGCACCCTACTCTCTGCCGACGCCTATCCGCCCTGTTACCGCATAGTGCCGCAGCTGTCGCCGCTAATGATTCACTCATGGATGTCGGCCTTACAGACCGAACGGCTCAGCCAAAAGACCGAGGCGATAGAGCGGCGTGCCGCCATAAAGGGAGGCTCATGGGAGGATGCCTACTTCATAACGCTGGCGCGCAACTACGGATTCGGCGTAAACGGCGACGCCTTTGAGCGGTGGGCGATGGGCGTACCGCTCAATTTCGTCGGGCGACATGCCGACAATCTGTTCCAGATAGAGGCCATCTTCATGGGCCAGGCCGGACTCCTTTCCGAAGAGTCCATCCCCCTGCGCCACCGCACCGAGGCGTTGGCCGACGGCTACTTCGCCCGATTGTCGGCGGAATACAAGTATCTTGCCCACAAGTTCAGCCTTGAGCCGATGGACTACAAGCTGTGGCGGTTTCTGCGTCTGCGCCCGCAGAACTTCCCCCACATACGCATCGCGCAGATGGCCAACCTGTATTACGCCGGCAAAACGGGGGTTGGCACACTGCTTGAGTGCGACACGGTGGAGCGGTTGCGCGAGTTGATGCGCACACAGGTCACGCCCTATTGGGAAACCCACTACTCCTTTGGCTCCGAGAGCGGCAAGAGCGCCAAGCGAATGTCGGCGCAGTCGGTCGATTTGCTTGTGATAAACACCGCCATACCCATGCTTTTCGCCTACGGGCGGCACACTTCCGACGAGCGTCTGTGCGACCGCGCGTTTGAGTTTCTCGACAGTCTGAAGGCCGAGAACAACAATATAATACGCATGTGGCGGCAGTGCGGACTCGACGTGCGCACCGCCGGTGACAGTCAGGCACTGGTGCAGTTGAAAAAGGAGTACTGCGACCGCAAGGACTGCCTGCGTTGCCGCATAGGCTACGAATATCTTAAGGATACGCCCATGGCTTTCGCCCATGAAGATTCCCACACCCCACAACAACCGTAACTATATTTACACTGAAAATATGAAAGAAGAGAAATACATATTTGAGGCCCGCATGATGGTGCGCGACTATGAGTGCGACATTGAGGGTATTGTCAACAACGCCAACTACCTGCACTACGCCGAGCACACGCGCCACCTGTTTCTCAAGCAGTGCGGACTGAGCTTCGCCGAGATGCACAGCCGTGGCGTCGATGCCGTAGTGGCCCGCATGAACCTGCAATACAAGGCGTCGCTGCGGTGCGACGATGAGTTCATTTCGCGCCTCGGACTGCGCAAGGAGGGCGTGCGCTACATCTTCCGGCACGACATCTACCGCGCCTCCGACAACAAGCTGTGCCTGAAGAGCACCGCCGAACTGGTGTGCCTCATCAACGGACGCCCTGCCCACAGCGAGGACTACGACCGTGCATTCGCCCCATATCTGCAATGACCGCCATGGCTTCCATCGAACAAGAGCGGCTGTATGCCATGGCGTTGACGCGCATGAACAGCTTCAACTTTGCCACTGCGCTTGCCATTTACCGCGAGTTCGGTAGTGCCACGGCGGTGTATGAGCAGCGCAACTGCGTGGGCGATGTGGTCGAGGGCTGCTCTCCGCGCTTCGTCGAGGCCGTGCGCCACTGGGACGAACCGCTGCGACGTGCCGAAGTGGAGCTTGGTTTCTGCCGGAAACACGGCATAAGCATACTCACCATAGGCGACGACGGCTATCCCCAACGCCTTAGAGAGTGTGCCGATGCGCCCATTGTGCTCTACTACAAAGGCTCGGCCGACCTCAATCAAGCTAAGATAGTATCCATCGTAGGCACGCGCCACTGCACCGTATATGGGCAAGACCTCGTGCGCAAGTTCATTGCCGACCTGCGCCAGTGGTGTCCGCGTGTGCTCGTGGTGAGCGGTTTGGCCTACGGTGTTGACATACACGCCCACCGCAATGCGCTCGATTGCGGTTACGAGACCGTAGGTGTGCTTGCCCACGGACTCGACCAGCTCTATCCGCCACGCCACCGCGACACGGCCAAGGCCATGCTTTCGCAGGGCGGACTGCTCACCGAGTTCATGTCAATGACCAATGCAGACAAGCCAAACTTCGTGCGGCGCAACCGCATCGTGGCCGGTATGGCCGACGCAACGGTGCTTGTGGAGTCGGCGAGCAAGGGCGGCGGACTGATTACCACGGGCATCGCGCGCAGCTACAGCCGCGACGTGTTTGCCTTTCCCGGCTCTGTGGACGCACCATACTCCGCCGGTTGCAACAACCTGATACGCGACAACGGGGCGGCACTGATAACTTGCGCCGAGGATTTCGTAAAGGCTATGGGCTGGGACGACGACGTTCAGCTGCAAAAGGCAAAGGCCGACGGCATAGAACGGTCGCTATTCCCCGAACTCGATGCCGACGAACAGACCATAGTCGCCCTGCTCGGCAAGACCAACGACCTGCAGGCAGACATAATAAGCGTGAAGACAGCGCTGCCCATCCACCGCGTCACGGCTCTCATGTTCCAGCTTGAGATGAAGGGAGTGGTAAGGCCGATGGCCGGAGGCGTGTATCACCTGCTCGCATAAACGACACTTTGAACATTTAGAATGAAGATTGGAAACATAGAACTGGGTGAGAAGCCGGTGTTCCTCGCCCCGATGGAAGACGTGACCGACATAGGTTTCCGCTTGCTGTGCAAGCGTTTCGGCGCGTCGATGGTCTATACGGAGTTCGTAAGTGCCGAGGCTCTGGTGCGCTCGGTCAAATCGACGGTGGGAAAACTGACCATAAGCGACGACGAACGTCCTGTGGGCATACAGATATACGGCCGGGATGTAGCCTCGATGGTTGAGGCTGCCAAGATTGTAGAGCAGGCCAAGCCCGACTTGATCGACCTTAATTTCGGCTGTCCGGTAAAGAAAGTGGCCGGAAAGGGTGCAGGTGCGGGTATGCTGCAGAACGTTCCGCTGCTGCTCGACATCACCCGCGAGGTTGTGAAGGCCGTCAATCTGCCCGTCACGGTGAAGACCCGCCTGGGCTGGAGCGGCGACAACCTCATCATAACCGACCTTGCCGAGCGGCTGCAAGACTGCGGTATCAGCGCCCTAACCATACACGGACGCACACGGGCACAGATGTACACGGGTCAGGCCGACTGGACTCTGATAGGCGAAGTGAAGCGAAATCCGCGCATCACCATACCCATCATAGGCAACGGCGACATCACTTCGGCCGGGGAAGCCGCCGCCGCGTTCGACCGCTATGGCGTGGATGCGATAATGGTGGGGCGCGCCACATTCGGCCGCCCGTGGATATTCAAGGAGATACGCAACCTTCTCGACAGCGGAACAGCGGACTCCACCAGTGACAAACCGAGCCAATCCGGCACGGCAACAGGCCGTCAGCTCACACTGAGCGAGAAGATTGACGTGCTTGAAGAGCAGCTGCGCATCAATGTAGAGCGCATCGACGAGTACCGGGGCATACTCCACACGCGCCGCCACTTGGCCTCCAGCCCTGTGTTCAAGGGCATCCCCGACTTCCGCCAGACGCGCATAGCCATGCTAAGGGCAAGCACCGTCGATGAGCTTGTGGCGATAATTGAGCGCACAAGGGAGATGTTGTGCGGCTAAATGGGGCTTCTCCGCCAATAACGGCAGAATTGCACAGATGCTACAAACAGAGCCTGTGCATTGTCAAAGCATTTAGCAGAAGACCGGAATGGGGCGTCTTCCAAGACAATAGCGGAGAAAGACGGGACGGAGACCCGAATTTACAGCCGGTGCCGGTCACAATGGTGCCGGCAGGAGCCGGTCAAGCCCGTCGTTATATTTCATTCTCCAATAAAAACCCGTAGGGTTAAGCCCGACAAACCGCCGGGTTAGGTATGGCAAACGGGCGGGTTGCGATGCGTAACCCGCCTGTTTCCTGTATGTATGTGCTGCGGTTGGCTTCCGTTTGTTAACAAATTATAAAAATGGGGGGGGTAAATTGTGTCAGCTGCTTTTGTCGTATCTTTGTGAAAACATTGGGGTTCACAGCGGTTTTGCGCATGGATACGATAACGCTGTCCTGCATTTCTGCGGAAGAATGCCGTTCCCCAAGTGAAGCAATCCATGCTTCAGCAGACGCGAAATCTGCGTTTCTACAGAAGCATCGTGTGACTGGGCGGAAGGGAAACGTGTTCCTGCGGAAGAAGCCCGCTCCACAGCGGAGGCAACACCGCCCATCCGTTGCGCATGAAAACGGCAGACCGGACTGACATTAACCACTTTATAAAAGAAAAAGAACTATGACAAGAAGACTGATGTTTATGCTCTTCGCGGCCACACTGCTGGCCGGATGCGGCGATGACGACAATGGCAGCGGCGGAACCGGCGGCTCTGGCGGTAACGGGAAGGACAGTACCGAAGTGAACGGCGGCGGTACAA
>CAVAPI010000074.1:0-10483 GCA_963590445.1 Lachnospiraceae bacterium | reverse complement strand
GTTAACCTCGTGCTCGGCACAGACTGCATCGCCGGTGACGACTTCAAGAACGACTGCAATACGCAGGTTTGCCCGGCCAACGACATACCCGAAGGATGGGAGGGACTGGACGCAGGGCCGGAGACCCGCAAGGCTTTTGCGGCCGCTATCGAAGGCGCAAAGACCATCCTGTGGAACGGACCTGCGGGAGTTTTCGAGTTCGACAACTTCACCGGCGGCTCGAAAGCCATAGCTGACGCCATCGCAAAGGCTACGGCCAACGGCGCCTTCTCGCTCATCGGCGGCGGTGACTCCGTGGCTTGCATCAACAAGTTCGGCATGGCCGACCAGGTTTCCTACATCTCTACCGGTGGCGGAGCACTGCTCGAGGCCATCGAAGGCAAGGAGCTGCCCGGCGTTGTAGCCATACAGGGCAAGTAAAAACAGCTGAAACAACAAGCCTGAAACAGGCATTGAGGGTTGTCCGGACGCAAATTCGAACAACCCTCTTTTTGACTTGTGCCTTGCAAACCTGCGTGCGCCGTTGCGGAAACAGGCACGGAAACGTGCCCAAAGCGACACAAAGGAGCGCAAATCGCAGCACAAGGACATACAAAAACTGGCGCAAGGACGTGCCACAACAACAACCTACAACACACAACAAGACATGACCACAACACTTATCATACTGGCCATAACCGTAGTTATGTTCATTGCAGGCAAAGTGCGCTCCGATATAGTCGCACTGTGCGCCCTTTCGGCATTGCTGATCTTCGGGATACTGACCCCGGAAGAAGCGTTTTCAGGCTTTTCGTCAACGGTTGTCATAATGATGGCCGGCCTGTTTGTAGTGGGCGGAGCCATCTTCCAGACCGGATTGGCCAAGGCCGTGAGCCAGAAAATAATGAAACTCGCCGGCGGAAGCGACCTCTGGCTGTTCCTGCTCGTGGTTCTGGTGACGGCGGGCATCGGGGCTTTCGTGTCAAACACAGGCACCGTGGCGCTCATGATGCCCATTGTGGTGAGCATGGCCACGCAAACCGGCACGCGTCCGGCACGTCTGCTCATGCCGCTTGCCTTCGCCAGCAGCATGGGAGGTATGCTTACGCTGATAGGAACGCCGCCCAACCTCGTGATACAGGACGCTCTGACAAGCGCAGGTTACGAACCTTTGAAGTTTTTCTCGTTCTTTCCCGTGGGCGTGGTGTGCATCATTGTGGGCATAATCGTGATGCTTCCGCTGTGCAGCCTGTTCCTTAACAAGAAGAAAAAGGGCAACAACGACACCGCCAACGCACAGGGCAAGACCCTCGACGAGCTGGTTGAGGAGTACCATCTGGCCAACGGAGTGCGCCGATACGTTATCACTCCGACATCTACCATAAAGGAAAAGAGCGTGGCAGAGCTTGACTTGCGCAACCGATACGGCCTGTCCATACTCGAAATACGCAACGAAAAGGCTGACCGAAGCGGCATCCTGCATACCGTGACGCAGAGCATTGCCACCCCCGAAATGCTGCTTTCGCCCGGCGATATAATCTACCTGATGGGCGACAAAGCCAAGATGGACGCCTTTGCACGCGAGAGTAAGGTGAAGAAACTCGACAACAACAACATCGATTTCTACGACCTGGGCATCGCAGAGATAGTGCTTATGCCCGAATCAAGGCTCATTGGCACGTCAATACGCAACTCCGGCTTCCGCGAACAATACAGTATAAATGTATTAGGCATAAAGCGGAGCAAGGATTACATCATAAATGACTTGCCTGAAGAGCGGCTTCATTCGGGCGATGTGCTGCTTGTGCAGGGCAAATGGAGCAACATCAGCCGCCTTGACCGGGAGGAAACCGACTGGGTAGTGCTCGGTCAGCCGGAGAAAAACGCACAGGAAGTGACCCTCAACTACAAGGCCCCGATGGCGGCAGTGATAATGTTGCTGATGGTGGCGGCCATGGTTTTCGACTTCATACCCATCGCTCCCGTCACGGCAATCGCCGTCGCAGGACTGCTGATGGTGCTCACAGGATGTCTGCGCAACGTGGAAGCCGCCTACAAGACAATCAACTGGGAGAGCATTGTGCTCATTGCCGCCATGATGCCCATGTCTATAGCGCTCGAGAAGACCGGCACTTCGGCCCTTATGTCGCACACTCTCGTGTCGTCACTCGGCTCCGCAGGCCCGACAGTGCTGCTTTGCGGCATATATTTCACCACTTCGCTGCTCACAATGTTCATAAGCAACACGGCTACGGCGGTACTCATGGCACCGATAGCCATGACTTCGGCCATGGAAATAGGCGCAAGCCCCTACCCTTTCCTGTTCGCTGTTACGCTTGGAGCAAGCATGTGCTTCGCGTCACCGTTCTCCACACCGCCCAACGCTCTAGTCATGCACGCCGGAGAATACACTTTCAGTGATTATATAAAGGTGGGTCTGCCGCTGCAAATCATCATCGGAGTGGTAATGACCTTCATACTCCCGTTGCTGTTCCCGTTCTGACACGGCACGGCAACGGTGCAGAGACAATAATCAAAAAGACAGACTGGATTAGCAAATCAAATGACAAGAAGCCTTTTCTTTGACATTGACGGCACGTTGGTGAGCCTCAACACACACCAAATACCGCAGTCAACAATCGACGCACTGACCAAAGCCAAGGCCAATGGCGTAGGTATATACATCTCCACAGGGCGGCCAATATCTCTTATAACCAACATTAAGGCCATAGAACCGCTCATTGACGGATACATAACCACCAACGGTGCGCTGTGCTTTGTGGGCGGCACGACGGTGTGCTGCAACCCTATAGATGCCGCAGACGTGGCCGTTATGAAGGCCGATGCTGACAAATACGACTATACGGTGCTCGTTGTGGGTGAACGCGATGTGCGCCTATACAATCCCAAACCGATATTCGACAAGGTGTTTCGCAACGAGTTGTGCGTGACAAACGTTGACACATCGCTGCCCGCTGACGAGGTTTTGGCCAAGCAACGCATACTACAGTTCTCGCCGTTCATAAGTCAGGAACACGAAAACTCACTCATGCCGCACATGAGCCATTGTGTGTCGGGACGGTGGCATCCTGCCTTTACTGACATAACTGCCAAGGAGGCCGACAAAGGCAATGGGCTTGCGGCAATGGCAAAGCACCTTGGACTTGACATAAGCGAAACCATGGCTTTCGGCGACGGCGGCAATGATGTTGCCATACTGCGCCGTGCAGGCATTGGAGTGGCTATGGGCAATGCTGGAGAAGCCGCAAGGGAAGCTGCCGACTATATCACTACGAGCGTTGACGACAACGGTATTGCCAACGCACTGAAGCACTTTGGTGTGATAGATTGAGCCTTTTCCCCTTCCTACGTACCTATTCTATATATATCGGCGTACCCCTTTTCCCTGTATAACGTGTCGTTTGGCGTGCCAAACCATTTAGCTTCTCTTCCGGTACTCGCCCGGTGCCACGCCCTCTATGCGGCGGAAATACTTGCAGAAGAAGCTGTCGTTGGCAAAATGCAGTTCGTCGGCTATCTGGCCTATGGACTTGTCTGTGTGGCGCAGCAGCACTTTCGCCGCCGTAATCACCGCCCTGTCAACCCATTCCTTTGCCGTTGTGCCGCTCGTCTGGCTCACCACCACTCCAAGATACCGCTCCGTAAGACACAGGCGGTCGGCATAGTAGGCCAGCTGGCGGTGTTCGCGGCAGTTGGCATTGACCAATGCTATGAACTTCTCGAATATTATGCGGTCGCGTCTGCCTGCCATAGCCACTCCGTTCTCCGCTTCACGCCTACTGAACAAGGTGTCGTAGAAGGAAAACATGGCACTCACCATGCCACAAAGAGCCTCACGGTTAAATGGTTCATACGACACGATGCGCCACATGGCCTGCAATATGGATTCTATAACGCCTCTGTCTGCCTCTGAAGTTGCGGGACACAGGTCGTAGCTCTTTCCGATGAAGGCCGGAGGCAGTTGTCCGCGCAGCGCATGGTTGAGCATATCGTCGCGCAGCAATACCCCCTTGACGCTCAAATCGGGCGACATACGGTTTATCTGCACTATGCTTCCATGTCCCAGATAGGCCACCGCCCCGGCTTCAATATGAACGTCTATGAGGTTGACCGTGGCGTCTATCCAGCCCCGGGCCAACATTCCGAGCCGACTGTCGTCCACAAGTATCGGCACACCCATTGGTACAATTGCCCTGAAGGCACTGTTGTCGCCGGCACTGATGCCAAAGTCGCCCGACAAACAGAACATTTCACTGGTCAAAATTCCACTGCGCCCCATCATGTTCCGCATATCCGAGAGCGTTAGTCTCTGCACTTTCCTGTTTGTTTCCATACGGCAAAAATAGCATAAAAGGAACAAACCATAGCACAAATGCAGCATTTCCGCCCAAAATACATACAAAAAGAACATATCAAAGCGAATATTGGCAACGGCTGTGCGGACTCATGGCCATACCTTTGCACCAACATTACAACCCACAAACGATATGCAGAAAAGAACAATATCAGCACTTCTGATGCTGGCCGCCACCATACACGCATGGGCAGGGCTTACACTTTCGGAGTGCAGGGAGGCGGCACGGCAGAACTATCCGGCCATACGCCAGTACAGACTAACCGAACAGAGCCGCGACTACACCCTAAGCAACGCCTTGAAGGGGTGGCTTCCGCAGGTAAAGGCCACGGCTACAGCTGCCACATTCACCGACTTTGCCGACCTTCCGCCGCAGTCTTCGGCTCTCATAGGCACAGTAGGCAACTCCTTTTACGGTGCAACGCTGCAAGTGACTCAACCGCTTTACGACGGCGGAGCAATAAGTGCCAGACGCAACTCGGCACGCATGGAGAGCGAAGTGGGCATGAGGCAAACAGACGTGAGCCTGTATGCCGTAAGGGAGCGCACCGACCAGCTGTTCTTCAGCGTGCTTGCAGCCGACGAAAGGCTGGCGCAAAACAGGCTTCTCCAGCACGACCTCGGCATAAGTCTCGGCACGATAGAGAGCCTGATGCGCCACGGCATGGCCAGTCAAAGCGACAAAGACGCGGTGGAGGTGGAACTGCTCAAGGTGCGGCAGCAGGAGTTCATGTTGCAGGAGCAGCGCAGAGCCTATCTGCTGATGCTCGCCACGTTCACCGGAAAGGCCCTTGACGACAGCGTGAAACTGGAGCGTCCCGCCGAGCCGGAAGCCGACATGGCGGGCAACAACCGTCCCGAACTGCTCCTGTTCCAAGCCCGAAGCCGGCTAAACGACAGCCGCCGCAAGGTGCTCGACAGCCAGTTGCGCCCCCAACTCGGCCTGTTTGGCTTGGCAACATACCACAACAAGCCGCTAAGCATGATGAACAACGCCAACCTTGCAGCCGGCATCACCCTGAAATGGAACATTGGAGCACTCTACACCCGGCGCAATGACCTGCACGACATAGAGCTTCAGCAACAGAACATCGACGTGCAGCGCGCCACATTCCTGCTCAACACGTCGCTGAAGAGCCAGCAGTCAAGCGGCATAATCAGCGGTCTGCGCAGCCAGATAGCACTCGACGATGACATCATAGCCCTGCGCAACGGCATCAAGACCACGACAGAGAAAAAAGTCAATAGCGGCACGGAAACCGTAAGCGAACTGCTAAGAGCCATAAACGCTGTGGCCGAAGCACGTCAAGCCAAAGCCGTACATCAGTTGCAACTGCTTCAGGAACAATATAATAGACAGTTCGTTACAGGCAATTCCGGCACTTAGATTTCATAAACATGCCGTTTATGCATCGTAAGTATGGCATTTAGCTACCGTAACTATGGCACTTAGCATGCCTAAGTATGGCATTTACGCATCGTGAACAGCTTTGTTACGAATCACAAGGGGCAGAGTAGTTTTCAGAAGCATCCAAAACAATGAAGAAACAATGACAAAACAAGCAATAACAATGAACAAAAACGCTACATCCACCATCCTGACGGCCTTGGTTCTTACTGCCGTCTCGTGCAGTTCGGGCAACAAAGGCTATGATGCAACAGGCACATTCGAGGCAACCGAGGTCACGGTGTCGGCGGAACAGAACGGCCGCCTTGTCACTTTCACGCCCGAAGAGGGGCAGACAATACAGGCCGGGCAGCAGGTGGGACTGATAGACACCGTGCAGCTCTGGCTGAAAGCCCAACAGGCCGGAGCCACACGGCAGGCCTACGCCGACCAACGCCCAGATGCCGAGAAGCAGATGGCCACCCTGAGGCAGCAATTGGCCAAGGCCCGACAGGAACAGGCTCGCTTTGAGGCTCTCGTGAGGGACAACGCCGCCGGCAGCAAGCAGCTTGACGACGCGAAAAGTGCCGTACAGGTGCTGCAAAGGCAACTCGACGCTCTGGAGGCACAGCTCGGCAACAGCACCAAGAGTCTGAACAGCCAGATGAGTGCGGCGGAAATACAGCGTGAGGCCGTGATGGACCAGCTCCGGAAGTGTCGCATACAGTCGCCCATAGCCGGAACGGTGATTGAGAAGTACACGGAGCAGGGCGAGTTTGCCGCCGTAGGCAAGCCCCTGTTCAAGGTTGCCGACATGGAGAGGATGTATCTGCGCGCCTATGTCACCACTTCGCACCTGCAAAACGTGAAGATTGGCCAGAAGGCAACGGTGTTTGCCGACTACGGCGACGGCAACCGTAGGGAATACCAAGGCACTGTGAGCTGGATTTCGGCACGTTCGGAGTTCACGCCCAAGACCATACTGACCGACGACGAGCGGGCTGACCTCGTATATGCCGTGAAGATAGCCGTAAAGAACGACGGCTACATAAAGATTGGAATGTATGGCGAAGTGAAACTGCAAGGGAAATGATAGAGATAAGCGGCATTTCCAAGAGCTACGGCAACGTGAAGGCACTCGACAACGTGAGCCTCAGCGTGGGCGAAGGCGAAGTGTTCGGTCTGATAGGACCCGACGGTGCCGGCAAGTCAACGCTGTTCCGCATCATGGCCACGCTGCTGCGCCCCGACAGCGGCACGGCCACGGTTGACGGATGCGACACAGTGAGGCAGAAGCGCGCCATACGCAACGTGGTGGGCTACATGCCGGGACGCTTCTCGCTATACCAAGACCTGACAGTGGAGGAGAACCTGCGCTTCTTTGCCACGCTCTTCGGCACCACCGTCGAGGACAACTATGACAGCATCAAGGCCATTTACAGTCAGATAGAGCCGTTTCGCAACCGCCGCGCAGGGGCTTTGTCGGGCGGAATGAAGCAGAAGCTGGCTCTGTCGTGCGCTTTGGTTCACAAGCCCAAAGTGCTTCTGCTCGACGAACCCACCACCGGTGTTGACCCTGTGTCGCGCAAGGAACTGTGGGATATGCTCGGGCAGTTGAAACAACGCGGCATAACCGTCGTGGCTGCCACTCCCTATCTTGACGAGATACGCCGCTGCGAACGTGTGGCGTTCATCGACGGCGGCAAAGTGCGCGGCATAGGCACGCCCGACGACATACTCACACGTTTTGCCAGTGTGTTTTGCCCTGCCGGATTCGGACATGAGAGCCACAAGGCTGCCGAAGGTGCCGACGAAGTGATACGGGTGGAGCATCTTGTCAAGGCTTTCGGAACGTTCCGTGCCGTGGACGACATCTCGTTTTCGGTGCGCCGCGGCGAGATATTCGGCTTTCTCGGAGCCAACGGTGCCGGGAAAACCACTGCCATGCACATTCTGACGGGACTAAACCAGCCCACAAGCGGTCACGGCACGGTGGCCGGCTATGACGTAAGCAGCCAGCACGAGCAGGTAAAACGGCACATAGGCTACATGAGCCAGCGGTTTTCGCTGTATGACGACCTCACCGTGGGCGAAAACATCGAGCTGTTCGGCGGCATATACGGCATGAAGAGCTGCGACATAAGGCAAAAGACAGAAGAGCTGCTCAAACGTCTCGACTTCACCAGCCACCGCGACACCATAGTGGGGCAGCTGCCTTTGGGATGGAAACAGAAGCTTGCCTTCTCGGTAAGCATCTTCCACGAACCCGAAGTGGTGTTTCTCGACGAGCCTACAGGAGGTGTTGACCCTGCCACACGCCACCAGTTCTGGCAACTGATACGTGCCGCTGCTCGGCGCGGCATCACCGTTTTCGTGACCACGCACTACATGGACGAGGCCGAATACTGCGACCGCATCTCCATTATGGTGGACGGTAAGATAAGCGCGATGGGCACTCCGGCCGAGCTGAAGTCACGCTACGGCATGGCCGACATGGACAGTCTGTTCACCTATCTGGCGCGTCAAGCGAAACGTAACTAACCACTTACAGCCATGAAAGCGTTCATACATTTTATCATAAAGGAAACACGCCACATACTGCGCGACCCACGAACGGTGCTGATACTGTTCGGCATGCCCGTAACCATGATACTCCTGTTCGGCTTTGCCATATCTACCGACGTGAAGAACGTGAGGACGGTGGTGGTGACTTCTTCGTTAGACAACGCCACACGCCAGGCCATCGACCGTCTGGGGGCTTCGGAATACTTCACAATAACCAACACCGTGGGCACACCTGCCGAAGCGGAACGGCTGATATGCGCCCGCAAGGCCGACATGGGCATCGTGTTCGGACAGCGTTTCGCCGACAAGCTGACCACAGGCGGTGCTTCGGTACAGCTAATCATGGATGCCGCCGACCCCAACATGGCCGTGCAACAGGCCAACTACGCCAAACAGACGCTTGCGGCAGGCACAAACACAATGCCTGTGACTACAAAAATGCTCTACAACCCGCAGATGCGCAGCGCATACAACTTTGTTCCGGGCATCATGGGCATGCTTTTGCTGCTGATATGCGCCCTGATGACCTCGGTGAGCATAGTGCGCGAGAAGGAAAAGGGCACAATGGACGTGCTCCTTGTGTCGCCCGTGCGGCCGCTGACGGTGATAGTTGCGAAAATGTTCCCCTACATTGTGCTGTCGCTGTGCATACTTTGCTGCATACTGTCGCTGTCGTATTGGGTGCTCGACGTTCCGGTTCGGGGCAGCATAGCAAGCATTTTCCTCGTGTCGCTGCTCTACATTCTGCTCGCGCTGTCGCTCGGACTGCTCATAAGCATTGCCACCAAGACACAGTTGGCGGCTCTTCTCGGTTCGGCAATAGTGCTGATGATGCCCACACTGCTGCTGTCGGGCATGATTTACCCGATTGAAAGCATGCCCGAAGTGCTGCAGTGGCTGTCGGCTATAGTGCCGGCCCGATGGTACATTTCGGCCATACGCAAGCTCATGATTATGGGCGTGGGACTTGAAACCATAGCCACCGAGATTGGCGTGCTGTGCGTTATGGCCACAACACTGGTGACCGCATCACTCCTGACATTCGCCAAAAAGAACTGAAACCATAATTGACTGTGCAAAAACGAGTAGCAATATGCTGAAATACTTAGTGAAAAAGGAATTTTTGCAGATACGCCGCAACGCTTTCCTGCCGCGTCTGCTTCTCATGTTCCCCATAGTTATCATGTGTGTAATGCCATGGGTGATGAACATGGAGGTAAAGAACATACGCGTAAGTGTGGTTGACCTCGACCGCAGCGTGCGCTCCGCAAGGCTCACACACCGCATAGAAGCATCAGGACACTTCACCTTCTGCGGACTGAAGAGTGACAATGCCACAGCCATACACGGCATGGAAGAGGCCGGTTGCGACGTCATAGTGACAATACCGCGCCACTTCAGCCGCGACATCTCACAGGGCAAGACTCCCCAGGTGCTCGTTGCCGCCAATGCGATGAACGGCACAAAGGGCGGCATGGGTGCTTCCTACCTGTCGAACATCATCGCCCAGGACCTCGCAAACGCCGCCACGCCGCAGATGAACATAACGGAACTGAACCTTTACAACAAGCATCTCGACTACAAAGTGTTTATGATACCGGCCCTGATGTCGATACTCGTATTGATGCTGTGCGGTTTTCTGCCCGCCCTCAACATTGTCGGCGAAAAGGAAAAAGGCACCATCGAACAAATAAACGTGACCCCAGTGAGCCGCAGCTGCTTCATTGCGTCCAAACTGCTGCCCTACTGGATTGTCGGAACACTCGTTCTTACGCTCTGCTTCCTGCTTTCGTGGCTCGTTTATGGCATAGTCCCCGCGGGCAACATCGGTCTGCTCTACCTTGCCTCCATGCTTTTTGCCTTGACCGTGAGCGGTTTGGGGCTCGTGATATCCAACATCAGCGACACCATGCAGCAAGCCATATTCGTAATGTGGTTCTTTGTAGTGTGCATGATGCTGCTGAGCGGACTGTTCACTCCCGTGCGCAGCATGCCCGAATGGGCGCAGACGCTGACCTTAATAAACCCCATACGTCACTATATCGACATCATGCGCACCATATTCGTGCGCGGCGGAACCCTTAGCGACATCATCCAGCCCCTCATAACGCTTGCCACAATGGCCGCTGCCATCGACCTTTGGGCAGTAACCAGCTACAAGAAGAACGGCTAAGCCA